>CAIOJO010000228.1 GCA_903858635.1 uncultured Telmatospirillum sp. | reverse complement strand
TTGTCGCCGGAACGACGGCGGCCAATGTGGTAGATTTCTTCATGGCGTTGCTCTCCTTTGCGGATTCGACACCCCGAGCCTACAGGCTCAAGGTGAGCAACGCCTGCCCTCCAATTTCAACATCGACCGGGACATCCCCGCTAGACCCGCCGCCGGGAACTGTCAATGTAACCAGCCCGACATGTAACCAGCTCGGCCAGGGGGTCGTCTGGCGATGCGGCAAATCACCTTCCCGGTGATCGTCGCCTCTGGCGACGGCTTCGCCTTCTGGCCGCTGGCGCGCGGCAAGGCCGACGGCGCACCGTAGGAGCAGGATTTGCCGCCGCGGCATTTATTGCCGCGTCGGCGTCGTTCAGCTGGATCCGGAATGGCGGGAAACCATGGGTTTTTCGTGGGCACGCTCCTTGCTTGGCGTGCAGCCCCGGGCCGTTGGTGGGGCTCCGGCCATCCTGATGCACTTGGAGACCCTCATGGTTAACAGCATTACCGGAAACCAGCCCCTCTATCCCTGGCAGCCCTACGCGCCGCCACCGCAGGCTTCGCAGCCGACCACGACGGCGGCGGCGGCGAGCCCGACCACCACGGCCAATGCCCCCGCCGTCCAGGGTTCGGCCAGCGTCTTCCAGCAGCTGGCCAGCGAGTTGCAGAGCCTGCTGCTGCAGCAGCAGAACAGTGGCGGGACGCCCGCCGCAACCGACCCCGCCACCAGCGCGCCATCGCAGACGGCGCAGACCGGCAGTGCCGGCGCTGCTCCGACGGCCGTCGCCGCTGACGGCGCCGCGACGGCTGCCGCCAATCAGGTGTCGGGCGGCCACCATCACCACCATCACCACCGGACCGAGGCCGCCGATAGCGGCGCGCAGAGTGGCAGCGACGGCAGCTCGGCCACGTCGTCTCCGGCCGCGCAATTTGCCCAGGATCTGCTGCAGGCGCTCGAATCGGGCAGCACCGGCGGTGCCGGCGCCGGTGCGTCGGCCAGCAGCGGAACTGCGGCTACCGACGGCTCCGCCACCGGTGCCGCATCCACCTCGGTCGCTTCGGCCGGCCCATCGACTTCGGCGGCGGCAACCGCCACTTCGTCGGCGCCGGCGGATCCGTTGCAGGCCCTGGCCAATCAGGTCGCGCAGGACTTGTTGCAGGCCCTGCAGTCGGGCAGCGGCGCCGCCGGCCAGACGCTCAACCCGACCCAACAGGCTCAGCTGATCGGCTGACCGGGGGCCAAGCGGTTCCCGCGAGCGGGCCAATCCGGGTCATCGCGGCCAGGGGCAGGGTAGCCCCTGGCCGACCCGGTATTTCCCGGCGATATCGCCTTCCAGCCCAATTCGTAACGCCCCATTGCGGACGGTTGCGTCACTGGAATGCCGTGCATTCGCGTGTAGGATGGAGGCCTTATCGCGTAGGGCTTGATGCGTTCGATCTCGCGCAGTGTCGTCAGGATCCGGGTTCGCTGGCGGTCGATGCGCCGCCGGCGCGCCAACCGGATGGGTTGGGGCATGCTCGGCTCGCTGGTCCTGCATGGGCTGGTGGTGCTGCTGGTCTTCTTCATGCCAAGTCCGGCGCTGCCTCCGGCCGAGCCGCCGCTGCCGGTCGAACTGGTGACGTTGGGCGAAACGAGCATTGCCTCGGCGGGTTTGGCGCAGGCGGATCGGCTGCGGCAGCAAACGCCGCCTGCCGCGGCGGCGTTGTCGGCGGCGCCTCCTCCTCCTTCGCCGACTGTGCCGCTACCGGGAGTCGCGGCCGAACCGGCGAAGCCCCGCCGGCCGGCCACCGCCACGCCGCGCAAGACGCGGCCGCCGGTCGATGCGTTCGACGCCATGCTGCAATCCTTGCGGATGTTGCGCCGGCCGGCGGTGCTGGCCTCCAACGCGCCACCACAGACCGGGCTGGCACCGTCCACCCAGGCCGAGCGCGACGGGTCGCTCGGCCGGCGCGGCACGCTCAGCGTGAGGGATTTCATCCGGGCGGAGATCGAACGCCACTGGGAGTTCGACGTGGCCACGCTGGGGACCGCCGACCTGGTGATCGCGCTGCATCTTGTGCTGCGCTCCGACGGAACGGTCAGCCGCGCCGAGATCGTCGATGACCCGCGCTATACGACCGATCCAGCCTATCGCCAGCTTGCCGACAGCGTGCGCCGCGCCGCGCAGGTGGCCTCGCCCCTGCAATTGCCGCCGGGTATCGGCGACGCCTTTCGCGACATGACGCTCCGCTTCAATCCGCGCGAAGCCGTCCACTGATCGTCCATCGCGGGATAGGGGCTAGGGCAGCGTCATGGCGACGCGGAAGCCGGCATAGCTGGCGTAATCGTAACTCCGGTTGCCGGCGTCTTCCGAGCTGCGGGCGGCCGAGCGGATGATCTTGGGAAGGTTGCTCCAGGAGCCGCCGCGCAGCACCCGCCGGCTGCAGTCTCCCGAGCTCCAGGCGCTGCCGTCGGTGGGCGCGCCGGCATAGCTCTCGTTCCAGCAGTCGCCGGTCCACTGCCAGACATCGCCCAGGATGTCGTATAGTCCGAAGGGGTTGGGCCCGAAGCTGCCGACCGGGGAGAGCCGCGTATTGTCCCAGCGGCTGCCGCAGCCATTGCAGTTGGCGTTGCCTTGGCCGAGCGCCTCGCCCCACCACCTGGCCGTGGTGGTTCCCGCCCGTGCCGCATATTCCCATTCCGCTTCGCTCGGCAGGCGGTAGGGGCCGTCACCCTTGGCCGGCGCCGTCGCGTCATCCCGCAGCTTGCCGTTCAGCCAGGCAATATAGGCCTGGGCATCCGCCCAATTGATGCAGACAACCGGATCGGTCGGGGTGAATCCCGGCGAATCCCAGGTCGAGTCGCGCGGCCAAAGGCAGGGGCCGGGCTCATAACCGGTGGCCTTGACGAAAGCGGTGAATTCGCCGACGGTGACGTCATATTTGCCCAAGGCGAACCAGCGCAGCGAAACGGGATGCTGCGGTCCTTCCTGGTCGAAGCGACCGGGTTCGTGGGGCGGACTCCCCATCAGGAACTTGCCTGCCGGAACGATCACCATTTCCGGGCAGTCGGGACAGTCGCGGAAATCCCCCTTGGTGATCACCATGGCATGGCCGTGGCCACCGGTGACGATCGGGGCATCGGCCGCCCCGGCCGGGGCCGCGAGCATCGCCAATACCAGTCCAAGCAGCAGCCGGAACCGCATCACCTCTCCCCGACAGACCGACGCCACCCATAGCACAGCCTGGCCCGCCGGCCCAGCGGCAGGGGGGCACATGGTCAGGCCAGCAGCGCTTGGGCGCCGTCCCACAGCCTTCGCACCATCTGGTCGGCTGGTTCGGCTTTGCCCAGTCTGGCCGACTGGCCGGCCCAGGCCTGCATGCGGTGCACGTCGCCCGCTTTCTGCCCCGCGGCGCGCATCGGCGCGGTCAGGGCGCGTTGCACCGGATAGGGCGCCGGTGACGGCGCACCGGCCGCGGTGGCGGCGCGCACATAGTCGCTGGCGATGCTGCGGCCGGCCCGCCCGCTGAAGGTCCGGCTGACCATGGTGTCTTCCGGCGCGGTTGCGGCCAGGGCATCGGCCCAGGCCGGATGGATCTTCGCTTCCGGGCAGCGCAGGAAGGCGGTGCCGATCTGCGCGGCGCTGGCACCGAGGGCCAGGGCGGCGGCCACCCCGCGCGCATCGGCAATGCCGCCGGTGGCCACCACCGGTATGCCGACGGCGTCCACCACCGCCGGCAGCAGGGCGAACAGGCCGACCATTTGCCGTTCGGCCAGGGCGGCGTCAAAGCAACCCCGATGCCCACCGGCCTCCATCCCCTGCGCCACCACCACATCCGCCCCGGCCGCCTCGGCGGCCCGCGCCTCGGCCACCGTCGAAATATTGGCGAACCAGGCGATTCCCTGCTGCTTCAGCCGGGTGACGAAGGCCGGCGGATACAGTCCCATCACCGATGACAGGATGGGAGGGGCCGCCGCCAGCAGTGCCTCGCATTGCAGGGCGAAGTCGGGCGGCGTCGCATCGCCCGCCTCGGCCGGCACCGGCGGGCCCCAACCGGCAAGGAAATCACGGACCTGCGCCTCATGCGCCGGATCGCGCTGCGGCGCCGGGTCGGGGATCCACAGATTGAGCTGGAACCTGCCGCTGGGGCGCACCTGGTCGGCCCAGGCGAGGATTTCCGCGGGCTGCAGCGGCAGCGCCCCGCAGGCGCCGAGCCCCCCGGCCTGCATCACGGCGATCGACAGAGCAGGGGCGCTCGCTCCCGCCATCGGGGCCAGCAGGATCGGCCGGGCGAGGCCGAATCGCCGGCAAAAACTTTCGGCGCGGGAGAAGACGGGAGACATGACAGCCCTTTCGGTCGCGTTTCACCACAGGCAAGGATATGGGGCGTCGCCGCCCAATGAGAAGGAGAGGCTGGGCGGACCGAAATGCAACGATGGGATCCGGCTCACGGCGGACTTGCGGCTCTATGTAATGATCTTCTCTAGACTTCATCTATGGCTCGTGTGCAAGATGCTATAAAGTACGCCGTAAATATATGTCAGAGATCCGCCCAGCGGCCGGCGCCCGACCGCCGAATGCCGACTCTCCCGCAGAGGTTGCTTTAGTTTGTATCGATTCGACCTCGCGTCGCCTTTGTCTCAACCGTGACGTTGATCACTGCGATTGTGGGTAAGATCGTTCATCCTTTGTGAAGATCCGAGGCTCATAATCGCTCGATCACCGAGATCGGCCGCGGCCGATCTCGGTGAGACAGCCGAAGCGATGCCGCATCGTCACTTGGGGGAACGGCTATGACCACCACGACCACGCCCACGCGCGGCTTCCTTTACGGGGTGACCGGGGATTCGACTCTGGTGGCCCGATCGGCGAACACCACCTTCTTCGCCTATAGCGGCAGCGACAGCTTCACCGGTGACGGCGGCAACAACGTCTATGTGTTCGACGGCCACACCCAGGGCGCGGTGGTGACCAATTTCAATGCGAGCCTGGACAAGATCTATATCGGCAGCGATACCGGCCTTGCCTCGGTGACGGCGGTCCTGGCCGCCAGCAAGGCGGTGGCCGCCGGCGTCGAGATCGACTTGCCGGATGGGGCCACGGTGCTCCTCGATGGGGTCGCCCTGTCGTCGTTGAGCGCCGGCAACGTCAGTGTGGCGCCCGGTCCGTTGACCACCCTGCCAGCCGGCTTCGGCGGTGGTTCGACGTCGACCACGACGTCGACCACCACCACCCTGGCCGCCCTGACGCCGACGACGCCGTCTTATTTCATCGGCCATTGGGGCAACAATGTCCTGCAAGGGACCGGCGCCACCGAGGTGTTCTTCGCACCGGGCGGTACCGAGCTGCTGACCGGCGGGGGAACCCGCGATATCTACATCGTCGATTCGACCACCCAGAAGATGGAGATCACCAATTTCAATGCGGCGGGTGACGTCCTCTATTTCGGGTCGTCGAGCGGCGCGGCTTCGCTGCAGACCCTGGTGGCCGATGCTCATGCGACGGCGAAGGGGCTCGAGATCGACCTTTCCGGCGGCGCGGTGATCCTGCTCGACGGCGTCGCTTCGCCCTCGGCCCTGACCGCCGCGGACACCGCCTTCTTCCAGGGCGCCTATACGCCGCCCGCGGCAGCGGCGACAACCACCACCACCACGACCACGACCACCACCCCGACCCGCAGCGTGCTGTACGGGGTGACCGGCGATGCGACCCTGGTGGCGCACGCGGCCAACACCACCTTCTTTGCCTATAGCGGCAGCGACAGCTTCACCGGTGACGGCGGCAACAACGTCTATGTGTTCGACGGCCACACCCAGGGCGCGGTGGTGACCAATTTCAATGCGAGCCTGGACAAGATCTATATCGGCAGCGATTCCGGCCTCACCTCGGTGACGGCGGTCCTGGCCGCCAGCAAGGCGGTGGCGGCCGGCGTCGAGATCGACTTGCCGGATGGGGCCACGGTGCTCCTCGATGGGGTCGCCCTGTCGTCGTTGAGCGCCGGCAACGTCAGCGTGGCGCCCGGTCCGTTGACCACCCTGCCGGCCGGCTTCGGTGGTGATTCGACCACGACGACGACCCCGGCTACGACCACCACCACCACCACCACCACCACCACGACCACGACGGCACCGCCGTCCTATTTCATCGGCGTTTGGGGCACCAACGTCATCCATGGCAGCGGCGCCAACGAAGTGTTTTTCGCGCCGGGCGGACGGGAAACCTTGACCGGCGGCGGCACTCACGACGTCTTCATCGTCGATTCGACCACCCAGCGGATGGAGATCACCAACTTCAATCCGGCCAATGACCTCCTCTCCATCGGGACCTCCAGCGGGATCTCCTCGCTGCAGGCGTTGGCCGCCGCGGCGCATGTGACCAGCACCGGGCTCGAGATCGACTTCTCCGGCGGCGCCGTCGTCGTCCTCGACGGGATCACTGGGGCCTCGGCCCTCACCGCCACCGATGTCGCCTTTTTCCAGGGGGCCTATACGCCGCCGGCGGCTGCGGCGCCCACCACCACCCTGGCCGCCCTGACGCCGACGACGCCTTCCTACTTCATCGGCAATTGGGGCAACAATGTCCTGCAAGGGACCGGCGCCACCGAGGTGTTCTTCGCGCCGGGGGGCACCGAGCTGCTGACCGGCGGGGGAACCCGCGACATCTACATCGTCGATTCGACCACCCAGAAATTGGAGATCACCAATTTCAATGCGGCGGGTGACGTCCTCTACTTCGGATCGTCGAGCGGGGTGGCTTCGCTGCAAACTGTGGCGGCCGACGTTCATGCGACGGCGAAGGGACTGGAGGTCGACCTGCCCTACGGCGCGGTGATCCTGCTCGACGGCGTCGCTTCGCCCTCGGCCCTGACCGCCGCGAACACCGCCTTCTTCCAGGGCGCCTATACGCCGCCTGCGGCAGCGACGACGACCACCATGACCCCCACGACGACGACCGCCACGACGAGCGCCGCGCCGGTGCTCGCGGCGCAGGCCGCCACCTTGCAATCCGGGCAATCCGTCGTGCTCTCCAGCCTGGTGTCGAGCAGCGACGGCAACGGCCATACCATCGCCCAGATTTATATCTACGATCCGAGTCACGGCATCCAGCTGAACGGCGCCGCCAACCTGCTCAGCGCCAGCAACCAGGCGAAGGGCTATTACGAGGTCCACGGCAGTGACTTCGCCAAGCTGGCCTATTTGGCCGGCAACGCAGGCACGGTGACGCTCCAGCTCATGGCCGACGACGGTACGGCCAAGAGTGCCTGGGTGCAGGACGTCATCACCGTGACGGCGGCCAGCCACGTCTCGGTGGTGGGCATTTCGGCGGCCACCGCCGCCATGCATTTGGGGTGATTGCGGCGAGCAAGTGCGCTAGCTACAGCTCCTCGCCGTAGCGGATGGCGACCACCTCGATGCTGTCCTTGCCCGATGGCGTGCGGATTTCTACCACATCGCCCTCGAAGGCCTTGTGCAGGGCCCGGGCGATGGGCGCCACCCAGCTGACCAGGCCGCGCTCCAGGTCGGCTTCGTCGACCCCGACGATGGTCACGGTGTTTTCCTGGCCGCGGCCATTGGCATAGGTGATGGTGGCGCCGAAGAAGACCTGGTCGCGGCGGGTCTGCTGGGCCGGGTCGACCACATGGGCGATCTCCAGGCGCTTGGTGAGAAAGCGGATGCGCCGATCGATCTCGCGCAGGCGCTTCTTGCCGTACAGATAGTCACCGTTTTCCGAGCGGTCGCCGTTGCCTGCGGCCCAGGACACCACCTCCACCACCTTGGGGCGTTCCACCCGCAGCAGATGCCGGCATTCGTCCTGCAGGCGCTGGAAGCCCTGCGGTGTGATGTAATTCTTGCCGCCGGGAATCGGGGGATGACCCTCTTCTTCCTCGTCGGCGTCACTGGTCCTGGCAGGCATCTCGGTCAAGTAGCATCACCGCTCGGTCTTGTCAGCGCAAATCCGAACAGGGTACCTTGGGTCGCCGCGCACCACGCCGCCTTCCGAGGAAAGTGTTCCCAATGAATCTCGCCAGCAAATATCTCGGCCTCGACCTGAAGAACCCGCTCGTCGTTTCCGCCTCGCCGCTCGGTCTCAAGATCGACAATATCCGCACGCTCGAGGACCATGGCGCGGCGGCCGTCGTCCTGCCCTCGATCTTCGAGGAAGAGATCGACTTCGATATCGAAGAGATGGAACGGCTGCTGTTCGAAACAAGTTCCGAAGCGCAGACCTTCCTGCCGCCGGGGGCGGAAATTCAGGGACCGCAGAAATATCTGGACCTGATCCGTCAGGCCGTCGACGCCGTCGACATTCCCATCATCGCCAGCCTCAATGGCATCTCCCGGACCGGGTGGATCCAATACGCCCAGGAAGTCCAAGAGGCCGGGGCCAGCGCCATCGAGCTCAACATCTATTTCCTGCCCACCGACCTGTCGATCACCGGCGCCCAGGTGGAAGCGCGCTATCTCGAAATCCTGCAGGCCGTCAAGGCCAACGTGTCGATCCCGGTGGCGATGAAATTGAGCCCTTATTTCAGTTCGCCCGGCAATATGATCCGCGGCTTGGACCAGGCGGGCGCCGACGGTTTCGTGCTGTTCAACCGGTTCTACCAGCCGGACATCGATCTGGCCGAGATGGGTCTGACGCGCGATCTCAGGCTCAGCAACAAGAACGAGATCCGCCTGCAGCTGTTGTGGATCGGCGCCGTGGCCGGGCGCATCAAGGGATCGATTGCCGCCAGTTCGGGGGTCGAGACCGCCGATGAGGTGCTGAAATATCTGCTGGTCGGCGCCGATGTGGTGATGACCGCTTCGGCCCTGATCCGCCATGGCCTCGGCCATATGCGGACGCTGCTGAACGGCTTGCAGGCCGCGATGGCGGCCCGTGAACTGGACTCGCTCGATCAGCTGCGCGGCAAGCTGAGCCGTGGCTCCGTTACCGATCCCACCGCCTTCGATCGGGCCAATTACATCAAGATCCTGAAAGGTGTGTCGCTCGCCGCCGACTGAAGCTGGCGAGCTGCACTCCTAACGACGCCGGGCGGGAAAGCGCCCGGCCGTCGAATGGGTGTCGGCGGACCGGTCGTCCGGTTCCGCGGCCCGGCTGGCCTCTCTGGCCCGATCGCTGTCGGCGATCTGCGCCTCCAGTTCCTTGATCCGCTCGCGCAATGGTGGGATGACCGCGCCGTCCGGCTTGCGCGAAATGAAGCGGGCCAGATCTTCCTTCAAGCGGGCCAACTGGTTCTTGAGACCGGCCAAGTCCGCCTTGGCCTTGCCCACGGGAAAGGCGCGTTCTTCGAATTTGCTCACAGGGTTCTCCCTCGCGAATGGATGGCCGCGGTCAGCGCGATGCGGCGCTTGCCTGCTTGCGCGGGCCATGGCCTTGTTGTTGAGACGTGGTGCGTCGACCCGGCCGTGCCCATGACTTTCCGGCACCGCCGCGATTTTTGCCGGATGGAGGAGCGCCGGTCCGGCCGGGATTGGCGGCGATGGGGCGCCGCGGCTCCAGCCCGACCACCTGATGGGCCGTTATGGCAACTTTGGTGAAATGCTGGATGCGGGCCAGCAAGTCGCGTTCGCCATGGGCGACGAACGAGATGGCGATACCCTCGGCCCCGGCCCGGCCGGTGCGGCCGATCCGGTGGACATAGTCCTCGGGTCCGCGCGGCAGGTCGAAATTGATGACATGGGTGATATCGCGCACATCGATGCCGCGCGCCGCCACATCGGTCGCCACCAGCAGGCGGATTTGGCTCCGACGGAGCTGATCCAAGGTCCGGTTGCGATTGTCTTGGGTCATGTCGCCATGCAGCGCCCCGACCGAATGCCCGGCCGCGGTCAATTCGCGCGCCAAGGTGTCGGCGCCGCGTTTGGTGGCGGTGAAGACCACGGCTTTGCCGACGTCCGGCGATTGGGCGAAATGATGCAGCAGACGGCGCTTATGGGCCAGATCGTCGGCATGGCACAGCCTCTGCTCGATGCGCGGAGCGGCCTCGGCGGTCTCGGCGGCGGCGACGCGCACCGGGTTGGACAGCAAACGCTCGGCCAATTTGGCCATCCGGCGGTCGAGGGTGGCGCTGAACAACAGGGTTTGGCGGTCCTTGCCGCAGGCCGCGGCGATGCTTTCCACCGCCTCGAGGAAGCCCATGTCCAGCATGCGGTCGGCTTCGTCCAGAATCAGCACCTCGACCCCGGCCAGATGCAGCCGGCCGCGCTGCATATGGTCCTGCAAACGGCCGGGGGTGGCGACCACCAGGTCGACCGGGCGGGACAGCATGCGCAATTGCTCGCGGTAGGGCATGCCGCCGACCAGTTCGCCGGTGGTCAGCTGGAGAAACTGCCCGTATTTGCGGGCGGCCAACAGCACCTGATGGGCCAGTTCGCGGGTCGGAGCGAGGACCAGGATGCGCGGGGCACCGGCCGGGCGCGGCTGCTTGCCTTCGGCCAGCCGATTCAGCGTCGGTAGCAGGAAGGCAGCGGTCTTGCCGGTGCCGGTCTGGGCGGTGCCCAGCAGGTCCCGCCCGGCCAGGGCCGGCGGAATGGCGGCCGCCTGAATCGGCGTCGGCTCGGTGTAGCCATCGGCCTCGAGGGCTTTGAGAAGCAGGGGGTGCAAAGCGAAATCGGTGAACGGCAAAGGTCTCTATCCTCTGTTCGGGCGAAAATGCGTGCCTGTCCGAGTCGTCGTCGGTCGAACTCGTGGCAAGGTGGAGTCAGAGAGGAAGAGGCATTCCCGCGGAAACGGCTCAGTTATGGCCATCAAATGGCAACGTCTCAGTTGAGAGACGAACGAGCCTCTAGCGATCTAACAAGCCGCACCATAGAGGGCGGCGTCGACCAAACCAAGGACATTCGTGCGACCGGCCGGAAAAACAAAGCCACCCGGTCGGCCGCAGCAACCATCGATGGGGCCCCGCCATCGTCCGGGCGCCGCCGGTGTTCGATTGGCAATCCTCGATCACCCAATAGTCCAGTCGTCGGCCCTGTCCAGCCGAAAGGCGGAGTGTCAGCCTAAAGTAATATGGCTGTTATGTCTTCAGCGGCGATGCGATGTTTTACCAAGAAGGGATATCATTAATAATATGACCTAGCATTAATTGTGGTTTATTTGGCGTGATTCGCTGAATGGCCGGCGGTCAATCCCATAACTGGTGAGGCAATGCTGCAAACTGCGGTAACTTTCCTCTCTCGTACTCTGCCAGGACTTTGTCGGCCGGATTCCGCGCCCTGTTCGACGTTCGCCCGTGGTGGCGTCAGCCGGCCGATGGCTTGATGACCGGCCGATTCCGGTTCCGTCGCCCAACCCTTCGGTTCTGTCAATCCGCCCGAAAGGACGCGCATGCCGCCCGATGAAAACGTCATGGCCCAGCCGCGCAACGAAGACCAATCCCCATCCGCTCGACCCGGCTGGGGCAGGCCGATCGGGTTGCAACAGCTCGCCCACGCCCTGCAGGCCATGCACCGAGGCGATTTCTCGGTGCGGTTGCCGGGCGACCAGACCGGCATCATGGGAAAGATCGCCGACACCTTCAATTTGATCATTGCCGCCAACGAACGGATGGCAAAGCAGCTGGAGCGGGTTGGGCAGGTGGTCGGCAAGGAAGGCAAGACCCGCCGGCGCGTCAAATTCGACCTCGCCAGCGGGGCTTGGGGCGAGATGGAAAGCTCGGTCAATTCGCTCATCGATGACCTGCTGTGGCCGACCACCGAAGTCACCCGGGCGATCACCGCGGTGGCCCAGGGCGACCTCTTGCAGACGGTGCGCCTGGACGTCGATGGGCGTCCGCTGCAGGGCGAGTTTCTGCGATCGGCAACCATCGTCAACACGATGATCAAGCAGCTCAGCATCTTCACTTCGGAAGTGACCCGCGTCGCCCGTGAGGTCGGCACCGATGGCAAGCTGGGCGGGCAAGCCCAGGTGCGGGAAGTGACGGGGGTGTGGAAGGACCTTACCGAAAGCGTCAACTCGATGGCCAGCAACCTGACCGCTCAGGTGCGCAACATCGCGGAAGTGACCATCGCCGTGGCCGATGGCGACCTGTCGAAGAAGATCACGGTCGACGTGCGGGGCGAAATCCTTCAGCTGAAGGAAGCCATCAACACCATGGTCGACCAGCTGCGATCCTTCGCCTCCGAGGTGACCCGGGTCGCCCGCGAGGTCGGGACCGAGGGCAAACTCGGCGGGCAGGCCATCGTTCCCGGGGTGGCCGGCACCTGGAAGGACCTGACCGATTCGGTCAATGCCATGTGCGGCAACCTGACCGCCCAGGTGCGCAATATCGCCCAGGTGACCACCGCGGTGGCGCGCGGCGACCTGTCGCGCAAGATCACCGTCGACGTCCGCGGCGAGATCCTCGAGCTGAAGGACACCCTCAACACCATGGTCGACCAGCTCAACGCCTTCGCCGGCGAGGTCACCCGGGTCGCCCGCGAGGTCGGTACCGAAGGCCGGCTGGGTGGCCAGGCCCAGGTTCCCGGCGTGGCCGGCACCTGGAAGGACCTGACCGACAGCGTCAATTTCATGGCCAGCAACCTGACCAGCCAGGTGCGCAACATCGCCGAGGTGACCACCGCGGTGGCGCGTGGCGATCTTTCCAAGAAGATCACGGTCAACGTCTCTGGCGAAATCCTCCAACTCAAAGAGACCATCAACACCATGGTCGATCAGCTCAACGCCTTCGCCGGGGAAGTGACCCGGGTCGCCCGCGAGGTGGGCACCGACGGCCGGCTGGGCGGCCAGGCCAATGTGCCGGGGGTCGACGGCACCTGGAAGGACCTGACCGACAGCGTCAACTTCATGGCCGGCAATCTGACCGCCCAGGTGCGCAATATCGCCGAGGTGTCGGCGGCGATCGCCGGCGGCGACCTGTCGAAGAAGATCACCGTCGATGTGCGGGGCGAGATTCTCGAGCTGAAGAACACCATCAACACCATGGTCGACCAGCTCAACGCCTTCGCCGGCGAGGTCACCCGGGTCGCCCGCGAGGTCGGCACCGAAGGCCGGCTGGGCGGCCAGGCCAATGTTCCGGGGGTCGCCGGCACCTGGAAGGACCTGACCGACAGCGTCAACTTCATGGCCGGCAATCTGACCGCCCAGGTGCGCAATATCGCCGAGGTGTCGGCGGCGATCGCCGG
>CAIOJO010000227.1 GCA_903858635.1 uncultured Telmatospirillum sp. | reverse complement strand
TGGCGTTGCTCTCCTTTGCGGATTCGACACCCCGAGCCTACAGGCTCAAGGTGAGCAACGCCTGCCCTCCAATTTCAACATCGACCGGGACATCCCCATTTACACTTCATTAGGCCAATAGACTTCAGGCAGCCTGACCTGCTCCCCGAAAATTGGACCAGTTTGAACTGGAAAACTCTAAATTAGCGTGGCCGACCGTTGCGTCCGCCTTGTCCATTCGCCGTCAGAAACCCGCCATTCCGTAATCGGCCCATTCGTGACGCCTGAGGTCAGGCAGCGGTCAGGCCGCCTATTGCGGGCTTCATTCAGCCCCTGATGCGGCCTCTGCCTCGAACAATGCCGCCGCTTTGGCTGCTCCAAGCGTGTCTGCCGTGCCGCCGGCAATGCGTTCCCGACCGAATTCGACCGACCCAGTGTTTCGGTAGAGTTCCCATGTCGGAACGCCTTCGGGAGAGGAGACTTCCAAAACAAGATCTCCGAAATCGGCATAGGCGGCAGGGCCAGGCCACATCGGGGTGGGAAGTTCCTTCCATTCAATCTCGGCCAATTCCACCTCCGCCGTGAACAGAGCGATCGTTAGTGCCCTGGGAATCTCAATGTCATCCCGGTGTCCCGGCTCATAGGAGGGCGGCAACACCCTCTTCGAGGCTTCGGACATCAAGAGTTACCGTTCGCATCCAGCCACTCCTTGTCCTAAAGGCTGATGTGGCCGTCCGGGTGGAAGGTGTAGACGGGACCGCACCATCCCGGCGTGGCAATGCCGCCCGGGCCGTATTGGGCCTCGTAGTCCTCCCAGCTCATCTCCCACGGATCGTTGATCCGCCCCGGGCCGCGGCTGACCGATTGACCGAAATAAAGGGCCTCCTGCGCCGCCGACGACGCCATGACGTAGCAATTGGCCACCATCGCCAGGCGCATGCAGAACAAGGCGCCGTTTTCCGAGCGTAGGCCCTTCGGCAAATCGAACCCCATGCCCTTCAGTTCGCGGGCGCCGTTGTTGGGGACCGGACTCGCCACATGGCAGCCCAGGATTTCGATACGGGGCAGCTTCTCGACCGCGGTATCGCGGTCCAAAAGCTTGCCGATCCGCTCACCGAACTGGGTCAGGTTGGCCATCGAGACACACTCCCTGCCCAGAATCATGACGCCAGGCACCCCATGGCAGTCGATGATGATCCTGACCGGCCGGCCCTTGGTGGCGGCCATGCCTTCCAGGGTCTGGAACAGACTGGCCAAGGCGGTATGCGCGCTGACATTGACGAAGGTCGACAGCTTGACCCCGTGGTAGACCTCGAAGTCACGCGCATGGCCGACCACCCGCTTGTCGTAGACCACCCAATTGAGGCTGTCCCGCGCCGCAACCATTGTCGCCATCGCCTCCCCTTCCCGCTGCACGAACCGGCGCGGCCAGACCGCATAGTAACGCCAGCGGAGGGTTCAATGAAGCGGTTGGTTGACCTTCCACCACTGTCGGAATCCAGGGAAGAATGCACGGGCCGAGATACTTCGAATCGGCTGCTGTCCGGCGGGGTGACCGCTTGCGCGTCGCTTTGACCGCATCTATTGTAAATGCGCACTTGCTAAGTTGAGCGGTCTCCGCCACGGCAAGCGGCCAGCGCCGTGATCATTGCGGCGCTCGTGGTGCCGTTCTTTGGGGGGGGAATGTGACCACGATCGATTTGCGATCCCTGGTCGGCAAATTCGACGAGCGATGCCGGCAGGCGCTGGAAGCGGCGGCCGGCCTGACCCTGTCGCGGACCCATTACAACGTCGAGATCGAGCATTGGCTGCTCAAGCTGCTCGAGGCCGGCGACGCCGACCTGACCACCCTGTTGCGCCATTACGAAATCGATCCGGCCCGCGTCGCCGCCGATCTCGGTCGCGTTCTCGACCGGCTGAAGACCGGCAATTCGCGACCGCCGGCGTTGTCGCCGCAAATCGTCGCACTGGGTCGCGAGGCCTGGCTGCTGGCTTCCCTCGAATGGGGCGCCGAACGGGTCCGCAGTGGCCACCTGTTATGCGCCCTGCTCAACGACGAAACGCTGGCGCGCCTGGCCCGCGAGGCCAGCCCGCAATTGGCCAAGATCAATGGCGAGGCCTTGCGGCGCGACCTGCCCAAACTGGTGGAGCACGCCACCGAAGCGGCCGAGGCAACGACGCCGGGCGGCGGCGCACCGCCGCGCGCGGTCGGCACGGCGGCCCTCGACCAATTCACCATCAACCTGACCGAGCTGGCCCGGGCCGGCAAGATCGACCCCGTTCTCGGCCGCGACCCGGAAATTCGCCAGGTGATCGACATCCTGACCCGGCGGCGGCAGAACAATCCGATCCTGACCGGCGAAGCCGGCGTCGGCAAGACCGCGGTGGCCGAAGGGTTCGCGCTCCGCATCGCCGCCAAGGAGGTGCCGGAGTCGCTGCGCAATGTCGAGCTGCGCACCCTCGACCTCGGCCTGCTGCAGGCCGGGGCCGGCATGAAGGGTGAGTTCGAGAACCGCTTGAAGGGGGTGATCGACGAGGTACGGGCCTCGCCCAAGCCGATCATCCTGTTCATCGACGAAGCCCACACCCTGATCGGTGCCGGCGGCCAGGCCGGCCAGAACGATGCGGCCAACCTGCTGAAGCCGGCCCTGGCGCGCGGCGAACTGCGCACGGTGGCGGCCACCACCTGGGCCGAATACAAGAAGTACTTCGAACGCGATGCGGCCCTGGCCCGCCGCTTCCAGGTCGTCAAGGTCGAGGAACCGAGCGAGCCCACGGCCATCGAAATGATGCGTGGACTGGTCGGCATGCTGGAAACGCATCACAAGGTCCGCATCCTCGACGAGGCCGTGGTGGAATCGGTGCGACTGTCGAAGCGCTACATCTCCGGTCGCCAGCTTCCCGACAAGGCGGTCAGCCTGCTCGACACCGCCTGCGCCCGCGTATCGATGAGCCAGACGGCAACGCCGGCCGCGGTGGAAGACCAGCGCCGCCGCCTCGAACAGCTCGATGTGGAGATCCGCATCGCCCTGCGGGAGACGGCAACCAACCCGGCCCGGGGCGAACGGCTTGCCGAATGCCGCAAGCAGCGGGATCTGGTGGCCGCCGGCATGGTCGAGCTGGAAGGGCGCTGGGCCAAGGAACGGGACCTGGCGGTGGCGATTGCCGAACTGCGGCAGAAGATCGAGACGGCCAAGCCGGACGACGGCGGGCTTGCCGAATGGCGGACCGGTTACCAGGATGCCACCGCCCGATTGCGGTCGCTGCAGGGCGAAGCGCCGATGCTGCATGTCTGCGTCGACGCCGGCGCCATCGCCGCGGTGGTGGCCACCTGGACGGGAATTCCCGTCGGCCGCATGGTCGGCGACGAGATCCGCGCCGTCATGGGCCTGCGCGAGCGGCTGGAAGAGCGGGTGGTCGGGCAAACCCATGCGCTGGAGGCGATCGCCCAGGCGGTGCGCACCTCGCGGGCCAAGCTGACCGATCCGCGCAAGCCGTTGGGTGTCTTCCTGATGTGCGGCACCAGCGGCGTCGGCAAGACCGAAACGGCGCTGGCCCTGGCCGAGCTGCTCTATGGCGGCGAGCACAACCTGACCGTCATCAACATGTCGGAATTCAAGGAAGAGCATAAGGTTTCGCTGCTGATGGGGTCGCCGCCCGGTTATGTCGGCTATGGCGAGGGCGGCGTCCTGACCGAGGCGGTGCGCCGCCGGCCCTATTCGGTGGTGCTGTTGGACGAGATGGAAAAGGCGCATCCCGGCGTCCAGGACATCTTCTACCAGGTGTTCGACAAGGGACAGTTGAAGGACGGCGAGGGCCGCGACATCGATTTCAAGAACACCCTCATCATCATGACCTCGAATGCCGGAACCGACACCATCGCCAGCCTGTGCGCGGATCCCGAGACCATGCCCGCGGAAGAGAGGCTGACCGAGGCCCTGCGACCGGAATTGATGAAGTGGTTCAAGCCGGCCTTCCTCGGCCGCTGCACGGTGGTTCCCTATTTCCCGCTATCCGACGAGAATCTGAAGCGCATCGTCCGGCTCAATCTGGAGCGCGTCCGGCGGCGCATCGACGAGAATTACCACGCCCTGTTCAGCTATACGCCCGAGCTGGTGGATGTCATCGCGGCGCGTTGCAAGGAGACCGAAAGCGGGGCACGGGTGATCGAACGAATCCTCAATCGGACACTGTTGCCGCAATTGGCGGGCGACTTCCTGTCGCGTTTGGCCGACGGAACGGCGCTGGCCGCCGTCGAGGTCGGGGTCGGGGCCGACGGGACCTTTGTCACGGTGCTGCGGTAAGATCGGCGGCGGAGCGCGGGCGATGGACATCTATGTGAAATTCGGTGACGTCAAGGGCGACGCCACCCATGCCTCGCACCAGGAGTGGATCAGGGCCTCGTCGCTGTGCTGGGGCGTGGAACGCGAGGTGAGCACCGAGATCGGCGCGCCCAATGTCCGCATCCCGTCGCATCCGACGGTTTCCGAGGTCACGCTGATCAAGGAAATGGACGGCGCCACCGCGTCCCTGTTCCGCGAGGCGACGATGGGACAGCGGGGAAAGACCTGCCTGATCGACGTCTGCTCCGATGCGCAGCGCGTGTACTGTCATTTCGAACTGCAGAACGCTCTGGTCAGCAGTGTTTCACTAATGTGTCAAGAGACCGCCGATGGCGAGCAAGCGAAGGACGTCTTGCGGGAAGAGGTGAAGATCAATTTCACCAAGATAATTTTCCGGTATATCATCGAGAACGTCGATGATGCCGATGGCGACGCCTCGACGACGATGTTTGACTATGATATTGCAACCGCCAAGAGCTGAAGGTTGCACGACGTTTTAATCTTTGGGCAAAACCGAGCGCAGGGAGCATCCAATGGCCAATGTATATTTGAAATTTGGTAGCAGCATTAAGGGCGACGTCACGCTTTCCGGGCATGAAGGGTGGATCGCCGTCGATTCGCTGCACTGGGGCATCTCCCGCAACGTCGACACCTCGATCGGTGGCGGCTCGAACCGGGTCAAGGGCCATCCGTCGATCACCGACCTGACCATGTCGAAGTACATGGACAACAGCTCCCCCGGCCTGTTCAACAACCTGTTGACCGATCAGAGCGGGCAACAGGCGCAGATCGACGTCTGCTCCTCGTCCGACGACATCTATTGCTCTTACATCCTCGACAACTGCCTGGTCTCCAATATCTCGACGTCGTCGGGCGGCGACAAGCCGGTGGAAACCATCACCCTCAATTTCACTCGGTTCACCGTCGTCTACACCCCGCGTGACGCGCAGGGCAGTCCGGGCTCGCCGATGCGTCAGGGATACGACGTGGCCCAAGGCGTCGCCGTCTAGTTCCATCTCCGCTGTGGGGCGAGGCTCCGGGCCATGTCGGCGGATCGGCCCGGGGCGATGACCGACCAGAGGCGGATCGGGTGAGGTACAAGTTGGGCATGTCGGCAGAGAACAACGCCTGTCTCCCTCCCTGCGGGCGGGCGGCGGCATGAGCCTCGGCCCGCAGGGTTCGGCGGATGGCTCAACCGGATCCGAGGCCATTGTCCAGCAAGGCCGCTGGCTGCAGGTCGACGGACCGTTGGGCGACGGCACCCTGGTCCTCACCAGTTTCGATGGCGACGAGGCCTTGTCGCGGCCGTTCCGCTTTCGCCTCGGGCTGTTGTCGAAGCGCAACGACCTGACGCCGGAGGAGATCCTCGGCAAGAGCTTCACCGCCCGGATCCACCGCAACGACGACGACCACCGCATCTTCAACGGGCTGGCCGCGTCCATGACCTCGGGGCGGATGAAAAGCCGCGGCTACAAGATCTACGAAATCGAGATCGTGCCCTGGCTGTGGCTGCTTACGCTGCGTACCGATTGTCGCATCTTCGAGAACAAGACCGCCCTCGAGGTGATCGAGACGGTCTTCCAGGCGGCAGGGTTCACCGACTTCGACGATAGCGGCGTCAAGGGCCCGCATGCGAAGCGGGAATACTGCGTGCAGTACCGCGAGACCGATTTCGATTTCGTCTCGCGGCTGATGGAGCAGGTAGGGATCTTCTATTTCTTTCGTTACGAGGAAGGGCGCCACGTCCTGGTGATGGCCGATGACGTCTCGGCCTATATGACGATCAAAGAGGGCACGGCGCTCTATTCCGACGGCTTCGACACCTTCAACGTGGTGTCCGATCTGAAGCGGCAAAGCCTGCACCGCTCCGGCAAGGTCAGCCGGCGCGACTACGACTTCAAGAGCGCCCAGCCGATATCCGCCAGCAAGACGGCGCTGAGCGTGGCGCCCAAACAATTCCAGAAATTCGAGCTCTACGACTATCCCGGCGGCACCACGAACAAGGCGGATCTCGAGACCTTCTGCCGGGTTCGCATGGAGGACGAGGAAACGCATTTCCAGACGGCCTTCGGCCAGGGGAACTGCACCAGCTTCCAGCCCGCCGGCAAGGTCCAGTTCGAACGCCAGCCGGATGGCGGCAAACGGAGCCAGACGGCGGTACTCACCCAGGTCGAGCACCATGCGGTCGACGAGACCCATGTGGTCGAGGGCGCCGCTCCGGACTATCGCAACGCCTTCACGGTCATTCCCGACGACGTGGTGTTCCGCCCGGCCCAGGAAACAGCCAAGGCGCTGGTGCGCGGGCCGCAGACCGCCGTGGTGATCGGTCCCGACGGCGAAGAGACCCATTGCGACGAATACGGCCGCATCCGCCTGCGCTTCCATTGGGACCGCAAGGACGGCCAGTCCTGCTGGGTCCGCGTGGCGCAGTTGTGGGCGGGGAAGAACTGGGGCAGCCAGTTCATTCCGCGGGTCGGCATGGAGGTGGTGGTCGATTTCCTCGAGGGCGATCCCGACCGCCCCTTGGTGGTCGGCTGCGTCTACAACGGCAAGAACCCGGTGCCCTACGAACTTCCCGCCAAAGCCAGCCAAAGCGGGGTCAAGAGCCGCAGCACCAAAGGCGGGGCCGAGTCGAATTTCAACGAACTGCGTTTCGATGACAAGAGGGGCGCCGAAGAGGTCTATCTGCAAGCCGAGCGCGACTTCACGCGCCTGGTCAAGAACGACGACAAGCTGGAGGTCCGCAACGAGCAGACCATCGTCGTCAAGAAGAGCCGTTCGGCCCAGATCGAAGAGGGCGACGATGCCCTCGTCATCGCCAAGGGCGATCGCAGCGTCTCGGTGACGGAAGGCAAATTGACGGTCGAAGCCAAGCAATGCATCGAGCTCAGGGTCGGGCAAAGCTCGGTCAAGATCGAGCCCGACCAGGTGACCATCAGCAGCGTCAAGGTGGTCCTGCAAGGCCAGGCCGAGGTCGATCTGACCGGCCCGGCGGTCAACATGACCACGGACGGCACGGTCCAGGTCAGGGCGCTGGCTCTCGATGTGCAAACGACGATGACGCAGATCGAGGCGGCCGGCCAGATGACGCTCAGAGGCGGCATCGTAAAGGTGAATTGAGCGATGCCGCCCGCTGCCTCCTTCGTCAAGATCCGCGAACCCTCGGTCGAAATCCTCGGTCGTTTCCCGCTGTCAGCGGCCGCAAGGGACGCCGTGGATCCGACGCAAACCCCGGATCGGCTGCTGGCCGCCCTGGTGGCCGCTGGTTGTGATGCCGATGCCGCACGTTTCCTTGCCTTTGCCCTGCCGAAGCGCGAATCTGTGTGGTGGGCTTGCCTGTGCGTCCGCGCCACCCTGCCCGAGCCGGCCGATGCCGCCGAGGAAGCGGCGTTGGCGGCGGCCGAAGCCTGGGTCTACCAGCCTGGCGAGGAAAGCCGGCGGGCGGCGATGGCGGCAGCCGAGGCGGCGGGCTTGAGCGCCCCGGCCAGTTGGTGCGGCATGGCGGCGTTCTGGTCCGGCGGCAGCATGGCGCCGGTGGAGGCCCCGGTGGTGCCGCCGGGCGAAAGTCTGACCGGCCGCGCCGTGGCCGGTGCGGTTCTGCTGTCCGTCGGCCGTCGCGGTCCGCTGGCGGTGGAAGGGTGGTGGCGGGCCTTCCTGGCGTGGGGCGTCGATATTGCCAAGGGTGGGCGGGGCAGAGACGACGCGGCCGGCGCACATCGATCCGGCGAAGGATAAGGGTGCAATGCGGCTGGTGTTGAAATTGTCGGGGAATGTGGGAGAGGTCGCGGCAACGCAGACATCCTATTCCTTCGACCAATTCGGCGGCAGCGTCGGACGCGGCGACGACAACAACTGGACCCTTCCCGACCCCGATCGAAAGCTGTCGCGCAAGCATTTCACCATCGATTTCGACGGCGGCGGGTTCTGGCTGACGGATCTCAGTTCCAATGGCGTCTATCTCAATTACGCCGGCGAGCGCCTCGAACAGGGCCGCCGCGTCCGCCTCAACAACGGCGATCACCTGCGCCTCGGCGATTACGAGATGGACGTGTGGATCGAAACCGCCGCCGGCGACGCGGTGAACACCAATGATTCCTTCTCGGTAGTGCTGGCGGGACGGCAGCCGCCACCACTGTCCAAAGACGCCCTCGACAGCTTGCTCGAGGCGCCGGGCGGGGCGACTCCGCCGCGGCCTGCGGCCGGCCCGCCGGCCAATCCGTTTACCGCCCCGCTGCCGCCGGCGGCGGCCGGCCGAGCCGACGACCTGTGGCCGGACGCATTCCCCGGCGGCGAGGACGACAGCCTGTTCGGCCCCCGTCCGGCCGTTCCCGCCGCGCCGCGGGCCGCCTTTCCCGATCACGTTCCGGTGGAAAACGAGTTCTTCCGACCGCCGCAGCCGATCCGGCAGCCGCTGCCCGACCATCTGCGCCCCCCCGGCGGGCCAGCTACGGCGGGGTCGGCCCTGCCTGACGACTTCGGCGAAGACTTGTCCGATCTGCTGGGCCAGCCGCCGGCGTCGCCGATGAACGGCCGGGCTGCGGTCGCGGCGGTGGGGCCGGGCGCCCCGGCTCCGCGGGCAGCGAGCCCGGCGCCCTTCGCTTCGGCGGGCGCGGCGGCGGAGGCGACCACACTGCTGAACGCCTTCTTCGACGGCCTGGGCATTGCCCCTCCCGATTTGGCCGGCCAGCCGCCCGAGGCGGCGTTGCGGGCCGCCGGTCTGTTGTTCCGCTGCGCCGTGACCGGATTGCGCGACTTGCTGGCGGCACGCTCGGCGATCAAGAACGAGTTGCATGTCGAGCGGACGATGATCCGCACCGGCGGCAACAACCCACTCAAGTTCTACGCCACCGTCGAGGAGGCTTTGGCCGCCCTGTTCGGGTCGGCCAAGCCGGGTTATCTGTCGGGAACGAATGCGCTGGACGAGGCGGTCGGCGACCTGCAGGCTCACGAAATGGCCATGTTGGTGGGACTGCAGGAAACCCTGCAGACGGTCTTGGAAAGGTTCGACCCCAAGGTGTTCGAAGAGCGCGTCGGCAGCGGCCTGATCCCGGCCACCCGCAAGGCGAAATGCTGGGACGCCTTCCGCATCTATTACGAACATTTCGTCGAGGACTTCCGCGACGACGCCGGCGGACTGGTCGGACGGGACCTGGCCAACGCCTATCGCCGCCAGTTGGGCAAGCTGCATGACGAATGAACGGGGCCGGGCGATGACCAGTCGGGGGATGCGGGCGATACGGCTGGGCTGGCTTGCCATCCTCATCGGAACACTGCCGTTCATGGCCGGCTGCGCGTCGTCTTCGACCCCCGCGGTCGCCGAGGTGACGGTGGCGATCGCCATGGATGCCAATCCCGACCTGTCGGGCCGGCCGTCACCGGTCACCGTTCGGGTTTACGAATTGACCGGCCCCTACGCCCTGATGCAGGCCGACTTCATGCAGATCTTCAGCAAGGATGCCGGCACCCTGGGCCCGGACCTCCGCTCGAAGTCGGAGTTTACCCTGGCGCCGGGGCAACGGCAGACCCTGCGCATCGAGCTCAAGCCGGATTCCCATGGGATCGCCGTCGTTGCCTTGTTTCGCGACTACATCAACGCCAACTGGCGCGCTTACGCGGCGCTGCCGGGGGCCGGCACGACCGGGGTGACCGCCGATATCGGCGCCCGCCAAGTGGCCATCACCGCCGGCGGGCAATAGCCCAGCCCCAACGGAGCCTCGACAATGGAGTGGGACAACAAGGTCGTCTGGTCGGAGGGAATGTTCCTCAGGGTCCAGCATTTCCAGCAGGCGGACCGCCATATGGAGAAGCTGGTCCGCGGCCGCTCGGCCGACCTCTGTCCCTATCCATGGGGCATCGCAGGAATGCAGATCAACCGCGACCTCTTGAATATCGGCAAATTCGCCCTGGCCGAGTGCCGCGGCGTCTTCCCCGACGGTTTTCCGTTCAGCATTCCCGACGACGCCGACCATCCGACGCCGCTCGACCTGCCCGAGAACGCCCGTGACGTGGTCGTCCACCTGACCCTGCCGGCCCGCCAGCCGGGTGGGATCGAGATGGCGGAGCGGGGCGCCGTCGACCTCGTCGCCCGCCACGAAATCATCGAGTTCGATGCCAGCGACAGCGTCGCCGGCAGCGAGACCTCGGCCCGCATCGCCGTGGCCAAACCACGTCTGCGCTACATGTTGGAGAGCGAGGACCTGCACGGCTATGTCACACTGCCGGTGGCGCGCATCGTCGAGGTGCGGGCCGACAAGTCGGTGCTGCTCGATACCCGCTTCATCCCGCCCTGCCTCGACTGCGCCGCCTCGCCGGTGCTGGCCGGATTCATTTCCGAGCTGCAGGGGGTGATCCATTTCCGGGCCGAGGCGCTGGCCGCCCGCGTCGCCGAATCGGGCGTCGGCGGCGTGGCCGAGGTTTCCGAGTTCCTGATGCTGCAAACCTTCAATCGGTTCGAGCCCCTGCTGACCCATCTGGTCTCGACACCGGCGGTCCATCCCGAGCGTTTCTACGCCATGGCAGTGTCGATGGCCGGCGAGCTTGCCACCTTCACCGCCCCCCGCAAGCGGCCCCCCGCCTTTCCCGTCTACAAGCACGAGGACCTGCAGAAGACCTTCACCCCGGTGATCAGCGAACTGCGCCTGGCCTTGAGCTCGATCCTGCCGACGCCGGCCACCGCATTGCCGCTGCAGGAGCGGAAATACGGCATTCGGGTCGCCCAGATCACCGATCGCGGCATGTTGAAGAGCTGCTACTTCGTCCTGGCGGTGCGGGCCGAAGTGCCGGCCGACACCCTGCGCCGCCACTTTCCCAACCAGGTGAAGATCGGCGCCGTCGAGCAGATCCGCGATCTGGTCAATTCCGCCCTGCCGGGCATTCCGGCGCGGCCGATGCCGGTGGCGCCGCGCCAGATTCCCTATCATGTGGGCGTGACCTATTTCGAATTGGACCGCAACAATTCATTCTGGGAAAGCCTGTCCAATTCCGCGGCGATCGCCATCCATGTGGCGGGCGATTTCCCCGGCCTCGGTCTCGAACTCTGGGCGATCAAGACCTAAGATGGGCGACAATCCCTTCGAAGATCCGGAAGAAGAAAGGACGGTGATCATCCCCCGTCCCGGTGGCAGCCGCCGTGCCGCCGTGCCGCCTGTCGCCAGGCCGGCCAGCCCGCCGCCGGCGGCGATGGCCCCGGCGGCACCGCCGCCGCCACCGATGGAGGCCGGACCACCGATCGAATCGCCGGGGATCGCCCCCAGTCCCATTCTCGGCGCCGCCGCCACCTTGATCGATCTGGCGGTGCGGCTGCGCAGCACCGCGCCGCACGGCACGGTGGACGAGCTGCGCGAGCGCGTCATCGGTGAGATGCGCCGCTTCGAGGAACGACTCGGGGTCCTCGGCATTCCGGCGGGGGTGGCCCGCGCCGCCCATTACGCCGTCTGCGCCACCATCGACGACGTGGTGCTCAACACGCCGTGGGGCAGCGTCAGCATCTGGGCCCATCACAGCCTGGCCAGCAGCTTCCACAACGAAGCGGTGGGGGGCGAACGGTTCTTCCTGCTGCTCGACAACGCCCGGCGCAATCCGGCCGGTAACCTGGCCCTGCTCGAGCTGATGTATGTGTGCCTGTCGATCGGCTTCGCCGGCCGTTTCCGCCTGCGTCCGCAAGGCGCCAGCGAACTGATCCAGCTGAAGGACGAACTGTACCGGGCGATCCGCAACCAGCGTCCGGCCCGCGAGCGCGACCTGTCGCCCGCCTGGCAAGGGCTCGGCCTGGCCCACCAGCCGTTGCACTCGATGATCCCGGTCTGGGTGAGTGTGGCGGCCGGCGCCTTCCTCGTGCTGCTGGTCTATATCGGCTTCGTGCTCCGGCTGAACACCTATTCGGACCAGGGCTTCGACCTGCTGGCCCGGCTGCCGCCGACGGCACCGGTGATGGCGCGGACGGTCGCGGCACCGGTGATGGCCCTGCATACCAGCCGCCTGCACAGCTTCCTCGACCCGGAGATCCGCGAGGGACTGGTCACCGTGCGCGAGACCACCGACCAGATCGATGTCTCGATCGTCGCCCAGGGGATGTTCGACTCCGGCTCGGCCGAAATGAGCCCGCGGCTGATCAGCATCCTGCAACGCATCGGCCAAGCCCTGCGCGAGGAGCCGGGCGACGTGCTGGTGGCGGGGCACACCGACAACATTCCGATCCGCTCGATGCGCTTTCCCTCCAATTGGCACCTGTCGCAGGAGCGGGCCAAGGTGGCCAAGCAGATGCTGGTGACCGCCTCCGGCGGCCTGCGGCGCATCGATGCCCAGGGCTTCGCAGACACCCGGCCGCTGGCCGACAACGGCACCGCCGAGGGCCGGGCGCAGAACCGCCGCATCGAGGTGATCGTCAAGAAGCCGCTGCCGGATCAGTCGCCGGCGTCAGGCAACGGGGATGGGCCGTGAGAGCCGTGGCCAACCTCCTCCGCAGCGCCTGGACCATCAGCCTGGTCGGCGTCGTTCTGGTCGGCCTGCTGGTGTGGCTGGCCGGACCGCTGATCTCCATCTCCGGCACGGCGATCCTGGCCGGAATCGCCGTCAGGCTGGTCATCTGCATCGCTCTGCCGGCGATCTGGGCCACCGCATTCGTCGTCGTCCGCTGGCAGCGCCGCAAGTCAAGCGAGAGGCTGGCCGAGGAAATGGCCGCCCCGAAATCGGCGGCGGCCGGACGCGCCACCCAGGAATTGGGCGAGCTGACCGCCCGCATGCGGGAAGCCCTCGACCGCTTGAAAAAGGCCGGCGGCGGCTGGCGCGGCAGCCAGTACCTGTACCAGATTCCCTGGTACATCATCATCGGCCCGCCCGGGGCCGGCAAGACCACCGCCCTGAAGAATTGCGGGCTGCACTTCCCCTTGGACACGGCCAATGCCATCCAAGGGGTGGGCGGCACCCGCAACTGCGATTGGTGGTTCAGCGAAGAGGCGGTGTTCCTCGATACCGCCGGGCGCTACACCACCCAGGATAGCGACGCCGAGGCCGACAGCGGCGAGTGGCTGGGCTTCCTCGATATCCTGAAGAAGTACCGCCGCCGCCGGCCGGTCAACGGGGTGCTGGTGGCCATCAGCGTCGCCGACCTGCTGCGCTTCACCGAGGACGAGCGCAAGACGCACGCCCTGGCCGTCCGCAAGCGGATCAAGGAGCTGAACGAGCGTCTCGGGGTGCGCCTGCCGATCTATGTGCTGTTCACCAAGCTCGATCTGATCGCCGGATTCGTCGAGTACTTCGACGACCTTGGCAAGGAGGACCGCGACCAGGTCTGGGGCATGAGCTTTCCCTACGACGAGGGCAAGGGCGAGGAGGCCGTGAGCGGTTTCGCGCCCCTGTTCCGCGGTCTGGTCGACCGCTTGGGGGAACGGGTGATCGACCGCATCCATGTCGAGGCGGATCAGCTGCGCCGCGGCATGATCCTCGGCCTGCCGCAGCAGTTCGGGTTGCTCCAGCAGCCGCTGGTTGAGTTCCTCGACGCGGTGTTCCGGGGCAGTCGTTACGAAAACCGGCCGCTGCTGCGCGGCGCCTATTTCACCAGCGGCACCCAATCGGGAAGCCCGATCGACCGGCTGGTGGGCGCCATGGCGGCGACCTTCGGGCTCCGCCGCTCGGCCTTGCCGGCCTTCAGTGGCCGTGGCCGCAGCTATTTCCTCAGCCGGCTGCTGCTGCAGGTGGTGTTCCCCGAGGCCGGGCTGGTCGGTGCCGATCGCCGGGTCGAACGGCGGCGCCGGTTGATCCGCATCGGCGCCCTGGTGGCGGCGGGGATTGCCACCTTGGGCGCCATCGGCGGCTTCATCGTCAGCTACTTCGGCAATGTCGCCCTGGTCGACCAGGTGGCGGCGGCGGCCATCGAATACCGCGACGCCGCCACCAAACTGGACGGCACCCGCCTCGAATGGGCCGACACCGCCCGTCTGCTCGACCAGCTGCGGGCACTGCCGACGGGTTACGATCACGCCGCCGATGCGGTGCCGGTGGGGCTGACCTTCGGTCTCTACCAGGGCGACAAGCTGGGCACCCAGACCGTCGGCGCCTATCGCCGCGCCTTGTCCAACCTGCTGCTGCCCAAGCTGATCGCCCGCGTCGAGGGGCAGCTGCGGGCCAACCTCAACCAACCGGATTTCCTGTTCGAAGGCCTGGACGTCGAACTGATGCTGGGGCGGCGTAGCGAGCCCAAGAAGGCGCGCATCGGCCAATGGTTTGCGCTGGACTTCGCCAGTCAATTCCCGGCTCCCGACCAGGCGGCGCTGCGGGAGTCCCTCGAGCGCCATGTCACCGCCCTGGTCGGAGCCGATTTCGCCGCCTTGCCCATCGACACCCAGCTGGTCGAGCAAGTGCGCACGGTGCTGCGGCAAGTGCCGCCGGCCCAACGGGCCCTGTCGCTGATCCAACACAGCGCCAAGGCGGCCGACTTGCCGGAATGGACCATCCTCGGCAAGGCCGGCCCGGCCGCGGCCGAAGTGTTCCACCGGCTGTCCGGCAAGCCGCTGTCGGAGGGCGTGCCCGGCCTGTACACCCGCGATGGGTTCTACCGCGTGCTGCTGCCGCAACTGCCCGAAGTGGCGATGGATGTGTTGAACGAAGCATCGGTGGTCGACAAACGCCCGGGCGGTGCCACCGATACGGTGGAGCAGGTCCGGGCCCTCGACCGCCAGGTGCTGGCTCTCTACTACGACGAATATGCGCGGCGCTGGGAGGGCATCCTGGGCGACGTCGCCATCGTGCCGTTCCGCAACGTCGAGCATGCCAGCGCCGTGTTGAACACCTTGGGTGGCCTCGGCTCGCCGCTCAAGCAGCTGATCCTGGCGGTGGTCGACGAAACCAAGCTGACCCAGGCCCCGGCCGATGTCAAAGCGGCCAATGAGACCAAGAACCTGGTGGCCGCCGACGTGGTCAATCGCTCGGTCAAGGACCAGAGACTGGCCCAGATCATGCGGCCGCTGGTCACCGGCACCACCGAGGCACCGCCCGGCCAGCCGGTCGAGGAGCGCTTCCGGCGGCTGCGCGACCTGGCCCAGGGCAATCCGTCCCAGGTCGACAGCATCGTCGATACGCTGGCCCAGCTGTACCGCCAAACCAGCAAGATGGCCGAATCCGGCAGCCGAGGCGCCGCGATGCTGGCCGCCGCCGGCGGCGGCGATGGCAATGTGGCGCAGACCCTGTCGGGCGAAGCGGCCCGCATGCCGCCGCCGTTCAACACCATGCTGGGGGCGTTGGCGAAGAACAGCAACGCCCTGACCGTCGGCGGCGCTCGCAGCCAGATCAACGGGCTGTGGCAGGCCAATGTCTTGCCGTTCTGCCAGCAGGCATTGGCCAACCGCTATCCGTTCACCAAAGGCAGCAGCATCGACGTCCCGCTTGAGGATTTCGCCCGCCTGTTCGGCCCCAACGGGCTGGTGATCCAGTTCTTCAACGCCAATGTTTCGCGTTTCGTCGACAGTTCGCGGCGGCCGTGGCGGTGGCAGCGGGTGGACAACGCGGATCTGGGATTGTCGCAGGAGGCCTTGGAACAGTTCGAGCGGGCGGCGGCGATCGGCGACGGCTTCTTCCGCGGCGCGGCGGCACCGCAGGTCTCGTTCGAACTGGTGCCGGTCGGCCTCGACGCCAGCGCCACCGAGGTGGCGGTCGAGATGGGCGACCAGAGACTGACCTACAGCCATGGCCCACTGTTGCCGACCCGCCTGCAATGGCCGCCGGCCGGTGCCCCCGCCCAAGCCACGCTGTCTTTTTCGCCATCGCTGCCGGGCAAGAATTCGGCCCTGATCAAGGACGGCCCATGGTCGTTCTTCCGTCTGCTGGAGGAGGCTTCGATAACCCCGGGATCGGTCCCTGACCGCTTTACCGCCGCCTTCAGTGTCGGCGGCCGGACCGCGACCTTCGAGTTGCGCGCGGCGAGCGTGCACAATCCCTTCGATCTTGGCGATTTGCGGCGGTTCCGGTGCCCGTCCAGCCTGTAGCCAGGGGATTCTTCGGGAAGATCCCGTCGCGCGGCGACTTCGTCCAGAAGGGCTTGCCGCGCGACTTCGTGCAGGCCTGGGACGGCTGGCTGGCCGCCGCCTTCGGCGCCGGCCGCGAGGTCCTGGGGCAGCGCTGGGACGAGGCTTTCATGACGGCCCCGCTGTGGCGCTTCCATCTGTTCCCCGGCGTCTGTTCGGCCCAAGCGGTGGCCGGTGTAATGTCGCCCAGCGTCGACCGGGTGGGACGGGCCTATCCGCTGGTGTTGTGCCAGGTCGGCGGCGTCTCGGCCG
>CAIOJO010000226.1 GCA_903858635.1 uncultured Telmatospirillum sp. | reverse complement strand
TATCAGCAGCGCCACGATGGCGGTAATGAACAGGCTGTTCGACAGCCAGAACAGAAGCGACGGCCAGGCCCCGCCAAAAGCCATGCCGGCCCGGTCGAAGACCCAGGCCGCGGCGAGAAAGATCAGCGTGCCGCCATGGTAGCCGCGGATGCCAACCCAGTTCTTGGTCGACGTCAGCAGGAAGCCGCCCAGCATGGCCCAGCCGAAGCCGAAGAACATTTCGTGGGCATGCCACTGCACGGCGGGTCGCGCCAGGCTCGACGGCGTCGGCAGGACGCCGGTAAACATCAGCACCCAGGCCGCCGGCAGGCTGGCTCCGGCGAGGTGTGAATTTGCGGGCGAATGGCGCCATTCGACTCGCGGCGTAATGGCACCACCTGATTTGCGGCCAAATGGAGCCGGTGGATTTGCGGCGTAATGGCGCCACTGTATTTGCGGCGTAATGAGGCCAGCGAAGTAGCGTAAGACGATCTTGGACTTCTTGGTTGCGTAACCTCCGAAGCTTTTTGGAGGGAACGCGATGGCCAACAGGAGGTTCGAGATGTACGAGATTCGACAGATCATTCACCGGCTGCGGCTGGGTGAATCGCATCGGCAAATCGCCCGCGCCCAACGTGTGGGGCGCCGAACGATTGCATCGATTCAGGAAGTGGCCAAGGAGCACGGCTGGCTGGATCCGCAGGCGCCACTGCCGGAAGATGAGGCGCTGGCGGCCAGTATGAAGGCCCCGCGCATGGCACCGCAGAATGTATCGAGCCTGATTCCGTATCGCGCCGAGGTCCTGGAATGGCACCGGCAGGGCATTCAGGCGACGACGATTCGGCAAGCGCTGGCGCGTCGGTATGGCTATGGTGGCAGCGTCCATACCATTTACCGGTTCCTCAAGCGCGAGGCCGTCGTGGCGCCGGCAGCGACGATCATCCTGGCGTTTGACGTCGGCGAACTGGTCCAGGTCGATTTCGGCAGCGGCCCCGTGATCACCGACAGCCACACGGGCAACACGTTCAAGACCTGGTTCTTCGTCATGACGCTGGCCTGGAGTCGGCACCAATACGCCGAAGTTGTGACGGACCAGCGGGTGGAAACCTGGCTGGCGTGTCACCGCCATGCCTTCGAGTGGTTCAACGGCGTGCCGCGGAAAGTCAGGATCGACAACCCCAAGTGCGCCATTACCCGGGCGTGCTACTACGAACCGACGGTGCAGCGCGCCTACGGCGAACTGGCCGAGGGGTACCACTTTCTTATCGACCCATGCCCCGTTGCGGATGCCCCCAAGAAAGGGATCGTCGAGAACGGCGTCAAATACATCAAGCGCAACTTTCTTCCGCTGCGCGAGTTCCGCAGCGTCGCCCACGCCAATGAGCAACTGCACGCATGGATCCTCGGCGAAGCTGGCAACCGCATTCACGGTACGACGCGCGAACGCCCGCTCACGCGCTTTGTCGAGTTTGAGCAACCGCTGCTTCAACCGTTGCCACCCAATCCCCCGGCTTGCGCCACCTGGGCCAAGGCCAAGTTGCACGGCAACTGTCATGTGCAGCTTGACTATGTTTACTACTCAGCCCCGTTTCGCCTGATTGGCCAGAGCTTGTGGCTGGAGATCACGCCACAGACCGTGCGCATTTATCACGAGCATGATCTTGTCGCCATACATCCACGCCTGTTCAAACCGGGCGACCGGCACACGGTCGAGGATCATCTGCCACCGGAAGCCCAAGCCTATCTCATGCGTGATCCGCAATGGTGCCTGCGTCAGGCCAAGAGCATTGGTCCGGCCTGCTTAGCGCTGGTCGAAGGTTTGTTCGCCCACCGCGTGCTCGACAATCTGCGTGCCGTCCAGGGCGTCATCCGACTGACCGATACCTTCGGCCGCGGACGCGTCGAGACGGCCTGTGCCCGCGCACTCAACTTTGGTTCCGGCAAGTACCGCACCGTCAAACAGATCCTCAAGGACGGTCTGGATCGTCAGCCCGACTTGCTCGAAGCCGCTCCCTTGGAAGCCCCCTACCTCGGTCAGAGCCGCTACACCCGGCCGACGACCAATCGCTTGCATTAATCCCTTACCTCACTGGAGAACCTGATGAATCCCATGCCCCAGCTCGAACCTCTGCTCAAGCAACTACGCCTGTCCGGCATCCTCGACTCCCTCGAGGCGCGCAATCGCCAAGCCATTGAAGCCAAACTTGCCTACACCGACTTCCTTGCCTTGCTCCTCACCGATGAAGTCGCCCGCCGTGATCAACGCCAGTTCAACCAGCGACTGCGCAAAGCCCAAGTGATCGGCGACAAGACCCTTGAGCGCTTCGATTTCGCGCTCAGCCCGACCCTCAACCAGGCCCTCATCGCCGACTTGGCCACCTGCCGCTTCGCCACCGAGCGCTCCCCGGTCCTGATCACCGGGCCAACAGGCACCGGGAAATCACATTTGCTGCAATCCTTGTGTCACTGCGCCCTCCGTGTCGGGCACGACGTGTTGTTCATCACGCACGCCAAGTTGCTTGCCCAGCTTAATGCCGCCCGCGCCATCAATGCCTACGAGCGCAGGCTACATCACCTGGCCCGTATCGACGTCCTGGCCATCGACGACTTTGGCCTGCGTCCCATGCGCTCACCCCACGACGAGGATTTCCACGACCTCATCAACGAACGCTACGAACGAACCACGACACTGCTGACCAGCAACCTCGACCTCGACGAATGGAGCGCCGCCTTCACCAACAAGCTCATGGGGGCCGCCACCATCGACCGCTTGCGCGACAACGCCTACCACCTCACCCTCGACGGCGAGACACGCCGCAAGCTGCGAACACTTCCCGAATCCACAAAATCCAACCGCCGTGCCCCGGCCCCGAGTTCCCCACAGGCGGCCGGCCGCCAGCGTTAGAGGCGCGCTGCCGGCCGCCTGTGGATAACTCGCCGACATCACCTATTTCTACCGCTTGAAAATCACTCAAAAACACGATAAAAATTGACCCGTCCAACATCGGATTTCGCTACCCACTGCTGGCCCCATTAGGCCGCAACTCGGTGGCTCCAATAGCCCGCAAATTGCCATGCTCAACTGACAAATCTCTCCATCGAAGGCCGCTTCACCAGTCCGTTAGTGAAATTGTCTCTCAAGCACCTTCCCTGCTTGTTCAAGGTCCATCCCTTCTGTCGGCGGGCCGCCATTCCGGCAGAGGTTCAACCCGTAATCCATCCCGAAGTCATCCATCCTGCCGCCTGATGTCGCAACCCCGCTTTGGGTAAGGCGCACGTTGAGGCGCTTGCAGCCTTCCTGTTTGAAACTCGTGATCGTGGACACCTCGGCCAGGATTGGCGCCGATGATCCGGTCGTTCTCTTGAATTGTTCGGCGATCTGGCCAAGGATGAAGCCACTCGTCCGGCCGTCGGAGGCATCTATCGCTGCGAGGAGCAACTGCTTGATGCTGGAGTACTCCGCTGCCGAGGTGCTGGCCGAAAGCACCATGACAATCAAGAAGGCCGGGGCTCTGAATATCCTCATGCTCACCTCTGGTAGTAGTTCTGGACTTTCTGCTGCACCGAGGTCTGAACTTGCTGGCTTGAGGTGCCGACGTTTGGCATCTTGAT
>CAIOJO010000225.1 GCA_903858635.1 uncultured Telmatospirillum sp. | reverse complement strand
TGGCGTTGCTTTCCTTTCGTGGATTCGACACCCCGAGCCTACAGGCTCAAGGTGAGCAACGCCTGCTCTACAATTTCAACATCGACCGGGACATTTCCCAGCCTGCCGCAGCCTCTGGTCAATCGCATCAGTGCGGCTTGTGCCGCGCGTGGTGTCATGATGGTGGCGGACAGCCAGGCCTCCTCGCAGATCAGCGACGTCTCGCGCTTCAAGGGCATGCGGTTTCTCACCCCCACCGAGCGTGAGGCGCGTCTTGCCATGCGTGACACGCGGTCCGGCCTGGTGGTGCTGGCCGAGGCGCTGCGCCGCAAGGCCAAGGCCGATCAGGTGCTGATCACCTTGGGGGCCGAAGGGCTGCTGATCCACGCCCCGCAGGATGGCGTGCCGGTCATCACCGACCGCCTGCCCGCCTTCAACACGGCCCCGAAGGATGTGTCGGGGGCGGGCGATTCCCTCTTGACCTGTACCGCCATGGCGGTGGTCGCCGGTCACGACATCTGGCGCAGTGCCTATCTGGGGGCGGTGGCAGCGGGCTGCCAGGTTGGCCGGGTCGGCAACAGCCCTTTGGCAGCGGCACAGTTGATCGCCGAGTTGCGCCAATGAGGGCGCGGCGGTGAGAGCCCTGCTGCTGTCCGCCGGTCTCGGCACCAGACTGCGGCCATTGACCGAGAGGGTGCCGAAATGCCTGGTGCCGATCCACGGCGTGCCCCTGCTCGACTACTGGTTCGCCCTGCTCCTGCGGGGGCATATCGAGCGGATCCTGGTCAACACCGGCTACCTGGCCGACCAGGTCCGCGCCCATATGGCCGACAGCCGCTGGCGCGATCAGGTGGAGCTGGTTCATGAGGATTGCCTGTTGGGCACCGGCGGTACGGTCTTGGCCAACCGAAGCTTCTTCGGCGGGGAAGCGTTCCTGGTCGGTCATGGCGACAACCTGACCCGGTTCGACGTCGCCGGGTTCATTGCCCGCCACCGCGCCCGGCCGGCTGGTTGCGAGATCACCATGATGACCTTCGACACCGACCAGCCCCGCTCCTGCGGCATCGTCGAACAGGACCACCGTGGCGTGGTGGTGGCGTTTCATGAAAAAGTGGAAAATCCACCCGGACACCGGGCAAACGCCGCCGTCTACATTTTCCAACCCTCGGTTCTCGAATTCCTGAGCCGGCTCGGCAAGACGTCGATCGATCTCAGCACTGAAGTCTTGCCCGCCTTCCTGGGGCGAATCTGCACATTTCACAACGGCGACTATCACCGGGATATCGGTACCATGGAAAGCCTGCGCCTGGCCGAACTGGAGTTCGGCGGAGCGGGATCTTAACCAGGAATTAAGCGGGATACTTTTTTCTGTGTGTTACAGAAATGGCTGTAGAGCTTTGCGATGACACCGGCTCCCAATGCAATCAAACAGCGTCATGCGCGGGCTTGACCCGCGCATCCACGTGGTGCGGTCACACGGGGTCGTTCGCTCCAAGCACGTGGATGGCCGGATCAAGTCCGGCCATGACGACCTATGGATTGCGAAGGACGAACCATGAATATTCTGCTATTGGGCGCCGCCTACCCGAATTACGTGCCGGATCTTCTTCTGCATGGCCTGCGCAGACTATTTGGAGATTCCGTCGTCGATTATCCGCGCAAGGACATCGTGTACGACGGGATATGCGGTCAGCCAAACCTCGATAAGGTGGCCGGTTTCATGGCCGATGACGCGGAAGTCGACCGCAGCGACATCGAGGCCAAGGTGGCCAGCGGATTCTTCGATTTCGTCATTTGCGATGTGCGGGCCTTCAACGAGCAGCTCGCCCTGCTGCAGCGCAACAGCTGCCCCTTGGCAATCCTCGACGGCGAAGACTTTCCGGCCCCGATCCGGCCGGGCCCCTATGTCATCCTGCGCCGCGAAACCGACGGGTCGGATTTTTCCATTCCCCTGCCGATGGCCATTCCACAGGAAATCCTCGACTGGATCGACCGCCACGCCGACGAGCCGAAGACCCATAGCGTCGGCTTTCTCGGCAGCCGCAGCCCCTACACCGCCGACCGCAACAGCATGCTGGACGAATTGGCCCGCCTGTTCCCGGACGGCTTGGTCAATTCCTGGGAAGTGGGGCCTGTCGCGCCGGGGCGCGACGGCTACTACCGCAATCTGCAAAGCTGCAAGATCGTCCTCAATCTTCCCGGAGCCGGCCTCGACACCTTTCGCTACTGGGAGAACGCCGCCTGCAACGCCCTGCATATGGCGAAGAAGATGCCGCTGATGGTTCCCAATGATTTTCGCGAAGGACGCGACATCATCCGGTTCTCCGGCATTCGCGAATTGGCCCATCAGATCGAGCGCGTGTTGTCCGACGAGATCGATTGGCGAGCCTTCGCCCAGAGTTCCCGTCAATGGTTACGCTTGCACCATACGACCACTCGACGCGCCCAACAGGTTATCGACAAGCTGAAGACCGCCTTTGGACGTTAGGAAGCAAAGATGAGCCGCATTCATGTTGTTCAGATCGTCGCCCACGAGCTCTTGCACGTCACCACCGGCTACCAAGAGGTTATCGAGACCTTACTCTGGGGTTTGCAGGATATTGGGCACGAAACAAGTTTTAGCGTCAACAAATGGCGCCCAGATGCCCTTAATATTATCCTCGGGGCTCAGTCACTAAGCCTTGATCTATTGCACATGCTTCCACGGAATACCATTATTTACAACCTGGAGCAGTCATATCACGTATTTGAACCAATCAATGAGGGTGACACCCCCCATCCCATGCGGGAAGGGTATCACTATATGAGGAAGAATTTCACGTTCTGGGATTACAGCGGCAGGAATGTGAACGCCATGGCCACCATGGAATCTGACAAACCCGTCAAACACGTGCCGATCGGCTTTTGCCCGATACTGCAGAAGATAAAAAAAGCCGAGACACAGGACATAGACATTCTGTTTTATGGCACAGCCGGAGACCATCGAATTAGCGTTTTCCAAAAATTGTGCTTACATTGGCACAAATGTATTTTTGCTTGCGGCATTTACGGCCCCGCACGGGATGAACTTATTTCACGGTCGAAGATAGTTCTAAATATCAGTGGAGGGCCAGAAAGCGCTATTTTTGCCGTCGTTCGGGCCTCTTATCTTCTGGCCAATCGCAAATTGGTGGTGGCAGATCTCCAACCGCTTATGCATATAGAAAGGGACATGGTCGAGGCGGTAAAATTTGCCAAGCCGGACCAAGTCGTTAGTCTTTGTCACCTATATCTGGCCAACGACGCGGCGCGCGAAGAAGCCGAGGAAAAGGGTTTTGAGATCATGGCGCGTCGCGACATCCGCGCCATTCTGCTGGCGGCTCTTGCTTGAATGGGATGGTCTTCATGCGTGATTACTCGCGGTTCGACAACTTTCTCAGTGGGTTGATTGGGGATGTCTACCCCGAGGCCCCCTCGGAGCCTCATCTCTCGATCACCCGGATGACCATCGCGGAATTGCTGAAGGACGGGGTGATCGCGCCAGGCATGCGGGTCCTCGACATCGGCTGCGGCCAGGGATTGGCACTCGAGCTATTCCGCCAAGCCGGGCTACAGGCCACTGGCATCACGTTGGGCGGCGATTACGACATCTGCCGCGAGAAGGGCTTCGAGGTCCATCAGATGGATCAGAACTTCATGACCTTCGCCGATCAGTCCTTCGATTTCCTGTGGTGCCGCCATGTTCTCGAACACAGCGTCGCACCACTCTTTACCGTGAGCGAGTATCGCCGCGTCACCAAGCCCACCGGATATATCTATATCGAAGTCCCGGCCCCCGACACTTCGGCCCATCATGAAACCAATTCGAACCACTACAGCGTGCTGCCCCTTTCGGCTTGGCTTAGCCTGTTTTCGCGGGCCGGGCTGATGGTCAAGCGCAGCGTCAATCTGGAATTCAACGTGCCTTGCGGTCCGGATCTTTATTGGTCGTTCCTGCTGCAACCGAGCCATCTGGGTCATTGACGGCACGAGGGTATGATGGCAATATTTCGCTGTCAATGCTATCATACATATGAAAGCATCATGCCACAGGCCCTTACGATCCGGCAACTCCCTGACGATGTTCATCAGGCCCTGAAGGAAAGGGCGGCACGGTCCGGCCGCAGTGTCGAGGCCGAAGTCCGGCAAATCCTAACGGAGAATTGCCTACCCACTGCGGATGCTGCAGGTTGGCTATCCGGGCTGCGCAGGCGGGCGCGGCAACGGACCGCCGGTGTTCCGCAGACAGACAGTGCCCTCCTCATCCGGGAGGAACGCGATGCCCGCTCTCGGTGAGTTGCCCCCCATGCTGGTGGTCGATGCCAGCGTCGGCGTCAAATGGGTGGTCGACGAAACCGGGTCCGACCTCGCTGCCGCGTTGATCGCCGGGCGACGCCTGTTGGTACCGGACCTTTTCTGGGTTGAAGCGGCGAATGCCCTGGCCGCCAAGGTGCGGCGATCGGAAATGAACCGGGCCCAGGCCCGCGACGCCTGGTATGACCTGAGTCACGCACCTGTGCTGTCACACCGGGCCACACCAGATAGTCTGGCACCGGCTTTGACCCTGGCCCAGGATATCGGCCACTCGGTCTACGACTGCCTGTATTTGGCCCTAGCCGTGGCGGAGTACTGTCGGGTGGTCACTGCCGACCGACGCTTCGCCGAAGTGGTGCGCCTCCACCCCTATCTGGCGGACAGCCTGATCCTGCTGGACGAGATTGTGACGGCCCCCGCGAACTAACGGCCAGTTCACAAATAACTGAATCAGTTCGTCGTTCCCGCGAAAGCGGGAACCCATGTGCCAGTCTGGATCTCCGCTTCCGCGGGGATGACGAGGGTGGAGAAGTTATACCTGAACGATTTCTAACGGGCGTCTCCGCATCGCAGCTGACCGAGAGTTCTCACCCGCACACCGGCGCCAGGGTATCGTGCAGGCGCTGGATCTGGTTGCGCCAGCTCCAATCGGCCATGGCTTCGGCGCCGGCCAGGCCGCGCCGACGCGCCTCCTCGCGGTTTGCCCAAACCGTTTCCAGGGCTTCGACGATCTCCTCGACGTCGCTTTCCCCCCAACCATCAGTCCCGATCGCCCCCGAGGCCACCGGCCCCTGCCTGGTCAGGGGATAGGCCGCGCCGGTTGCGGTCAGGTCCAGATGCCCGGTGTTGTTGGACAGGATGGTCGGCAACCCGCAGGCCATGCATTCCATCGCCACCAGATTGGTGCCGCCCTCGCAACGGTTGGGAAACACCGCCACATCCATCTCGCGCAGGATCCGCGCCATCTGATGGTTGGGGGTCGGCCCCAGATCGATGAACTGCGAGGCAGGGATGCCGTTGGCGGCGACCCATCCGGCGATATCGATGCGGCCGTCGGCGGTCAATGCGACCGGTGCGATGGCGGGATTGCCGTTCACCGTGATGGCCGGTGCCGCCCACGGAGAATGCCAAGCCGTCACCAGAACCGCTTCCGGATGACGCGAAGCGAAGGCACGAAACGCCAGCAGCACCAAGTCTTGAGCCTTCCGATGCTCGATCTTGCCGCCACTGAACACGGCGAAGCGATCGGCCAGCACATCGGACCGCGGGGCCGGATGAAACAGCGACGGGTCCACTCCCTGGATCACCGTCGCAGCATTGGCAACGCCATTACCCCGCAAGACCGCTTCGCACCAGGTCGATCCGGTGACGATCAGATCGTATTCGCGCGAGATGGCCGACGCATCCGGCAGGGCGGTATCTTCGAAGAAGACCACGCCGCAGGTGGATTTTCCGCTGCGAAACGGTGGCAAACCGGACAGGCGGTTGCCCAGCGAGCGCAGGACCACCCCATCCAACGGAGTCACGTTGTCGCCCTCGGCGGCCAGGTTGATTCGTACCTGGTCCGAATCCACCAGACGCTGCGCCAAGGCATGCAGTCCCAGCGGGTCCATCCCCCTCAGACTATCCAAATGAATTTGCCCGTAGCAATAGGCCGGCGATCCCGAGATCCGCTGCCAATGCCAAAGAAGATTCACCCCATAGACGCCCCAGCCGAACAGGGTCGACACGCTCCAATCGAAATAAATCGGGTGTTTCATCGTGGATCTCGGTCCCCCTGCACAGGCTAGCGCATTGTGCATTTTGACGGAATCACCTTCGTCACCCCCGCGAAGGCGGGGGTCCATGCCGACACACCAACGGCGGAGCCGCTATGGATTCCCGCTTCCGCGGGAATGACGAGAAGGGTGACCGGTCTAATCGCATACCGCTCTGGGGGGAAACTAGCACGAGGATGTTGAGTGTTCGTTAACCTTGCTTATACGCTTGGCAGGCTAGCATAGGATACATGCCTGAGACAATATCCTGAACAAACACAGAACATACGACCATTCACGGATGAGTGACCGATGAAAGACCAAACCGCCGGGCAGGCAGCTCCCCTTGAAGCCTATTCCCCAACATCGACGCTTTACGCTCTCATTTTCGACGAAGCCGTCAATCTCCACCGGGCTGGTCAGGTCGAAAAGGCGGAACCCCTTTATCGGGCCGTTCTCGCGCTTTATCCCACCCATGCCGAAGCAAGCTACAACCTGGGTGTGATCTACCACGCCCAGCGCCGCTTGCCCGAGGCGGTGATCGCCTATCGCGACGCCATCTTCTTTCGCTCCGACTATGTCGACGCCTATTCCAATCTTGGCACCGTGCTGAAGGAACAGGGCAAGCGGAAAGAGGCCCTGATCTTCTACCAGCAGGCCTTGCGGTTCATGCCCCAGCATGTGTTGAGTCTCAGCAATCTTGGCGTGCTGCTGAACGACATGGGCCGTACCGAGGACGCCGTGGCCGCCTTTCATCAGGCGCTGGCCCTCAGCCCGGACTATGAATGGGCCTACCTCAATCTGTCGCCCGCCCTGTTGGAGAGGGGCGACCGCGAGGGATCCATCGAAGCCTGTCGGCGGGCTATCGTTTTGAAGCCGGACATGCCGATCGCCCATTACAATCTCGGCGCGTCGTTGAAGACGGTCAACCGGATCGACGAGACCATTGTGGCTTTTCGGGAAGCCATTCACCACAATCCGGATTTCGTCGAGGCCCATTTCGGTCTCGGCCAGATGCTGTTGATGCAGGGAAAATACGAGGCCGGCTGGCCGGAATACGAATGGCGTTGGAAGCAGCAAGATTACCAGTGGTTGCGCAACATCCATGGCGAGTTCTCCCAACCGCGCTGGACGGGAGAGCGCCTGAATGGCAAGACCATCCTGATCTACTCCGAGCAGGGCATGGGCGATGCCATCCAATATGTCCGCTATATTCCCCGCGTCATCGCCAAAGGGGGCAAGGTCGTGCTGGCCGTGCATCCCCCACTGAAGCCGCTGTTTGCGGCGATCGACGGGGTGACCATCACCGGATTGGATGACGTCCCTTTTCCGCCGTTTGACGTCTATTGCCCGTTGCTGAGCTTGCCGCTGGTGTTCAAGACCCGTTTCACCACCATCCCCACCGAGGTCCCCTATCTGTTCGCCGACCCGGCCGCAACGGACCGCTGGCGCGCCCGCGTGGGTGGAACCGGTCTGCGGGTCGGCATCGTATGGGCCGGCAATCCAACACAAAAAGGCGATCACTGGCGTTCGCCACGCCTGGCGTCGGTGCAGCCGCTGTTTACCGTTCCCGGAGTGGATTTCGTGGCGCTGCAGATGGGACCCGGGCGCGACGACATCCGCGCCTGCCCCCTTCCCTCCAATGTCCTCGATCTGGGGGAAGAGATTAAGGACTTCCGCGACACCGCCGCCATCATGGCCGGCTTGGACTTGGTGATCACCTCCTGTACGGCGCCGCTCCACCTCGCCTGCGCGCTGGGCGTCCCGACCTGGGGGATGATCCCGTTCGCCCCGCATTTCCTTTGGCAATTGGATCGTTCCGACAGCCCCTGGTACCCGACCCTGCGTCTTTATCGTCAGGATACACCGGGCGGCGATTGGTCCGGTGCTGTCGGCCGAATCGCCGCGGATCTTGCAGCCCTGGCGAAACGCTGAGAATCACGAGAATCATTAAGTTTGCACAAGGCCACAGGTTTTCCGGAGGTTTTCAATATGCAGGACACCGATCCGCGCACTCTTTACGTCGAATTGATAAAGCGTTGTTTAATTGGATCGATTTACGAGGACCCGACATTTTTGCGTTCCGCTTCCGGCGTGCAGATTGCCGATTACAATCCCGAGGCTCGAAGATTCGGACATGATTGGCCAGTCAAAGCGCACACAATGATTGGCGAGTCCCGGATGAATAATCTTCGGGACGCCGTGTACCATATATTGGGCAACCAGGTTCCGGGTGACTTAATCGAGACGGGTGTATGGAGAGGGGGCTCCTGTATCTTTATGCGGGCCATCCTAGCTGCCTTTGGAGTGACCGATCGGACGGTCTGGGTCGCCGATTCTTTTCAAGGCCTCCCGCCCCCTGATGCCGAGCGTTATCCAGCCGATAGGGGCGACGACCTGCATACTGTTCAGGAATTATCAATCAGCATAGAAGAGGTAACGGAGAATTTCAAGAAATACAATCTTCTTGATGATCAAGTAAAATTTCTAAGCGGATGGTTTAAGGACACGTTACCGACAGCGCCGATCGAAAGGCTAGCCTTGCTGCGTCTGGATGGTGACATGTACGAATCGACGATGGATGGGCTGAATGCCCTCTACGAGAAACTATCGCCGCGGGGCGTGGTCATCGTCGACGACTACGGCTTGGGGCCCTGTCGGAAGGCTGTGCATGATTATCGTGAACAGCACGGGGTCACCGCTCCCCTTCAACTCATCGATGTGCAGAGCCAGAGCGTCTTTTGGATAAAGCCTGAGACAGCGTAAATGTGATCGGTCATACGATCGAGCTTATGCCACGCCTTCCACGCCATCAATCCCTTGGGGCTGGCTTGATGACAGCGCGACGCCCGACATGTCAGAATCAACCAAATGACAAAATTGACGTTCAAAAAGTGACATTATCTTGGCAACGATTGGTCTCGTGACGTGTCGACCATCTTCCTCCCAGACCTCAACGCCATTTCCCGGATACATGACGGTTTCAAAAGATGGCATATAATAAAATTCTGTTATGGTCTTGCTAAGTTGTTCAAGAGCAACCCGCAAGACCGCCTTGGAGTGCGCGGTCGCTGCGACCACATGCTCGTCTCTCCGAAACGTCTTCAAAAGAGGAACCGGGGATAGCGAGCATATTATCTTTACGTTTGGATTGTGCTTTCTAAGTATTGCAATTCCCTCTGACAAAAAGGCAATATTTTGCTCGACCGATAGAACTTCTGGCTCCCATAGCGCCGGGTTGACCCACTGTGGTCGTGGCGTTGTGTGAAGATAGTGCCCAGTTGGGAGCCATTTGAATACCTCATTTAACCCCACTGTTATTATCAAGACATCACAAGATGACAATGCCTGGCAGGAACATTTGAGGTGCTTCTTCCATGTTTCAGGATGGAGCTCCAATTCCGAAGGCAAAAAAGCCGTGTCCTGGCGAAACAGATCCCATAGCACCGCTCTGCCGCTTCTAGATAAGACCATTGGCGGAGACTCTTCGCCAAACGCCCAGGCTATTACCTGTTTTATACATGGGGAACTATAAAGAAGACCCCATAGGGCCGACGATTTTTCGGGATTGTCCCGAGCCGTGTTGAAATTCGCTCGGCAGGCGTCACGGTCTGAACAGGCTACGCGGCCTTGGCGTGCTGTTCAAGATCGGGGTTGATGGAATGCTTGGCCTGATGGGCCAGCAGGGCGGCTCGCAGGGTTG
>CAIOJO010000224.1 GCA_903858635.1 uncultured Telmatospirillum sp. | reverse complement strand
GACCACCGGGAAGGGGGCGTATTTGAGGGCGCGGTAGGTCTCCTGCCCGGCCGCCACCATGCGCTCGATTTCCGGCCAGGCGGCGATATTGGCGGCGAACAGGGCCAGGCCGAGATTGGCCCCGGCCGAGAAATTGCTGCCCTCGTTGTAGATCACCATGGCCTTGAACTGCTTGGCCACCGTCTTGATGCTCTTGCCCAGCAAGCCCAGGACGTCGGGGTCCAGGGCGTTCATCTTGGTGGTGAATTCGAAGCAGGCGACGCCGTCGCCGATGTCCCACAGGGCGGCCGAGCCGTTCTTCAGCACCGGCTGGCCGGTCAGCTTGACGTCGGCCAGCATGAGGACCCCGGGCGCCCGTTCGATCGGGTGGTAAGCCCCGTCGGTGCCCAATTGCTGGCGGCGGTTCCCCTCGATCCGGTAAAAGCTGCGGGGTCCGGCCAGGGTCAGCAAGGCCGGCACCGCCAAGCCATCGGCCGCCAGTCGTTCGGCCAGCCAGGCGGCGCCCAGCTTGTCGATCAGCTCGAAGGGGCCCCATTTCCAGTTGTAGCCAAGGCGCATCGCCTCATCGACGGCGGCGATGTCGTCGGCCGCCTCGGGCACCAGCGAGGCGGCATAGGCCAGAGTCTGGCCGAGCACCCGCCAGGCGTAACGGCCGATCTTGCCGGGACCGGTCAGCAGGGCCCGCAGATCGCGCGGCAACTCCAGCTCCGGCTTGCGCTGCGGGCGGTAGTCGCCGCTGGCCAGGGAAATCGCTTCCTTCACCTTGGCCCCGCCGCTCCGGTCGAGCCGGTAGAAGCCGCCCTTGCCCTTCCGCCCGGTGCAACCTTCGGCGATCATCCGGCGGATCAGCGGCAGGTCGCGATGATAGGCGTTGAGCCGATCGTCGGCCGGCAACAGGGCGGCCATGCTGTCGCCGACATGCGGCATCAGGTCGATGCCGACCAGGTCCAAGAGGCCGAATACCCCGGTCTTGGGAACGCCCATCGGCTTACCGAGGACGGCATCGGCTTCCTCGACCTCGATGCCGCCGTCGAAGGCCTCGACCACGGCGCATTGCAGCCAGAACACCCCCAACCGGTTGGCGATGAAGCCAGGCCGGTCCTTGCAGGAGACGACACTCTTGCCCAGCGCCATGTCGGCAAAGCGGCAGACCGACTCGATGGCGTCCGGCCGCGTCGCCTCGCCCTTGACCAGCTCCAAGAGGCGCATGTAGCGGGGCGGGTTGAAGAAATGGGTGATGCAGAAATCCTCGGCGAAGCGCTCGGACAGGCCGGCGGTCAACCTGGCCAGGGGGATCGTCGAGGTGTTCGAGGAAACCACCGAGCCCGGCTTCCTGACGGCATCAAGCTTGGCGTAGAGCGCCTGTTTGACCTCCGGGCGCTCGACCACCGCCTCGATGATCCAGTCGCAATCGGCCAGGCCGGCCAGGTCATCCTCGGTGTTGCCCGGGGTGATCAGCCGCGCCGCCTTGCGGCTCATCAGGGGCGCCGGCTCAGCCTTCAGCAGTTTCTCGATGGCACCTGCGGCGATGCCATTGCGGTTGGCGGGGCCGGGCGGTGGGATATCGAGCAGCAGGACGGGAAGACCGGCATTGGCCACCTGGGCGGCGATTCCCGCCCCCATGACGCCGGCGCCGATGACGGCGACTTTGCGGATTTCGGCCATCGCCCGCTCTCCCCTTACGCCGCTTCGAGGACGGTGGCGATGCCCTGGCCGCCGCCGATACATTGGGTGGCCAGAGCATAGCGGCCGCCCTGGCGCTTCAGCAGCGCGGCCGCCTTGCCGACGATGCGGGCCCCGGTGGCGCCCAGCGGATGGCCAAGGGCGATCGCCCCGCCATCGATATTGACCTTCGCCTCGTCGAGGTCCAGCTCGCGCAGGCAGGCGATCGCTTGCGCGGCGAAGGCCTCGTTCAACTCCACCACGTCGAGGTCCTTGGCCTCGATCCCGGCCCGCCGCAGGGCCTTGATGCTGGCCGCCACCGGGCCGATCCCCATGACCTCCGGCTGGCAGCCGGACACCGCGATGCTGCGCAGCCGGGCCAAAGGTTCCAGGCCATGTTTGGCGGCATAGTCGGCGCTGCACACCAGGAGCGCCGCCGCCCCGTCGGTAAAGGGCGAAGCGGTGCCGGGGGTCACCGACCCATTCTGGTCGAAGGCCGGCTTCAATTCGGCCAGCCCTTCCAGGCTGGTTTCCGGTCGCAGGCAACCATCCGCCTCGATGCTGCGATTGCCGGCGACGATCGGCACGATCTCGTCCTTGAAGCGGCCACTGGTCTGGGCAGCGGCGGCGCGCTGCTGGCTTTGCAGGGCGAAGCGCTCCTGTTCGCGGCGCGCGATGTCCCAGCGGCTGGCGACATTCTCGGCGGTTTCGCCCATGCCGATATAGGCGGCGGGCATCTTGGCGTAGAGGCCGGGATGGGGCAGAGGGTTGAAGCCCAGCATCGGCACCCGGGTCATGCTCTCGACTCCGGCGCAGAGAAAGGCGTCTCCCGCCTCCATCTGGATCGCCCCGGCGGCCATGTGCACCGCCTGCATCGACGAGCCGCAGAAGCGGTTCACCGTCACCCCGCCCATGGCCAAGGGGAGGTCGGCCAGCAGCCCGACCAGACGGGCCATGTTGAGGCCCTGCTCGCCTTCGGGGAAGGCGCAGCCGAGGATCAGGTCCTCGAGATCGGCCGGCTTGACGCCGGTGCGGCGGACCAGCTCGCGCACCACCTGCGCCGCCAGTTCGTCCGGGCGGACCGCAGCCAGGTCGCCCTTCTTGGCCGGGGTGAACGGCGAACGGGCATAGCCCGCGATGACGACGGTCTTCATCGACTGCTCTCCAGAGTAATCGTTGGCGATGGGGGTAAGGTCCCCCTCGCCCGCTTGCGGGAGAGGGGCTTCTGGCTCAGGCGGTCTTCGACTGTGGCGTCTTGTCGGCCAAGGCGACGACGGCCAGACGCTCGATTTCCTTCAGTTCGACCAGGGTCTGTTCGATGGCGCGCCGTTGGTCCTCCAGCTGGGCCACCCGGCCCTGAACCTTGCCCACCAGCAGCTTCAGCTGCTCGACCTGGGTATGGTCGAGCCGATAAAGGTCGAGGAACTCCCGGATGTCCTTGAGGCTGAAGCCCAGCCTCTTGCCGCGCAGGATCAGCACCATGCGGGCCCGGTCGCGATGCGAATAGACCCGGGTATTGCCGGCCCGCTGGGGAGCAATCAGCCCCTGGTCCTCGTAGAAGCGGATGGTGCGCGCGGTGACGCCGAGCTCCTTGGCCAGTTGGGTGACGGAATAGATCTTGTCCATCGGCCTCGCTCCCTTGCCATGCCGCGAACTCACCGGAGGAGCAGCAAACTTCCCTATACGTTACCGTCCTGCCGCGACTTTGCAACATCATCTTCCCCGGATCCCTTTCACGAGGCTTTGTGCAGCGTTGCGCCGGAGCGGGCCAGTTCCTCGGCCACCAGCTCCTTTTTCGACAGCTTGCCGATCAAGGTTTTCGGCAGCTCGTCGCGAAACTCGATGTATTTGGGCAGTTCGATACGCGACACATAGCCGGACAGGAAGCCATGCAGTTCCTCGACCGTCGACGCCATGGCCGGACGCAGGCGGACGAAGGCCTTGGGCACTTGGCCGCGATAGGGATCGGCGACGCCGATCACCACCGCTTCGGCCACCGCCGGATGCTGGTACAAGGCTTCCTCGATCACCCGCGGATAGATGTTGTAGCCGCCGCTGATGATCACATCCTTGATGCGGTCCACCAGATAGAGGTAACCGTCCTCGTCCAGATAGCCGATGTCACCGGTGCGCAGGGCGCCGGCGGCGAAGACCTGGGCCGTTTCCTCGGGACGCTGCCAATAGCCGCTCATCACCTGCGGTCCGCGGACGCAGATCTCGCCCTTTTCGCCCCGGCCGAGCAGCTGCGCCGGATCGAGCGGGGAACGGATCTCGACCGCCGTGCCGGGCAGCGGCAGGCCGACCGAGCCGTCCTTGACCCGGCCGAACGGGTTGCAGGTGACCACCGGCGACGCCTCGCTGAGGCCGTACCCCTCCACCACCTTGCAACCGGCCAACTGCTCGAAGCGGCTTCGCACCTCCAACGGCAGCGGGGCGCCGCCGGAAATGCAGTAGCGGATCGATGACAGGTCGCAGGCCTCTTGTTCCGCCGCGCCATTGATCGCCGTGTAGATGGTCGGCACCCCGGGAAACAGGGTCGGCCGCTTCTTGGCGATGCATTTCAGCACCTGTTTGAGCTCGAAGCGCGGCAGCAGGATCAGTTCGGCGCCGTAACAAAGCCCGACATTCATCGCCACGGTCATGGCGAAGACGTGGAACAGCGGCAGCACGCACAACATGCGCTCCTCGCCGGCGCGCCCGTCGGGCATCCAGCGGTACAGCTGGTCGGTGTTGGCGGTGATATTGCCATGGGTCAGCATCGCCGCCTTGGGCCGGCCGGTGGTGCCGCCGGTGTATTGCAGCACGGCGAGGTCGGCCGTCGGATCGATCGGCACCGGCTGCAGGCGGCCGTCATTGGCCAGCAACCGGGGAAACGGCACATGGCGCAGGTCGTCCGGGACATGGGCCACCTGCGAGCGCCGCAGCACCGAGAACAACAGGCCCTGCACCGACGGCAGGAAATCGGCCATGCGGCACAGGACGATCCGCTCGAGGCAGCTCGAATCGAGCATGGCGGCGACCTTCGGATAGATCTGCTTGATGTCCAGCGTCACCATGATGGTGGTGCCGCTGTCCTCGAGCTGATGGCGCAATTCGCGCTCGACGTAGAGCGGGTTGTAGTTCACCACCGTGCCGCCGGCCTTGAGGATGGCGTAATAGCAGATCACGAAGCAGGGCGTATTGGGCAGGCACAGCCCGACCTTGACCCCCTTCCTGACCCCCAATTGCTGGAAACCGCGGGCGGCCCGATCGACCAGGCGGCCGAGCTCGGCATAGGTGGTGTGGCGTCCGAGGAAGTCGATGGCGGGGCGGCCGGCGAAGCGGGCCACCGCCTCGTCGAGGATGGCGGGGACCGGTCTGACGGCGATCGGAGTGGTCCAGTCGACGTGATCCTGCATCGTCGTTCCCCTCCCGTCTTGTTGGCCGAGGCCTGTTTCCCTGGATAGTGGTGATGCGTCACGCTTTGGTCAAGATGTATACGTATACGTTAACCTAAAGCCATAGATGAACGTGCCCCCTCGCCCGCCTGTGGAGGAGGGGCGAGGGGGCGAGCGGGGAGCGAGATCTCAGAAGCGCATCGAAACGCTGGCGCTGAAGATGTCGACGCTGTTGTTGTAGGTCCCGGTCAGGGTTCCGGTGGCGGCGGCGGCGGCGGTCGTCTCGTTGATCTTCGCGTTGTCGGCGAACAGATGGCTGTAGGAGACGTTGACGGCGGCGCCCGGCAACACCGCGTAGGACACGCCGATGGCCGTCCAATAGCGGTTGGAGTCGGGAACGCGGGCCGTCCGATACTGGTCGGTTACCGGGCTCTCGTCATAGGCGACGCCGCCATGGATGGTCCATTTGTCGGTCGGCTTGTAGTTCGCGCCGAGCGAGACGTACCAGGTGTCCTGCCAGTTCTCGACGGTGCTGCTGACCGTCTGGCCATTGCCGCCGATGACGTTGAGGCTCTTGAACACCGACCAGTGCGTCCATTGGACGTCCGACATCACCGCCCATTGCGCGTTGAGGTCGCGGTAATAGCCGGCGCTCAGCGAATCGGGCAGGGTGATCTTGGCGGTGGCCGACTGGTTGACCGGCAACTGGCTGGCCACCGCCGCCGCCGCCGGGGCACCGAAGATGCCTCCCACCGCGCCGGCCAGGCCGGCCAGGGCGGCCGGCGTTTGGAAGGTGGCATTGCCTTCCAGCTTGTGGAATACGCGGGAGCGATAGGACAGGCCGAGCCGGCTGGCATCGTCGAGTTCGTAGAGTCCGCTCAGCACATAACCGACGCTCCAATCATCGCCTTCGACCTTGCCCAGGCCGTCGCCCACCGTGCCGATGGCGGCGTTGAGCCCGGCCAGCTGGGGCGCCAGCGCCGCCTGCTGGGCCGGCGTCAGGGCGCCCACCAGGGCCTGTCCGGCACCGGTGGCAATGCCGCGGAAATTGACCGCCTGGGTGAGGCGGGCCTTCAGATAATCGGTCCGCAAGCCGCCGCCGAGGGACAGCTTGTCATTCACCCGATAGGCCAGGGTGGGGGAAAATTCGACGTCGGTAACGTCCGATGCCAGGGCCTGATAGCGGCCGACCCAGTCTTCCTTGTATTCCGAGCGCATGCCGAACGGGGTGGCGACGCCGAGCCCGAGGCTCCAATTCGGATTCGCCCTCCAGGTGGCGTAGACCGAGCCGATCGCCGCGTCCTTGATGGCATCCTGGGGCTGGGTGCCGCCGACATTGCCGCCCGGCAGCGAGCTGTTGCTGCCGAGGGGTGAGCTGTTGGTCCCGGTGAACTTGGCGACCGGAGCGATCCAGGCCACCGAAGCGCCCGCCTGAATCCCGTCAAGCCGCGCCATGCCGGCCGGATTGTAATAGGCGGTGCTGGGGTCATAGGCCTTGGCGGTTTCGCCGGCGAAGGCATTGCCCAGGCCTTCGGCGCTCTGCTCGCGCAAGGCGAAACCGGAAGCCGCGGCGTCCGCAGCCCAACACGACACCGCCACCAGCCCGACGCAGGAGGCAAAGGATGCATGACGAACGCGTTTGGACATTTCGAAATCCCCCCTAATTCCAGCCAGTTACACCAGCGGTGATTGGCCCCATGCTGACGCACGCGCCACGCGCACGTCAAGGGGGTTACGTATACGTTAAGCAAAAATCCTCCCGGGCTGTTACATCCCCGGTTTCGCCTTCATTCCCGCACCACCTCGATCGGATAGCCGCGACGTTCGAACGCCGTCTTGAGGAGTTGACCGTCGGCCCCATACCACAGCTCGCGTGCCACGCCGCCGGCGATGCGGTAGTGCTCGGTGGCGACCTGCCGCCCGGCCAGGATCAGCCTGTCCGGCCCGAGATCGGTGATGGTGACCGGGTAGGGGGTGGCATCGATGACGCTGTAAAGCAGACGGCAGTCGAGGATGGCCTTGGTCCACAGGGTCAGCGGCAGCGAATCGGCCGGCAATTCCCGCGGCTTGCCGTCGACCTCGAGCTTCATCGAACGATCGTCGGCGCGCCCCTCCAGGTGATGAATCTCGCCGTCGTCGTCGGTGTCGCTGACCAGCCGCTGCAACCGTGTGCCGGTCCAGGTCTCGTCGCGTTGGTGGGTGAAGTGGAAGTCGAGGAACAGCACCTTGACCCGGGTCTCGGTGGCGACATGGACCCGCGTGCTTTGCCCGTCCCGGGTCACGGTGACGGTCTCATGGCCGATCGGCTCGCCCTCCTTGAGGACCAGGTAAGAAAGGGTATCGGCCGCCGCCGGCAGCGATAGCCCGGCCAGCAACAGCCCGAGGATCAGAGACCGCATCCGCGTACTCCCCCTTAGCCCACCCTTAGCCCGCATTCCTCCCATATTGCCACCGTTGCGCCAACCGTCCACAGGACAGACAACGCATCGGCGGCTTCAACCGAGGTGGAGTTCGGCCGCCAACCCGCTGTCGTCGGTCAACATGGCGGTGAGGATGGTGGGACCGAGTCGGTCCAGGACCTGGGTGGCCGCTGCCATGTCCCGGGCATCGACGGCCGCCTTGATCAGGCCGATGACCTTCATCGCCCGGCGATGCGCCCGACGATGGTGCAGGACATCGTGCCGCGGGGCGAAAGGAAAGAGTTGCTCTTCCTCGGCGAAGTGATGGCCGGCCCGCTCCTCGAACTCGGCCGCCGCAATGCCCGCCGCCTCCGGCTCGGCGGCCTCGATGGCCGTGGTCAGGGCACTCAACAGCAAGACGATTTCGCGGTGGGCCTGGTCCAACGAGGGCAAGCCGATCACCATCGCCTCGGGTGACCAGGAAACGCGCATGGTCTCCTCCCTCGCCCCAATGGCCTATGACCTACCGGTTACCTGGGAACAGATACCCAGATGATCAAGAGGCGGCGCGGTCAACGCCGGTAATAGTAGTACCCCGGAGCCGGATAGTAATAGACCGGTGCCGGCGCATAGGCCGGCGCGTAGACCACCGGCGGCGGCGCCATGTAGACCGGGGCGGGCGCGACATAGACCGGCGGCGGCGCAACATAGACCGGCTGCGCCATGGCCGGGGGTCCGGCCATCGCGGCGATGGTGGCGCCGACGGCGGCCGCCCCCAGGATGCCCAGGGCCAACCCACCATGGTCGCGGTCGTGCGCCGCAGCGGCGTTGGGTTGTGCCGCCACCAAGGCGGTGGCAAGGGCGGCGGCGGTTGCGGTCATGCGAAACATGGCTCAATCTCCTGGGGCGGGCCGGCGGCGCCGGCCTCGCCCCTCATGGCGGTCTATTGCACCGGCGCCGGGGGCGGCGGTGGCGGCGGATAATTGGGCGGCGGCGCCTGATAGTTCGGCGGTGGCGGCGGCGGCGCATAGGCTCCCGGCGGCGCCGAATAGACGACCGCCGGCGGCGGCGCGTAAACCACCGCTGGTGGCGCCTGGTAGATCACCGCCGGCGGCGCCCGCACGTACTGCGGCTGCACCTGATTGCCCTTGGCATGCATGCATTGCGCATAGGCATTGTTGTACTGCTGCTGGATCGACATCTGAGCATGCTCGGCACCGCCACTGCCGACCGCGGTTCCCATCACGCCGCCGGCCGCCGCGCCGACGCCGGCCCCACGGCCACCACCGACCGCAGCACCGAGACCGGCACCAAGGGCCGCACCGAGCAAGGTGCCGCCGATCGCCCGCTGGTTGGCAGCGTCAGCCTGGCCGCTCACCTGCTGTTCGGCGAACTGCTTGCAGTAAGCCTGTTCCTGCGCGAACAGCTCGAAGGGTTTGTTGGGACCGGGCAACACCTGCACGGTCGGGCCCATGGGCGTGCCGGCACAGCCTTCGAGCAGAAGGACGGCCGACAGGCTGATGGCCATTGTCCTATATTTGTTCATCAGACTCTCCATCATTGGGGCGCTGCCGGCACCGGCCGGAACGGTACGCTGCAGCTCGCCACATAAGGATAGTATCCGCGCGGATTGTCGCAATAGTACCACATGCCGGGCGGCGGGCTGACCATCTGAGGGGGCGGCTGCACCACCACCGGTGGCGGCGGGGCGACCACGACCGTGGGCGGGATCGCCACCTCGGACACCACCAGCGGATAGGGATAGACCGGCCGCTCGTAGAAATACCAGGTACCGCCGACCACCCACCACCAGCCGAAGCGGCCGTCGCGGCGTTCATGGCGCCAGCCGCCGGCCCGCCAGAAGTCGAGGTCCTCGCGGCCGAACCGGTGAACGTCGTGTTCGCGGAATTCGCGGCCGCGGAATTCGTGATCGTGAAAGTCATGGTCGCGGTGCTCGTCGGCGCGGGCTGGCCCGGCCGAAACCGCCACAGCAACGGCGACCGCGCAACAACCGACCAGGCGTGCCATCAACTGCCGTGACATGATTGTCTCCTGCCTCCTCGCAACTCGGCTTCCTTCAGTGTCAATAGAATGGACCCAAATCGTGGCGGAACAATGTCGCCTCGGTTTCGTCCGGTAACGGGCCTGGCAAATCTTAGCGGGCAATACTTAATGGCAAAGACTGAAAAGAATGCTATGGCCATTTGCGGTCGTCGCCGCCCAGAATGAGCCATGCGTCAATTCCTCCTCATCGCCGTCCTCGCCGTCACCGTCGCCGCCTGCGCGGGCCGGCACAACGGCCCCGACCCGGCCCTGGCGCTGCGTCACCTGCGGCTTTACAGCCCCAACGGCGAACCCTTGAGCGGCGGCCCGCTGGGCCATCCGTCCTGCGAAGCGGCCCTGGCCGGCTGGTTCGATCGCCTCGACCCATCGCATCAGGGCAAAGTCAGCCAAGCCGTGTTCCTGGCCGACACGGCGGCCCAGTTCGACCGCATGGACCTCGACCACGACGGGCAGATCACCCCGGCCGAGTTGGCCAGCTTCCGGGCCCCCTATGACGAGCCGCTGATGGCCGAGCCGGTGCCTCGGCCTCGCCCCGACGCGGTGACCGCCGGCGGACAGGGCGATGCGCCTTTCCCCGGCGAACGCGGTGACGGCAGGGGCAGACGGGGCATGGGCGACGGTGGCTGGAACCAGCCGACGGCCCAGCCGCTGCCACATCGGGCGAACAGCGTGGACATCTCGGCCGACCCGGTGATGGCGGCCGATACCGGCCTGCGCTTCAGGGTCAGCCGCGACGAATTCCTGGCCCAGGCAGGCAGCGTCTTCGCCCGCCTCGACGCCGACCGCGACGGCTGGCTGAGCCGCGACGAGGCGGTGCAGGCCTGCCCCGCTCCGCCACCGCAATAAGCGGCACCGCTGTCGATTCGTTGGCGCGATAAGGCTCTATTGCCGGTCGGGCGGATTGCGGCGCGACCGTTGCATGATGGCCATCAGCACCAGATCGACCCACCGGCCGTCGATGAACATGGCGCGCCGCAGCACCCCTTCCTTCTTGAAGCCGGCCCGTCGATAGACCGCGAGCGCCGCCTGGTTGCCGTCGAAGACGGCGAGCCCGACGCGGCTCAGATTGAGGTGCTTCCAGCAATAGTCGAGGGCCAGGGCCAGGGCCTCGCTGCCGTAGCCGCGGCCGCGATTGGCCGGATCGCCGATACGAAGGCCGATGGTCGCCGAATGATTGACGGCATCGATGTTGAGGATCTGGACGTAGCCGATGATCTTCCCGGCCGACTGATAGCTGCGGATGGCGAAGGTGACCTGGGCAGGATCCTTGCCGACGCCGGCAAACCACTCCTGATAATTCTTCCAGCCGATCGGCCGATAGGTCTCGTTGAGGCGGGCCAGGTCGGGGTCGTTGGCCCAATAGAACAGCAGTTCGAAATCGGCGGGCAGCAGCGGTCCCAGTGTCACCAAATTGCCCCGGATCATCGCAGCGGGCTCGCGTCGCGACGGCGCCGCATCAGCCGGCCGCTTTCAACTGCTCGATCTTGGCGCGCATGGTGGCGAACAAGCCATCCATCTTGCCACCGTTGGACTGCAGGGCGGCGCCATAATCCGAGCGATGGGTAATGGCCATGCTGACGCTCTCGACGACGATGTCGACGACGCGGAACCGCTCATCCTCGCCCCGCCGCAGGCGCCACTGGACGGCGATCGGCGGCCCCTGTTTGCGCAGGATGCGCGAATCGACCACCCAGCCCCGTTCGCCGTCCGGCATCGCGGCCAGCGCGTCGAGGGTTTCGCCATTGTATTCCTTGAAGCGTTGGGCCCAGGTCAGGACCGCGATGTCCTCGAACAAGGACAGGAACTGCTGCTGCTGCTCAGGCGAGGTGCTGCGCCAATAGCGCGCCAGCGCGAAGCGGCCGATCTCCGGCATGTCGAACGAGGCGACGAACAGCCGCCGGAACCGATCGGCCCGTTCGCTGTCGGCCAGGCTCTTGTCGGCCACCGTGGTGATCGCCCGCTCGGCCAAGCCATGGACGAAGCTCATGGCATCCTGCGCGCCGTCGGCCAAGGCGGCCTGCGGCAACAGGACCATCGCCAGGACCAGAAGGGCGCGAACGAAGCGGCGTCCACGGGAAAAAAGCGCAAGTTCGGGCATGAAGTCTCCGCAATGAACCAGGGATCACGCTAATGCCGTTGTTTTACCCGACGATGGCGATTTGATGGCGATTCGGTAACAGATGGTTTCCAGACGCCCCGTATCCCCTGGTGTAATCCGCCGAAGCCGGATTGACCTAGCCCCTATTTTTCACCCACGCCGCCGGCCTCGCGGTTTGGCGAGGCGATCCTGCAAGTCGCGGTCCTTCCCTGCGGCACAGGTGCCGTCACTTCAGCGGCAGGCGGCGCGCCCTTGCCGGCTTGGATAACTCTGCCCCAGAACCAGAAGGCCCGGTCACGATGACCGGGCCTTCTAAGGGTCTTGGTGGAGCCGAGGGGGATCGAACCCCTGACCTACGCATTGCGAACGCGTCGCTCTCCCATCTGAGCTACGGCCCCCCAGAGGAGCCGGATAATGGTGAAACGCCCGACCCCTGTCAAGCCCGCGAAGGCTCGGGTCGGGCCTTGTCAGGGGGCCGCCTTTGGCCGCCCTCTTGCGCCCGACTGCGCCTGCCGGTAGGGTACCGCCACCGACGGATCTACCCACGAGGCGGTTGCGATGCAGGAAGTCTTGCTGCCACTCATCGAAGTGATCGATTACGCCATTGAGCTGTACAAGCTGATCGTCATCGCTTCGATCGTGATGAGCTGGCTGGTCAGCTTCAATGTGATCAACACGCGCAACCGCGCGGTCTACATGATCATGGACACCCTTTACCGGGTGACCGAACCGGTTCTTCGGCCGATCCGCCGGATCATGCCGAATACGGGCGCCCTCGACCTGTCGCCGATCGCCCTGTTCCTCATCCTTTACCTCATCGAGCGGTATCTGCAAGTCCTTGCCCGCAGCCTGTACTGACCGACCCGGCGCGCCGCCTGGCACGCCCAGCCCACTGACCCCCGCTGCCGGCGGGGTGCGCCTGGCGTTGCGGGTCACCCCGAAGGCGTCGCGCAACCGCATCGAAGGGGTCGTCGGCGAGGCCGACGGCGGTGCGGTGCTGAAGGTGTCGGTCACCGCCGCGCCCGAGGACGGCAAGGCCAATGCCGCGGTGATCGCGCTATTGGCCAAAAGCTGGAAGATCGCCAAGAGCGCCTTTACCATCACCGCCGGCGCCACCGACCGGCGCAAGCTGCTGTTCATCGCCACCGATGCCGACTACCTGCGCGGCCGCATCGCCGAAGTCACCACGAGGGAACCATGAGCCAAGCCACGATCATCGACGGCAACGCCGTCGCCACCGAAGTCCGCAATGCCGTCGCCCAGGGCGTCGCCGCCCTCAAGCAAGCCGGCGGCCCGACCCCCGGCTTGGCCGTGGTGCTGGTCGGCGCCGACCCGGCCAGCCAGGTCTATGTGCGGAACAAGAACAAGCGGGCGGCCGAGGTCGGCATGAACTCGTTTGAACACTTCCTGCCGGCGGAAACCACCCAGGACGAAATGATGGCGCTGGTCGAGCGGCTCAACCTGGATCCACAGGTGCACGGCATCCTGGTCCAGCTGCCCCTGCCCAAGCAGATCGATGCCCAGATGGTGCTGGAATCGATTCATCCGGCCAAGGACGTCGACGGCTTCCACCCGTTCAATGTCGGCCGCCTGGTCACCGGCGGCCCGGCCCTCATCCCTTGCACGCCGCTCGGCTGCCTGCTGCTGCTGAAGCGCCAGTTGGGCAGCCTGTCGGGGCTGCGGGCGATCGTCGTCGGTCGCTCCAATATCGTCGGCAAGCCGATGGCGCAGCTGCTGCTGCGCGAATCGGCCACCGTGACCATCGCCCATTCGCGCACCCGCGACCTGCCCGGCGAATGCCGCCGGGCCGATATCGTGGTGGCGGCGGTGGGCCATCCAGAAATGGTCAAGGGCGACTGGATCAAGCCGGGAGCGACGGTGATCGACGTCGGCATCAACCGCGTCCCCGCCGCCGAACCCGGCAAGACCCGCCTAGTCGGCGACGTCGCCTATGCCGAAGCGGCGGCGGTGGCCGGGGCGATCACCCCGGTTCCCGGCGGGGTCGGCCCGATGACCATCAGCATGCTGCTGCGCAATGCGCTGGAAGCCTGCTGCCGCATCCACGACCAGCCGTTCACCGAGGTGGTGTAGCCTCGAGGCCGGCACTACCGAAGGCGCACCCGGAACCGGGCGTGAGCCCGGTGACTGGCGCGTTGAGCGCCCCGGAGCGATAGCGGAGGAGCCAAGCCGGCGGATGCCGGCGCCCGGCGCCTGAGGGACCCCAAAAAACCTCTAATCCCTTGCCAGATCCTCGGCGACGGCGGCGACGAAGTCGGGCAGGTCGTGGTGGTGGCGGCCGGTGATGACGTGGCCGTCATGCACCGCCGCATCGTCGACCCAGGTGCCGCCGGCATGGCTCACATCGGAGCGGATCGATTCGATCGAGGTGACCATGCGGCCGTTCACCGCCTCGGCCTCGATCAGCACCCAGACGGCATGTCCCATGGCGCCCACCGGCTTGTCCTGGGCCAGAAAGTCGCGCACCAGCTTGACCACCTGACGGTCGGCCCGCAGGGTATCGGCAGCGATGACGCCACCCGGGATGACCAGCGCGTCATAGTCCTCGGCCTGTGAATCGCGGACCGGGGTCTCCACCGGGATGACCTCGCCCCAATCGACGTTCAGCCACAGGCGGACCGCATGCTTCTTGGGCGACAGCACCACCGGATGGGCCCCCGGCCTCGGCGAGGACGTCGCGCAATACGGCCAGTTCCGATTGTTCGGAACCGGCCGCCACCAACAACCCGACCCGCTTGCCTACCAGGCTCGCCATCTCCGTCCGCCTCCCGGTGCCTTGCTGCAGCGGACTTAGGCAAGCGAACCCGGCCTTTCAAGCCGACTTGATTTTACTCCCTCGCCGGGCGGGCCGGTATCAGCCGCGGGCCATCTTGGCCAGGCGCATCCGGAGCGCGTTCAGTTTGATGAAGCCCTCGGCATCGCGCTGGTTGTAGACCGAGTCGGCTTCGAAGGTGACATAGTCGAGACGGTACAACGACTTGGGCGATTTGCGGCCGACCACGGCGACGTTGCCCTTGTAGAGCTTGAGGCGCACGCTGCCGCAGACATTCTGGCTGACCTGGTCGATCATCGTCTGGATCGCCAGGCGCTCCGGGCTCCACCAGAAGCCGTTGTAGATCAGCTCGGCATAGCGCGGCATCAACTCATCCTTGAGATGCGCCTCGCCACGATCGAGGGTCAGGCTTTCCATGCCGCGATGGGCGACGCTCAGGATGGTGCCGCCGGGCGTCTCGTAGACGCCGCGGCTCTTCATGCCGACGAAGCGGTTCTCCACCAGATCGAGACGGCCGATGCCGTTGGCCCCGCCCAGTTCGTTCAAGCGGGTCAGCAGGGCGGCCGGGCTCAACGTCTGGCCGTCGACGGCGACGGCATCGCCCTTGTCGAATTCGATCTCGACGATGGTCGGCTTGTCGGGAGCCTTTTCCGGGCTGACGGTGCGGGTGAACATGTCCTGGTCGGGCTCGACCCAGGGATCTTCCAGCGCCTTGCCCTCATAGGAGATATGCAGCAGGTTGGCGTCGGTGGAATAGGGCGCCTCGCCCCGCTTGTCCTTGGCGATCGGAATCTGGTGCTTCTCGGCGAAGTCGAGCAGTTTGGTCCGCGAGTCCAGGTCCCACAGCCGCCACGGCGCGATCACCTTGATGTCCGGCTTCAGGGCGTAATATCCCAGCTCGAAGCGCACCTGGTCGTTGCCCTTGCCGGTGGCCCCGTGGGAAACGGCGTCGGCCCCGGTGGCGATGGCGATCTCGATCTGGCGCTTGGCAATCAGCGGCCGGGCGATCGAGGTGCCGAGCAGGTAGACCCCCTCATAAAGGGCGTTGGCGCGGAACATCGGAAAGACGAAGTCGCGGACGAACTCCTCGCGCAGGTCGTCGATATAGATGTTCTCCGGCTTGATGCCCATCAGCAGGGCCTTCTTGCGGGCCGGCTCGAGTTCCTCGCCCTGGCCGAGATCGGCGGTAAAGGTGACGACCTCACACTGATATTGGTCCTGCAGCCAACGCAGGATGATGGAGGTGTCGAGCCCACCGGAATAGGCCAGGACGACCTTCTTGACCTCACCTTTCATGGATTGCGCGCCTTGTCACGAGGGGGGACGGATCTGGCGGCGCAGTATAAGGCAACCCGCCGGCAGGGCAAGGGTGCGGGCCATGCGAGAATTCACCACGGAGACACGGAGGACACGGAGAGGAGTCATCACTCCTCCGTGCTCTCCGTGTCTCCGTGGTGAAACGACGCGGTCAGGCCGCGTTTTTCCAGCAGCGGCTCGACCCGGGGCGGGCGGCCGCGGAAGGCGGTATAGAGTTCCATCGGGTCCCGGGTGTCGCCGGCCGCGTAGATGTCCTTCAAGCGGGCGGCCAGCCCGGGTTCGAACAGGTTGCCCGCCTCCTCGAAGGCGGCGAAGCCGTCGGCGTCGAGGACCTCGGCCCACAAATAGGCGTAATAGCCGGCTGCATAGCCGCTGCCGGCGAACAGGTGCTGGAAATGCACCGGACGGTGGCGCACACCGATCTCGGACGGCATGCCGATGCGATCCAGCACCTGGCGCTCGAAATCCTCGACATCGGCGATGTCGGCCGCGCCATCCTTGTGGAAGGCCAGGTCGAGCAAGGCTGCCGCCGTGTACTCCACCGTGGCGAAGCCCTGGTTGAAGGTGCGGGCGGCCAACAGACGCTGCAGCAACGCCTCGGGGATCGGCAGGCCGGTGCGCTGGTGCAAGGCGTAGCGGCGCAAGGTCTCCGGCGCCGACATCCAGTGCTCGAAGAGCTGCGACGGGAATTCGACGAAGTCGCGCCGCACCGCCGTTCCCGACTGCGACGAATAGCGCACCTGGCTCAACAACCCGTGCAGCCCATGGCCGAATTCATGGAACAGGGTCCTGGCGTCGTCGAAGGACAGCAGCGTCGGCAAGGCCTTGGCCACATTGTTGTTGTTGACGACGATCGGCAGCACCGGTCCATCCAGCGCCTCCTGGTCGCGGTAGCTGCTCATCCAGGCGCCCGAGCGCTTGCCGGACCGGGCGAAGTTGTCGTGCAGGAACAGGCCCACGCCGCGGCCGGCGGCGTCGCTCACCGCGTAGACCCGGACGTCGGGGTGGTAGACGGCCAGGTCGGTGCGTTCGGCGAAGGTGACGCCGAACAGGCGCCCCGCCGTATCGAAGGCGGCCTGCACCATGTTGTCGAGGGCGAAATAGGGCTTCAGTTCGGTCTCGTCGAGATCGTAACGGGCCTTGCGCACCTTCTCGGCGTAATAGCGCCAGTCCCAGGGGGCGATCGGCTCGTTCATCCCCTCGGCGCGGGCCAGCGCCGCCAGTGCCTCGCCTTCCACGGCGGCCTTGCGTTTGGCCGGTTCCCACACCTGAGCCAGCAACCCTTCCACCGCGCCGACCGTCTTGGCCATCGAGTCGTCGAGTTTGTAGGCAGCGTAACTGTCATAACCCAGCAGTCGGGCCTGCTCGGCCCGCAGGGCGACGATTTCGCCGATCAACGGCCGATTGTCATGGGCCCCGCTGTGGCCGCCCCGCCGGGTCCAGGCCTGGTAGGCGACCTGGCGCAGATCGCGCCGCGCCGAGAAGGTGAGGAACGGTTCGACCGAGGAGCGGGCCAGGCTGATCACCCAGCCACCGTCGATGCCACGCTCCTTGGCAGCCTCGGCCGCAGCCGCCCGCAGATCGTCGGACAGACCGTCGAGATCGCCCTCCTGCAGGACCAGATGCCATTCCTTTTCGTCGTGCAGGACGTTCTGGCTGAACAGGGTATGCAGCGTCGCCAACCGCTCCGACAGCGCCGCCATGCGGCTCTTGGCATCCGGGCCAAGGGCGGCACCGCTGCGGACGAAGCTCAGGTGGCGGCGTTCGAGCAGGCGCAACTGATCCTCGCTCAACCGCAGTCGGTGACGCTCTGCGTACAATGCGCCGATGCGCCGAAACAAGTCGGCATCGAGGGCGATGCGCATCTGGTGCTGGGCCAGACGCGGGGCATAGTCGCGCTCGATGGCGTCCAATGCGTCATTGGTGTTGCTGGCCGACAGGTTGAAGAAGACGTTGGCCACCCGCTCCAGCAGGCGGCCGCTGCGCTCCAGCGCTTCCACCGTATTGGCGAAATCCGGCGGCAGGACCGAGGCGGCAATGGCCTTGACCTCGGCCAGATGCAGGGCCATGCCACGATCGAAGGCGTCGGCAAAGTGCTCCGGCCGGATGCGGTCGAAGGGGGGCAGACCAAACGGCGTGGTCCAGGCGTCGAAGAACGGGTTATCGGTCATGCTTGCTTTCACCCCAGGTCCCGGTTCAGTGGCATCCGTGCCGGTGGGAAAACACTCCCGCCGCTGTGCGGCGACCACCGGCACGGAGGCCGGTGCCACTAAGAGGATTTAGGGAACGGACACCGCGGAGTCGTGGTGGGCGTCGTCGGCGATGCCGGCGGCCAGGCGTTCCTGCTGCCGCGAGCAGCGCAGACGCTCGCTGTCCGACTTGAGCTGGCCGCGGGCGGCCAGGATATCGGTGCCGCGCGGCTGCCGGATCGGCGCCGAGTAGCCGGCCTCGAACAGGATGTCCGAAAAACGGCGGATGACCGCCAGGGACGGACATTCGAACGACGCCCCCGGCCATTTGTTGAACGGGATCAGGTTGAACTTCGCCGGAATGCCGTCGACCAGCCTGGCCAGGGCGCGGGCATCGGCCGGGCTGTCGTTGACCCCCTTCAGCATGACGTATTCGAAGGTGATGCGCCGCGCATTGTTGGTGGGATAGTCGCGCAGCGCCTGCATCAGCTCGGCCAGCGGGTATTTCTTGTTGATCGGCATGATGCGGTCGCGGATCTCGTCGGTGACGGCGTGCAGCGAGATGGCCAGGTTGACGGCCAGTTCCTCGCCGCAACGGCGGATCATCGGCACCACCCCCGAGGTCGACAGGGTGATGCGCCGCTTCGACACGGCGATCCCCTCGCCGTCCATGATGATCTTCAGCGCCTTGGCGACGTTGTCGTAATTGAACAAGGGCTCGCCCATGCCCATCAGCACCAGGTTGGACAACAGACGCGTACCGTCGTCGGCGCTTGGCCAATCGTCGTAGGAGTCGCGGGCCACCATGAACTGCCCGACGATCTCGGCGGTGGTCAGGTTGCGGACCAGAAGCTGGGTCCCGGTGTGGCAGAAGCGGCAGGTCAGGGTGCAACCGACCTGCGACGAGACGCAAACCGCGCCGCGGTCGTCCTCGGGAATATAGACGGTTTCCGCCTCGTTGCCGTCGGCGAAGCGCAGCAGCCATTTGCGCGTCTGGTCCTCGGAGGTCTGCATCCGCGACACCTGCGGGCGCTGCACCACGTAGTGTTCGGCCAGCTTGCCGCGCAGCGGCTTGGCCAGGGTGGTCATCGCCTCGAAGTCGGTGACCCCGCGGTTGTAGATCCAGTGCCACAGCTGCTTGGCGCGGAACGGCTTCTCGCCGATGGTCGCCATCTCGGCGGCCAATTCGTCGCGGGTCAGGCCGACCAGGTCTTTCGCTTCGCTCATGGCCAATGGATTTTCGCTTCGCTCATGGCCGATGGATTTCGCTTCGCTCATGGCCGATAGATATGGGCCGGGGCCAGCCACAAGCAAGAAAAACCGGTCCTACTTCACCCCGCAGGCCTTGCCGATTTCGGCATAGGCCTTGGCGAAGCCGTCGAGGGAATAGGTATCGACCGTCTGGTCACCCTTGCCCGGCGTGCCGTAGACCACCATCGTCTTGCCTTTGAGCATGGCCTGCAGCACCGCCTTGTCGTCGCGCGCCCAGGCGGTATCGGCCGATGTGTAGAGGTCGAATTTGGAACCGCCGACGTCGATTTCGGCCGGCGCGTCCTTCTTGAAGGGATAGCCCGCGGTGACGCTGAGCACGCCGGTGCTCTTGTCGGCGGTGCGATGGGTAATCGACAGATAGGCCTCGCCGCGGCCCTTGGCGGAATTGAGACTGCGTTTGGGCAAGCTGGCGGTGTAGCACACCTTGCCAGCCTTGTCCGAATAGGTGAAGCTTTCCCAGTCGCCCGACTTGCCCAAGGATTTGGCGCTGTCGGCCAGGGCCGGAACAGTGACGATGGCGGCAATGGCGAAGACGGCGGCGTATTTGGCGAACATGATGGCGGGCGGCCTCGGGGAAATATGCTGCGGCCAGGTAGATTTATCACGAAGGTGCGAAGGCACGAAGCAATTGGACGAAGCGGACGAATTTGATCTGAATCGCCATATCATGAAATTTCCCCCTGTTCTTCGCGCCGTGGTGCCATGCCGATGACCTCCGGACCAGCCACGCGCCCCCGCCCCCCCGAGCACGGCACCGACCCGGTGCTGGTGGAAGTGACGCGTGGCCCGGTGGTGGAAAGCCGGCATCGCGGTGCCATCGCGGTCTGTCGGCCATCCGGTCAACTGGTCGCCGCTTGGGGCGAGGTCGGCCGCCCGGTCTTCCCGCGCTCGGCGGTCAAGCCGCTACAGGCCTTGCCACTGGTCGAGAGTGGCGCCGCCGACCGCTTCGGCCTGTCCGACCGCGAACTGGCCTTGGCTTGCGCCTCCCATTCCGGCGAGGCACGGCATGTCGGCTTGGTCGCCGCCTGGCTGGCCGGCCTCGACCTGTCCGAGGCCGATCTCGAATGCGGAGCCCATCCGCCGGGCAATGAGGCGGCGGCCCGCGACCTGGTCCTGCAAGGCTGCCAGGCCTCGCCCCTGCACAACAACTGCTCGGGCAAACATGCCGGGATGCTGACCACGGCGCGCCATTTGGGCGAACCGACCCGCGGCTATATCGCCGCCGACCATCCGGTGCAGCGGCGCATCGCCCAAGTGCTGGCCGAATTGGCCGACAGCCCCGCCGCGTTGACGCCGGTCGGCACCGACGGCTGCGGCATCCCCACCTTGGCCCTGCCGCTGGCCGGCATCGCCACGGCGATGGCCCGGATGGCCACAACCCGGCCGGCCTTGCCCCGGCCCGCCAGGCGGCGGCACGCCGGCTGCAAGCGGCAATGGCGGCCCACCCCGACCTGGTCGGCGGCAGTGGCCGTGGCTGCACGGCGATCATGCAGGCCGCGCCGGCGGTTCTGGTCAAGGGTGGGGCCGAGGGCGTCTATGCGGCGATGCTGCCGGAGCGCGGACTGGGCATCGCCTTGAAGATCGAGGACGGGGCGGGGCGGGCGGCCGAGATCGCCATGCTGGCGGTGTTGCGCCGCCTGGGCGCCTTCACCGCGACCGAGGAACAGGCCCTGCGGCAGCAGATCGAACCGCCGATCACGAACGTCGCCGGCAAGGTGGTGGGGACCATGCGCCCGGCCCCGGATTGGTGCCGCATCGACTGACCGAGATGAACCGCCAAGTTCAAACTTCATCCGGAGACGCAGCATGCGGGCGGTGATTTGCACGGCGCTGGGCGACGAGAGCGGGCTCGAACTGGGGGAGTTTCCGGCGCCGCTTCTGCCGGCCGACGGGGTTCGCATCCGGGTGCGGGCGGCGGGGGTGAATTTCGCCGATTCGCTGGTGATCGCCGGCAAGTACCAGTTCAAGCAGACGCCGCCTATCGTTCCCGGCTGGGAGGTGGCCGGCGAGGTGCTGGAAGTGGCGCCTGGCGTGACCCGTTGCCGGCCCGGCGATCGGGTCATGGCCCTGGTCGAAAGCGGCGGCTTCGCCGAACAGGCGGTGGCGCAGGCGGCCGATGTGCATGTCATTCCGCCGTCGATGGACTTCGTCACCGCCGCCGGCTTCGTCATCGCTTACGGCACCTCGCATCACGGCCTGACCGCCAAGGGGCATCTCCGGCCCGGCGAGACCTTGCTGGTGCATGGCGCGGCGGGTGGCGTCGGGCTGACCGCCGTCGAGATCGGGCGGGCCCTGGGCGCCACGGTGATCGCCACCGCCGGCGGCCCCGACAAGGTGGCGGTGGCCCTGGCGCATGGCGCCACCCACGGCATCGACTACAAAAGCGAGGACATCCGCGAGCGGGTCAAGGCGCTGACCGGTGGGCGCGGTGCCGAGCTGATCTACGACCCGGTCGGCGGGGCGGTGTTCGATGCCAGCCTGCGCTCGGTGGCCCAGGACGGCCGGATCATGGTCATCGGCTTCGCCGGCGGTACCGTGCAGCAGATCCCGGCCAATATCCTCCTGGTCAAGAACGTCACGGTGATCGGCTACGACTGGCGGGCCTACCGCCGCATCGACCCGGAGGGGATTCGCCGCAGCTACGAGGAATTGCTCGCCTGGTTCGCCGCCGGCAAGCTGCGACCGATCGTGTCGCAGACCCTGCCCCTGGCCGAAGCCGCCCGGGCGATCGGCCTGCTGAAGGCCCGCCAAGCCACTGGCAAGCTGGTGCTCGAGATGGGGTGAGGTGTAAGGAGAAAGACACCGGCACGGAGGCCGGCACTACTGGTTCCCTGGAGCGAAGCGTCAGCTTCGTGACTGGCGCGTTGAGCGCCCCGGAGCGCCAGCGGAGGAGCCAAGCCGGCGGATGCCGGCGCCCGGCGCCTGAGGGACAACTTAAAATCTATATCCCAACCCGGCGCCGAAGATGATGCGGTTCTGAACGGTGCCGCCATCCGGCGGCGGGCCCATGCTGTGGCGCGCTTCGGCGGTGCCGACCACGCTGAGACTGGGGGTCAGGGCGTGATTGACGCTGACCGTCAGGTTGAGGTCCTTGCTCGGCGCCGTCACCTCGGCCAGGCCAAAACCGCTCTGCGGATTGACCGTGAAGCGCTCGCCCGACCAGGCGGCACCCAGATGGACGCCGTAGCTGGTTCCCGCCTCGCCCGGCAAAGCGCCGGCCGAGGCGCCGAAGGCGGCAACGAAACTGCGGTCGATGGCCGGCGCCAGGATCGCGTCGAAACGATAATCCTCGCCCTGCCAGGCCAGGAAACCACCCAGCTGCATCCCCTTGAGCACCGGCCCGGCAACCGGCGATTGGTCCGGCTGCGCCAGGCCGGCCGTCATGCTGCCGCCATCCCATACCACCACGCGCGCCGCCGCGTCGGCCGAGCGCAGGGCACCACCCAGCGACCAATAGGGCGCTTTGCCGGCGCCGTCTTCGGCCCAGGCGGGGCTACCGGCGGCAATGGCCAGCAACAGGGTGGCGACGAACAGCGGTTTCATTTCGACAAAGTAGGTCCCAAAAAAGGCGAAGCTTCCTAACATTAAGCTCCAAAGCTAGTAAAGGAAATTTGAATCCCGTGCGCGATAGTCAACCCTGCAATTCGTGCAGATCGGTAAACTGGTCGAGCGCCTCCGGGTTGGCCAGGGCTTCCTTATTCTTGACCGGCCGGCCATGCAGCATATCCCGAACCGCCAGCTCGACGATTTTACCCGATCGGGTCCGGGGTATGTCTGTGACTTGGATCACTTTGGCCGGAACATGCCGGGGCGTGGTATTGTCGCGGATCCTCTTCCTGATCGTGTCGATCAGCCCCTGATCCAGCACCAGCCCCTCCTTCAGCCGGACGAACAGCACGACCCGCACGTCCTTGTCCCAATCCTGGCCGACCACCAGGGCTTCGGCCACCTGGTCGATGCTTTCGACCTGTCGGTAGATCTCCGCCGTGCCGATGCGCACCCCGCCGGGATTGAGGGTAGCGTCGGAGCGACCATAGACGATGATGCCGTCATGCGCGGTCAGCTCGACCCAATCGCCATGGGTCCACACCCCCGGATATTTGGCGAAATAGGCATTGCGGTATTTTTCGCCGCCGGGGTCGTTCCAGAAGCCGAGCGGCATGCAGGGGAAGGCCATGGTACAGACCAACTCGCCCTTCTCGCCGACCACCGGTTGGCCGGCCTCGTCGAACACCTCCACTTTGAGCCCCAAGCCGCGGCTCTGAATCTCGCCACGCCACACCGGGCCGATCGGATTGCCCAGCATGAAGCAGGAGACGATGTCGGTCCCCCCCGAGATGGACGACAGACAGACATCCGTCTTGATGCTGCGGTAGACGTAGTCGAAGCTTTCCGGAGCCAGCACCGAGCCGGTCGAGGCGATGGTGCGGAGCGCCGCCAGGTGATGCGTGGCAATCGGTTGGAGGCCCGCCTTGGCGATGGCGTCGATCCATTTGGCCGAAGTGCCGAGCAGGGTCATCCCTTCGGCCTCGGCGTAATCGAAGATGACGGCACCGTGCCCCAGGGTCGGCGAGCCGTCATAGAGCAGCAGGGTCGCCCCGGAGGCCAGGCCGGAGGCTAGCCAGTTCCACATCATCCAGCCGCAGGTGGTGAAATAGAACATCCGGTCGTCGGGACGGATGTCGGTGTGCAGCTGGTGCTCCTTGAGATGCTGCAACAGCGTGCCGCCGGCCCCATGCAGGATGCATTTCGGCACCCCGGTGGTCCCCGACGAGAACATGATGTAGAGCGGATGATCGAAGGCCAAGCGGTTGAATTCGATGTGACCGCCGCTCGCAGCGGCGATGAAGTCCTGCAGCCGCTGGCCGCGCGGCACCGCTGCAACATCGGGCTGCTCTTCGAGATAGGGCACCACCACGACCCGCTCGATCGAGGGAATGCCGGCGACGATGCCGGCCACCTTTTGCCGCACATCATGGGACTTGCCGTTGTACCAATAGCCGTCCGCCGAGAACAGCAGCTTGGGCTCGATCTGGCCGAACCGGTCAAGGACCCCCTGGACCCCGAAATCCGGCGATGCCGAGGCCCAGATGGCGCCGATGCTGGCGGTGGCGAGCATGGCGGCGACGGTTTCCGGCATGTTGGGCATGAAGCCGGCGATCCGGTCGCCGGCGACCACGCCCATCGCCTTCATCGCCTCGGCCAGGCGAGCCGCCAGGCTGTAGAGCTGTCCATGGCTCAGACGCCGTTTGACCTTGTCCTCGCCCCAGAACACGATGGCGTCGGCCTGGTCCTGGCGGCGCAACAGGTTTTCGGCGAAGTTCAGCCGGGCTTGCGGGAACCAGCGGGCACCCGGCATGCGGCCGGGGTCGTCGACCGCCACGCCGCCCGGATCGGTGCCGATCACCCCGCAAAAATCCCAGACCTCGCGCCAGAAGGCGCCCGGCTGCTCGACCGACCACCGCCAAAGCGGCGCCATGCCATCGAGGCGAAGGCCGTGGCGGCGATTGACGCGGTCGATGAAAGCAGTGACCCGCGCCTGATCGATGCGCTCGGCCGAGGGTTGCCAAAGCATGTCGGACATGGGGTTCTCCCTAGTTTATAATTGTCCCTCAGGCGCCGGGCGCCCGACCTGCCTAGGTCATTGCGAGCCGCCGGTTAAGCAATCCATCTTTGATGCAGGCACCTGGATTGCTTCGTCGCTCTCGCTCCTCGCAATGACGGCAAGACGATCCCCGCCGCCCCTTTACATCCCCCTGATCTGCAGCCAGTCCTGGGCCCGCCGCCTGGCCTGCTGCTGCTGCGACGCAGCGAGGCCGCGGCCGAGCTCGTCGCGCTCGAAGCTGGCGAGTTGGTCGCCCATGCGGGCCGCCAGGTCGAGATACATGAAGGCGCGCACCGGATCGGCCGGGGTCACCTTGCCCTGCTGGAACAGCCGGCCCAGTTGGCGCAGCGCCGCCGGATGGCCTTGGTCGGCCGCCTGCTGCAGCCAGCCGATCGCCGCCGGCGGGTCGAGCGACGCGGCGATGCCGCCCAGTTGAGCCATGGCCAGCGAATACTGGGCGGGTGCATAGCCCTGCTCGGCCGCCGCCTGGAGCCATTGGACCGCTTCGCGGGTATTGCGCGACGGGCGATAGGCGCCCAGCTGGGCCGGATCGCCGCCCATCAGCAACAAGGCCAGCTGGTAGCGCCCTTCCGGGGCGCCCAACTGGGCCGCCTTGCGGAACCATACGGCGGCGTCGTTGAGATTCTTCGGTACCCCGACGCCTTCCTGGTACAGCTTGCCCAGCGCCAATTCGCTGTCGATATCGTTCTTGTCGGCGGCCGGGCGGTACCAGCGGGCCGCCTGCGCCTCGTCCTTGGCGACGCCGGAGCCGGTCCGGTAGAGCTCGCCCAGGGCAAACATGGCCGGCACATTCCCCTGCTGCGCCGCCTTGCGGTACCACTCGGCGGCATCGGCCGGATTCTTCTCGGTGCCCTCGCCGTCCTCTTTCATCTGGCCGATTTCGAATTGGGCTTCGGCCAGATCCTTGTCGGCCGCCTGGCGGATCCATTTGAAGGCCAGGCCGAGATCCACCGCGACCCCCTTGCCTTCGCGAATGGCCATGCCGAGGTCGAGCTGCGCCTGCGGGTCGCCGGCCTTGGCCGCCACCGTCAGTTCGCGAACGGCGCGCGCGTATTCGCCGCGCGCCATGGATTGCGCGCCGGCCGTCTCGCCCCGAGCCGCAGGGGCAAAGACGAGGCCGAGGCAGCCAAGGCCGAGGACGAAGGTCAAAGCGGTCAGAGGGGTGCGGGACATCGGTGATCACAGGGTCGCCAAAAAGGCCGGGGCATCTTCCCATGCCGCCGCCCCCCTTGTAAACCGGCTGCCGGGCCAAGCTTCACCACGGAGACACGGAGAACACGGCGATTTATTGATACTTCCTGCGTGACCTCCGTTCCTCCGTGGTCCAAAGCGGCAGCGTTCAAGGGGAGCCTGTTGGCGGCATCGACGCGGCGCGCTAAGGTCGTCGCAGGGGCGCCCGGCGCCCAAGGAATCGAAACGATGCCAATTGCCCGCCATACCACGCCGCCGTCCCTCCCGGAACTGGAACGCATCGCCACCGAAGAGCTGGAACGCATCCCCGAGGAACTGCGCCGCCATTTGGGAACCGTGGTGCTGCGCATCGAAGAATTTCCCGATGCGGACACCGAAGACGAAATGGAACTCGACAGCCCCTTCGATCTGCTCGGGCTGTACCGCGGGGTGGCCCTGCCCTATCAGTCGGTGCTCGACGTCCGGACCGGCCCGGATATGATCTTCCTCTACCGACGCGCCATTCTCGACTACTGGTGCGAGACCAGCCAAGATTTGCGCGCTGTCGTCCGCCACGTGCTGATCCATGAAATCGGCCACCATTTCGGCTTCAGCGACGACGACATGGAGAGGATCGAACGCGAGTGATGGAAGATCTGGCACCCCAGGAGCCACCGCCGCTCGCCGCCGCGGCCCTTTACCGACGCTGCGATCCCGCCCTGTTGCCGTTCGCCAGCACCGCCGAGTTGACGCCGCTGGACGAACCCCTCGGCCAGGAACGCGCCGTGGCCGCCATCCATTTCGCCATCGGCATGCCCTCGGCCGGCTTCAATCTGTTCGCCCTGGGCCCCGAGGGCACCGGCAAGGTCAGCCTGATCCGCTCTTACCTGGAGCGGGCCGCCGCCACGCAGCCGGCGGCCGATGACTGGGTCTATGTGTTCAATTTCGAGGATCCGCACCGGCCCCGAACGCTGCGCCTGCCGGCCGGCCGCGGAGCCGAACTGCGCCGCACCATGGAGCATCTGGTCGACGACCTGCGCTTGGCCGTACCGGCAGCCTTCGAGGCCGAGGAATACCGCACCCGCCGGCAGCTCCTCGAAGAGGGATTCAAGGAGCAGCAGGAGAACGTCTTCCGCACCGTCCAGCAGCGGGCCGCCGGGCGCAGTATCGCCTTGATGCGCACCCCGGTCGGGCTGGCTCTGGCCCCGACGCGAAACGGCGAAGTGCTGAGCCCGGACGACTTCAAGGCGATGCCCGAGGGGCAACAGGCCGCCTTCAAGGCCGACATGGAGGAATTGCAGAAGGAGCTGGAAACTCGCCTGGCCGAACTGCCCCAGGCGGCGCGCGACGCCCGGCGCAAGACGCGCGAACTGGACCGCGAGACGGCGCTGGCCGCAGTTCGCCACAGCATCGACGAGATGAAGCGGCTCTGGGCCGACCTGCCTGCGGTTCTCGCCTATCTCGAAGCGGTCCAGACCGACGTGGTGGACAATCTGGGTGATTTCCTCGACCACGACCATGGCCACGAAGCCGAGGCCGGCGACGAACCGGAAGGCCTTCGGCTGGGCCGGGCCGAAAAGCGGCCCCTGCGCCGCTACCGGGTCAATGTCCTGGTCAGCGTCGGGACCGGGACCGGCCTCGGGGCGCCGGTGATCCATGTCGACCACCCCACTCAGCCCAATCTGGTAGGACGGATCGAGCACCTGGCCCAACAGGGCGCCCTGATCACCGACTTCAACCTGATCAAGCCGGGCGCCCTGCATCTGGCCAATGGCGGCTATCTGGTGGCCGAGGCGCGCAAGCTGCTGCTCAACCCCTTCGCCTGGGAAGATCTGAAGCGGGCCCTGCAGGCCCGCGAGATCCGAATCGAATCGCCTGGCCAGTCGCTGGGCCTGTTCCCCACCGTGACCCTGGAGCCGGAGCCGATCCCGCTTGATGTCAAGGTGGTGCTGATCGGCGACCCGATGCTCTACTACCTGCTGGCCGCCCACGATCCGGAGTTCACCGAGCTGTTCAAGGTCTCCGCCGACTTCGATTGGCGGATGGATCGCACCGCCGAACACGAGCTGGGCTTGGCCCGGCTGGTGGCCGGGCTTGGCCAGCGCGAAGGGTTGCGCCCGCTCGACGCCGCCGCCGTGGCCCGTCTGGTCGAGCATGCCTCGCGTCTGGCCGAGGACGGCGACAAGCTCTCCACCCATCTGGCCAGCCTGGCCGACCTGGTGCGCGAAGCCAATTACTGGGCGGGCGAGGACACGGCCCCGGTGGTTACCTCCCGCCATCTGCAGCAGGCCATCGACCAGCATGATTTCCGGCAGAACCGGGTCCGCCAGAACGTTCTTGAAGAGATCACCCGCGGCACCCTGCTGATCGACACCGACGGCGAGGCGGTCGGCCAAGTCAACGGGCTGGTGGTGATGGAACTGGGACGTTTCAGCTTCGGCCGCCCCAGCCGCATCACCTGCCGGGTCAATCTGGGCCGCGGCGACGTGGTCGACATCGAGCGGGAAGTGGAACTGGGCGGCCCCATCCATTCCAAGGGCGTGATGATCCTGTCGTCCTTTCTGTCGGCCCGCTTCGCCCAGGATTGGCCGCTCAACCTGTCGGCCCATCTGGTATTCGAGCAGTCCTATGGCGAGGTGGAGGGCGACAGCGCGTCCTCGGCCGAGTTGTACTGCCTGCTCTCGGCCCTGGCCGAACTGCCGATCCGCCAAGGCTTCGCGGTTACCGGCTCGGTCAACCAGTATGGCCAGGTGCAGGCCATCGGCGGGGTCAACGAGAAGATCGAGGGCTTCTTCGACGTCTGCCGGGCCCGCGGCTTGACCGGCCGCCAGGGCGTGTTGATTCCGGCCGCCAACGTCAAGCATCTGATGCTGCGCCATGACGTGGTCGAGGCTGCCGCCCAGGGGCGCTTCAGCATCCACGCGGTCGCCACCATCGATCAGGGCATCGCATTGCTGACCGGCCTGCCGGCGGGCGAGGTGGACGGCCGCAGCGCGTACCCCGCGGGCTCGGTCAATCGCCGGGTGGCGGCCCGTCTGGCCCAGTTCAGCCGCAAGACCCGCGCCTTCCATGACGAGGGCCCGCATAGGGGGCACAATCACGGATGAAGCCCGGGCGGATCCTGGTCGCCGTCGACGCATCGCCGTTGAGCCTCGCCGCGCTCGAGGCGGCGGCCCGGCTGGGTGACCGCTTCGGCGCCGTGGTCGATGGGCTCTATGTGGAAGACATCAACCTGGCCAAGCTGGCCGAGCAGCCCGAAGGAACGCTGATCAGCGTCCTCCATGCGCGGCGCCATGCCGACCCCCATCTGCTCATCACGCAGGCCTTGCGACTGCAGGTCACACAGGCCCGCCGCAGCTTCGAGGCGACCCTCGGCGGGCGCCAGCCGGCCGGCAGCTTCATGGTGCGCCGCGGCCAGGTGGTGAGCGAAATGCTGGTCGCCGCGGCCCAAGCCGATCTGGTGGTGTTGGGCTGGCATGGGGCGGCCCCCTCGGACCGCGCCCGGCTCGGTTCGGTGGCGCGGGCCTTGGCCGAGCGCTGCCCACGGCCGCTTCTGATGCTCGGCCGGCGCGACGGCGAGGCGCTGCGCCTGGCCGTCCTGGCCGGCGATACGCCGGCCATCGCCATCGCCACGGCGCTGGGCGGCGAGGCGCCGCTCCTGCGGCTCGGCCGCCTGACCGAAGCCGGGCCGCAACATCTGCTGGTAACCAGCCTGGCCGAGGGGCTCGACGCCACGCCCGGTTCGTTGTTGCTGGTGCCCGAGGCATAGCGTCGTCGCCCGGATACCACCAAAACCGATGATGGTAATTGGCCCGGTACGGCCGGTCATTCTAGGCTCTCCCGAATGCCGCGGCTTCGTGCTAGGATGGCGCCGGTTTCGGAACAATACCCAGTACGTGCAATGCCAACAGAGGCCCCCGCGCCGTCAGCGTCCGACCTCGCCCCGCCGCTTGCCGGCGGCGGGCGGATTGCGTTCGAGCTTCCGATCTTCACCAAGCTCGAGGGTCTGCATTTCCAAAAGTCCGAACAGACCGGCGAGGCGGTGATCGTGGTCAAATACGCCAAGAACGACGTCTCGATGTCGTTCAAGGGCTTCCGCCGCGAATTCAGAATCGCCGAGGACTGCGCCGACGGCCGCATGCTCGATCTGATCGCCAAAGGCCTGAGATACGTCAAGGGCCTGCGTCCGGGCGATCCCCTGCCCAAGGAGATCCTGACCCGCGAGGCGTCGTGGGACCTGTCCGATCGCCATGTCCGCATCGCCTATCAGCGGGTCAGCCTGCAATTGGTCAACTGGATGACCGGTGGCGAGTCGGTGATCAGCGATCCCGACGAACTGTTGCAGCTGGCCGATGATCCCGGCACCAAGAAGATGATCAACCAGGCCTTTGGCGAGGCTGCCGAAAAGCTGGGCTTGGGGCGCGACCACAAGGAAGAGGTGATCGAGCACGTCAAGCAGCTGGCCCAGGAACTGGCCTATATCGAGGCGCTGCGCGACCGCTTCCGCCGAATCCGCGGCATGGAGGAAAAGATCCAGTTGCTGCGCCGGCTCTACGGCCGCGAAAAGAGCGTGCTGGAAATGGCCGACCAGGTGGCCCGCCTGGGCAAGCGGGCCGTAAACGAATTCAACGAGATTTTCCTCGAAGTCGACGCGCAGACCGGCGAGATCATCTCGGCCCTGCAGAACCTGTCGAGCCAGATCACCTATATCCGCGACCGCCGCGACGAGCTCTATTGCAAGCTGATGGCATGGGACGAAATCCTCCTGCAGTGGGACCACACGGTGACCATCATGTCGCCCGACCACGCGGAGCTGTTTCGCCGCACCTACATGTTCCTGGCGCCACGCTACATGATGGTCAAGGAATGGGTGCTGATGAGCCAGCTGGTCAAGCCGCAGGAATCGCTGAAGGCGGTCAGCCAGATGGGCCCGACCCCCAGCAAGCCCAACAAGCCCCGCAGCAACATGCGGTGGTGAGAAGGTTGCGCGCCGCTTTCGCCGTCGCCGCCCTGGCGCTCTGGTTGTGCAGCGGCGAGGCGACGGCCAAGCCGCCGCTCGACGCTCCGGCGTCGCCCCCCGATCCGGCCGGCGCCGGCCAGTTGGAACGCACGACTCCCGGCCAATTGCCGGGCACCCTTCCTCCACGCCTGGTGGGACCGGGACCATTCCAACGCCTGCCGGCCATCGACGACAGCCAATGGATATCGCTGGTGCGCGACCTGCCCATCGGGCAGGCCGGTACCCGCGACCCGGTGCTGACCAATGCCTGCCGGCAGGGCGACTTCGCCACCCCGTCGTTCAACAGCCTGGTGGTCCGCTTCACCGACCCGGCCGGACCCGGACTGCTGCAGGTGGTGCCGCCGACCCTCCGGCACCTGCTGACCGACCGCCGCCGGCTGGCCCGCCCCAACGAGATCTATTACTTCCACAGTGCCGGACAGCCCGATTGCGAAGTCTGGGTGGCCGGCCAGGGCAAGCCGCGCAGCCTCGACCGCAAGCGCGGCACCTCGCTGCCGCCGGCCGATCCGCACGCCCTGGCCAAGGAAAAGGCCCTGATCGCCAGCTGGCCGAAGCAGTAATTATTCCTCTTTTTGTTCGGCGGCGACGCGGTGGATCTGCTCGGCCAGTTTGTTCGCGCTGGCGGTCAGCGCCTCGACCGCCGCCGGCTCGGCGGCCGGGCCGGCACGCAGGATGGCGTCGGTGGCGGCGGCCAGTTGGCCACGCAAGGCGACGAATGGCGGGGTGGCGGCGGCGGGAAAGCGCTGTGACAGCTCGGCGGCGATCCGCTTGAGGCGCAGCAGGTGGCCCTTCAGGACGGGGGCGTCGAACTTGCGTTCGGCAAACATGGTAGCGATCGCCGCCGAAGCCCAAGCGAGCTGGACCGCATGCGCCTCGACCTTGAGGGGCGCCAACTGCACCACGGTCCGCAGGATGGCGGCGTCCAGTTCTTCCGGCGACAGCTTGTTGACCCGCACCTTCAGCGGATTCGGCACCTCGATCAGCGGGACCTTTTCATCGCCCGGGCGCATTTCCTTGCGGCGGTCCGGCCCGGTGTAGTCATGGGTGACGACGAAGGGCTTGCGGCGGTCCTTGAGGATTTCCAGGCGGGCCAGCACCTGCCCGGGCACCACCGGGAACAGCAGCAGGTCGTCGGGCCCGCAGTCGATGGCCTGACGGACATGGTCCGGCGCGCCCTTCGTCACATAAACGATGACCAGCGGGAACGGGTGGTGGTTGAGACGTCCGTCGCGCAATTCGGTGATCACCGGACCGATGAAGCTGTCACCCAGTTCGCTGGCCACCACCAGCAGGTCGTAGACGGATGCCTCCAACGCCTCGCGCAGATCGGGCAGCTGACCGATTTCGGTGATGCCGGTCAGTCCGGCATGTTTGAGGGCCTCGGTCAGCCCCTTGCGAACTACCGGATTGTCGATGGCGATGATGGCGTTCACCGCAGCGTAGTCGGTCTTTGCAGTCGAGGATTGCACTGCCACTCTGGCCCTACTCCTTCCGGGGGATCGCTCGTGACAATGTTTATAACCTTGTGTGGGGTCGCCACCAAGGCCAACCCGACCGGACATTATTCCTGCGGCAGACTCGCCAAGGGTTGCAGCAGGCCGGAATGGTCGTTCTTGACGTCGTTTACCGCCGGGCCCACCGGGAAGGCCTCCAGCAGGTCGGGCGGACAGGGTTCGAGCAGGGCCTGCAGACGGTCCGGCGAGGCCGCTTCCTCGCCAAGCCAGAGGGTATGGTCGACGGCATCGAGGATGACCGGCATCCGGTCATGCAAAGGGGCGACCAGGGCATTGGCCCGGGTGGTGACGATGGTGCAGCTGCGCTGCCAGATGCCTGCGGGGCTCTTCCAGTTCTCCCACAGGCCGGCGAAGGCCATCATGCCGCCATCGCGGCGGCGGATCGCATAGGGCTGCCGGGGCCGCGACCCCGCCTTCCACTCGTAGAAGGCGTCGGCCGGGATCAGGCAGCGGCGCCGGCGGAAGGCATCGCGGAACGCCGGCTTGTCGGCAACGGACTCGGCCCGCGCGTTGATCAGCCGGGCGCCGATGGCGGGATCCTTGGCCCAGGACGGGATCAGACCCCAGCGCAGCAGATCGAGGGAACGGAGCTGACCGTCCGGATTGCTGCGCACCGCGGCGATGTCCTGGGTGGGGGCGATGTTGTAGCGCGGCGGCAGGTTGGGCAGCGCGTTCTGGGTATGGAAGGCTTGCCGCATCAATTCCGGAGGCGTGTTGGAGGCGTAGCGTCCGCACATCGTCGCACCCAAAATAACGGCCTATGGCGGCGTGGGGGTCCCCCGCCCATTTAGCCTGTCACCACCGAGTCGAATCCTATGGTATTTTGTTCGGCCCCCTTGCGAAAGGGCCGACCCGCCGCGGTCAGAAGAACGACGGAGGACGCGCATGCAGAAGGCACTTCTCATCACCCCCCAGCTGTGCACCGGCTGTCGCCAATGCGAGATGGCCTGCTCGTATGAGAAGGAGGGGGTATTCAACCCGGCGAGGTCGCGGATCCGGGTGTTCGATTTCCATGCCGAAGCGCGCTTCGTGCCCTACACCTGCACCCAATGCGACCAGGCTTGGTGCAAGAGCGCCTGTCCGGTCGATGCCATTCAGATCGATTTCGCCACCGGCGCCAAGGTGGTGTACGAGAACCGCTGCGTCGGCTGCAAGGTGTGCACCATCGCCTGCCCGTTCGGCACGGTGAACTACAACGCCGACACCGGCAAAGTGGTGAAATGCGACCTTTGCGGCGGCGACCCGGCCTGCGCCAAGGCCTGCCCGACCCGAGCCATCACCTATGTCGATGCCGAGCAGACGGGTTACGACAAGATGCGGGTCTGGGCGATGAAGACCGACACCGCGCATCAGGCCCAGGCGTAAACACGGAGGGACGTAGCATGAGTTGGACCGGCAAGTTTCTCCGCGTCAACCTGACCGAAGGCACGGTCAAGTCGGAGGCCCTGAATCGCGAATGGGCCCGCCTCTATCTTGGGCAACGGGGCCTGGCCAGCAAATACCTGGCCGAGGAGATCGACCCCAGGGTCGACCCCTTGTCGCCCGACAACAAGATCATCTTCACCACCGGCCCCTTGACCGGGACCAACGCGTCGACCGCCGGCCGCTATTCGGTGGTCACCAAGGGTCCGCTCACCGGCTGCATCGCCTGCTCCAATTCGGGCGGCATGTTCGGGGCCGAGTTGAAGAACGCCGGCTGGGACATGATCATCTTCGAGGGCAGGGCCGCGAAACCCGTCTATTTCCACGTCGAGAACGACCGCGCCGAATTGCGCGACGCCCAGCCCTTCTGGGGCAAGACGGTGTGGGAGACCGACGCCGGCCTGAAGGCCCATCACCAAGATCCGATGCTGCGCGTCGCCACCATCGGCGCCTCGGGCGAGAACGGCGTGCTGTTCGCCTGCATCGTCAATGACCTGCACCGCGCCGCCGGCCGTTCCGGAGTGGGCGCCGTGATGGGCTCGAAGAACCTGAAGGCGGTGGCGGTGCGCGGCAGCAAGGGCGTGCGGGTCAAGGACCCGGTGCGCTTCCTGAAATCGGTGGCCGAGCAGAAGCAGGTGCTGGCCGACAATGCGGTGACCAGCCAGGGCCTGCCGACCTACGGTACGCAGGTGCTGATGAACGTCATCAACGAGGTCGGCGCCCTGCCCACCCGCAACTTCCAGGATGTGCAGTTCGACGGTGCACGGCGCATCTCGGCCGAAGCGATGCGGGAGCCGCGGCGCAGCGACGGCAAGGCCAACCTGGTGACCAATGCTGCCTGCTTCGGCTGCACCATCGCCTGCGGGCGCATCTCGCAGATCGACCCCGGCCATTACACCATCGTCAACCGGCCCGAGTATCGGCACGCCTCGGGCGGCCTCGAATACGAGGCGGCTTGGGCCCTGGGCGCCGCCACCGGGGTGGACGACCTGGAAGCGCTGACCTTCGCCAACTTCCTGTGCAACGAACACGCCATCGATCCGATTTCGTTCGGCGCCACGGTGGCCGCGGCCATGGAACTCTACGAACTGGGCGCCATCACCAGCAAGGAGACCGGCGGCATCATCCTCACCTTCGGCTCGGCCGAGGCGCTGACCGCATTGGCCGAGCTGACTGGCAAGGCCCAGGGTTTCGGCCGCGACATCGGCCTGGGTTCGAAGCGGCTGTGCGCCAAATACGGCCATCCCGACCTCTCGATGACGGTCAAGGGCCAGGAATTCCCCGCCTATGATCCGCGCGGCATCCAGGGCATGGGCCTGTCCTACGCCACCTCGAACCGCGGTGCCTGCCACCTGCGCGGCTACACCGTGGCCTCCGAGATCATGGGCACCCCGGTCAAGACCGACCCTTTGGTCACCGACGGCAAGGCGGCCCTGGTCAAGGCCTTCCAGGACGCCACCGCCGCCTTCGATTCGGCCGGCATCTGCATCTTCACCAGTTTCGCCTGGACCCTGGAGAACGTGGCCCCGCAGCTCGACGCCGCCTGCGAAGGCGAATGGACGGCGGACTATCTGCTCGAGGTCGGCGAGCGCATCTGGAACCTGGAACGGCAGTTCAACCTGGCGGCCGGCATGACCGCCAAGGACGACACCTTGCCGAAACGCCTGTTGAAGGAGGCGGCGAAGACCGGACCGGCCAAGGGCCTGGCCTCCGGCCTCGCCACCATGCTGCCGGAATACTACGCCCAGCGCGGCTGGTCGGCCGCCGGCGTGCCGACCGCCGAAACCCTGAAGCGGTTGGCTTTGGCCTGAGCGTGGTGGGCCCCACTGACCATGGTCCCGGAACCAGGCGAAGCCTGGTGACTGGCCCCCGGCCGGCTTGGCCGGCCATCTTGGCGCATTGCGCGCAACGCGCGCGGGGCGCCCCGGAGCTTTAGCGGAGGAGCCAAGCCCGTGGATGCGGGCGCCCGGCGCCTGAGGGACTTTGCAATGCATTACGTGATCATCGGGGCCGGCCCGGCCGGCGTCACCGCCGCCGAGGCCATCCGCCAAGGCGATCCCGGCGGCGCCATCAGCCTGATCGGCGACGAGCCGGAAGCGCCTTACTCGCGCATGGCCATTCCCTACCTGCTGACCGGCCAGATCGACGAGGCGGGAACCCATCTGCGGCCGGCGGTCGACCACTATGCCCGCCTCGGGATCGACACCCTGAGCGGCTGCCGGGTCACCAACATCGATCCCCTGGGCCACCAGCTCAGCCTCGACGACGGACGCCGGCGGGGCTTCGACCGGCTGCTGATCGCCACCGGGTCGCATCCCTCGCGCCCGCCCATCGACGGTCTCGACCTGCCGGGGGTGCATCATTGCTGGACGCTCGACGATGCGCGCCGCATCGCTGCCTTGGCCAAGCCTGGGGCCAAGGTGGTGCTGATGGGCGCCGGCTTCGTCGGCACCATCGTGCTGGAAGCGCTGGCCCGCCGCCGTGTCGCCCTGACGGTGGTGGAGATGGGCGATCGCATGGTGCCACGCATGATGGACGACATCGCCGGGACCATGCTGAAGCGGTGGTGCGAAAGCCGTGGGGTGGCCGTCCGCACCTCGACCCGGATCGTCGGCATCGATGCGCAAGCACCGTCGCTCGGCGTCCGCCTGGAGGGCGGCGAAACCCTGCCGGCCGATCTGGTGGTGGTCTCGACCGGGGTACGGCCCAATCTCGACTTTCTGGCCGGGTCGGGCATCGCTACCGCCGAGGGCGTCCTGGTCGACGACCATCTACAGACCAATATGCCCGGCATCTATGCGGCCGGTGACGTCTGCCAGAGCGCCGACATGGTCTCGGGCGCGGCCGAGGTGCATGCGATCCAGCCGACCGCGGCCGAGCATGGCCGGGTCGCCGCCGCCAACATGGTCGGCAACGATCTGCCCTTCATCGGTTCGCTCAATATGAATGTGCTCGATACCCTGGGTCTGGTCTCCACCTCGTTCGGTCATTGGCAGGGCAATGGCGGCAGCTCGGTCCGCCACCAGGACGGCTGGCGCTACCTGCGGCTTGAATTCGACCATGCCGAGGACCGTCTGATCGGCGCCCAGACGGTGGGCCTCACCGAGCATGTCGGCGTGCTGCGCGGGCTGATCCAGTCGAAACGCCGGCTCGGCCCGTGGAAGGACATCCTGATGAGCCATCCCGAACAATTCATGCAGGGCTACGTCGCCACCGTCGGGGTATGAGCATGGCGACGGCGACGCTGAAGCTGTTCTCCCAATTGTCCGATTATCTGCCGCCAGGCGCCGACCAGAACCAGGCGCTGATCGAGATCGGCCCCTCGACGACGGTCGACGGCGTGATCACGGCGCTCGCCCTGCCCGCCGGGAAATGCCACCTGGTCTTGCTCAATGGCGTATTCATTCCGCCATCGGAACGCATTGCCACGCCGATCCGGCCGGGCGATGCCTTGGCTATCTGGCCGCCGGTGGGCGGCGGCTGACGGCCAAGCAATGGTCGCACTTCGCGAGCTGAGCTTCAGCCTGGACGAGTTCTTCCGTCATCTGCCCTATGCCTTGCGCGGGTTCAGTCACAGCCGCGACGGCACGGGAACCGTGACGGCTTGGCGGCCGGATGGGGCCCGCGTCCTGGTGCAGGCGGAACCGTTGCCGCCGCGGCGGCTGTCCGAATTGCTGATCCTGCCCCGCTGCAGCGTGCATCTGGCCTTCGAGGGCTTTGATGCGGTAGAACAGGCGGCCTTCCTGGCCAATTTCGATCGCGCCTTCCAGCGCGGCGGAGGATGAACCGATGTCGGCCCCACAGCATGAGCCCGAATTCGCCGCCATGGCGGCACGCACCGCCGTCGTCCTGCGCGACGATCGCCTGACCGGCGAAGAACTGATGGCCAGCTTCGTCGAGGAACTGCTGGCCCAAGGGGTGCGGGTGGGCGGGGTTTATCAGCGCACCATCCGCCCGGATGCCGAGCGCAAACGCATGGTGGTGATCGATGCCTCGACCGGGGCCGAGTTCAGCATTTCGCTGGATGAAGGGCCCAAGCTCGAGTCCTGCGTGGTCGACGACTCGGCGCTGGCCGAAGCCAGCATGGTCTTGCGCAAGGCCATCGCGGCAAAGGTCGAGCTGCTTGTCGTCAACAAGTTTTCCAAACAGGAATCCCTCGGCCGCGGCCTCGGTCCCGACATGTTCGAGGCGATGACCCAGGGCATCCCGGTGCTGACCTCGCTGCACGAGCGCTACCTGGAGCCTTGGCGCGACCTGTCGGGTGGCGTCGGAACCCTGCTGGCCTGCGACATGGAATCCTTGCGTGCCTGGTGGCGCGCCGTCTCCCCAGTTCATTCCGCTCAAGGAACGACCGATGACCAATGACTGTTTCGCCATCTCCGACCGCTTGATGTCGCTCGAGGAGGCCTGGGCGCTGATCGCCGAACGGGTGCAACCGGTGACCGCCACCGAGAGCCGGCCGCTCCGCCAGTGCCTGGGCCGCGTCCTGGCCGAGGACGTGGTGTCGCCGATCACCCAGGCCCCGTTCGCCAACGCCGCGATGGACGGCTTCGCTGCCCGCCATGCCGATCTGACGCCGGGCGCAACCAGCCGCCTGCCGGTGGCGGCCCGGGTCGCCGCCGGCCACCCCCTGACCGAGCCGGTGCCGGGCGGCGCCGCCGTCGAGATCTTCACCGGTGCGCCGCTGCCCGACGGGCTCGATGTGGTGGCGATGGTCGAGGATTGCCGCATCGAGGAAGCCGACGGACGGCGCTGGGTGGTGCTGCCGGCTGGACTGGCCCAGGGCAATTTCGTCCGTCCGGTGGGCGAGGACTTCCACGCCGGGGCCACCGTTCTCAAGGCCGGGCGGCGCCTGCGGCCGCAGGATGTGGCGATGGCGGCGGCGGTCGGCCGGTCGCATCTGCTGGTGCGCGAACGCCTCAAGGTCGGCGTCATCTCGACCGGGGACGAAGTGGTGGAGCCGGGCCTGCCGTTGGCCGCCGGCCAGATCTACGGCTGCAACCGTTACGGCCAGATGGCGGTGCTCGAGGCCATGGGCTTCGAGGTGAGCGATCTCGGCCATCTGCCCGACCGGCTCGACGCCACCTTGGACGCCTTCACCGAGGCGGCGGCGACCCAGCAGGCCATCCTCACCTCGGGCGGCGTCTCGCTGGGCGGCGAGGACCATGTGAAGACCGCCATCGAGCGGCTCGGCAAGCTGCATCTGTGGCGCCTCGCCGTCAAGCCGGGCAAGCCGGTGGCCCTGGGCACCGTCGGCCAGGCAGCCTTCGTCGGCCTGCCCGGCTATCCGGTCTCGGCCATCGTCACCCTGCTGGTGGTCGGGCTGGCGCCCTTGCGCCGGTTGGCCGGCGCCGTCGCCGAGCCGCCCTTGGCGGAGCCGATCCTGGTTCCGGCCGGATTTCGCTTCAAGAAGAACCACAAACGCCGCCAGTTCCTGCGCGGCTCGCTGTCCTGGCAAGACGGCGGACAGCGTGCGGTGCCGTTCCGCACCCAGGAATCGAGCGTCTTGTCCTCGCTGGTCGAAACAACGGGCTTGATCGATGTCGGCGCCGAGGTCATGGAGATTCGCGAGGGCGAGCCGGTGCCGTTCCTGCCCTATGAGAGCCTGATGCGATGAGCACCGCCGACGCCTTCGCCGTCACCGAAGACATGCTGCTGACCGAGGACGCGGTGACGCGCCTGGTCGACAGCGTCCGCCCGGTGCCCGGAGTCGAGACGGTGCCGCTGCTCGAAGCGCTGGGCCGGGTGCTGGCCGAGGACGTGGTGGCCGAGCGCTGCAATCCGCCCTACGACAACTCGGCGGTCGACGGCTATGCGGTGCGCTTCGCCGATCTCCTGCCCGGCACCACGACGCTGTTGCCGGTCGGCTTGCGGATCAGCGCCGGAATGGCCCCCGACCAGCGACTGGCGACGGGCAGCGCCGCCCGCATCTTCACCGGCGCGCCGCTGCCGGAAGGGGCCGACACGGTACTGCCGCAGGAGATCTGCCGGGCCGACGGTGCCGCCGTGGAATTGCCGCCGATGCGCAAGGCCGGGGCCAATCTGCGCAAGGCCGGCGAGGATTTCCAGGTCGGCGACGTGGTGCTGGCGGCCGGCCGGCGGCTGCGCCCGCAGGAGGTCGGCTTGGCCGCCGCCATCGGCCGGCCCAGCTTGCCGGTGCGGGCCCGGCCCCGGGTCGCCGTGTTCTCCACCGGCGACGAAGTGTGCGACCCCGGCACCGCGGCGCCGCCCGGCAGCATCTTCGACGTCAATCGCTTCACCGTGATGGCCATGCTGACCCTGGTCGGCTGCGTGCCGATCGACCTTGGCATCCTGCCGGACCGCCGCGACGCGGTCACCACGGCGCTGGCCCGGGCCGCCGACGGGGTCGACGCGGTGCTGACCTCGGGCGGCGTCTCGACCGGCGACGAGGACCATATCAAGGCCGCCGTCGAGAGCCTGGGGGCCCTTGACTTCTGGCGGGTCGCCATCCGGCCGGGGCGGCCGCTGGCCTTTGGCCGCATCGGCGGCACGCCGTTCCTCGGCCTGCCGGGCAATCCGGTGGCCAGCATGGTCTGCTTCATGATCTTCGCCCGGCCGCTGCTGCTGCGCCTGGCCGGCCGCTCGTCCTGGCGGCTGCCGATGCGGCGGCTGCCGGCCGGCTTCGACTTCAAGAAGCGGCCGGGGCGGCGTGAATGGCTGCGCGGCTGGGTCGAGGCCGACGGCACCGCCGACGCCGTCGTTCAGCGCTTCCCGCGCGAAGGCTCGGGCATCCTGACGTCGATGGTGGCGGCCGAGGGGCTGATCGACCTGCCCGAGGCGATGGCCGAGGTGGCGCCGGGCGACCCGATCGGCTTCATTCCCTTCGCCGAGTTGTGGGCCTGAGGGGTCCGTGCCGAGCGCCCCCAATTAAGCACCAAGCGCCCGCTTTGGCGGGCTGCACCAAGGCCACCCTTCGGGCGGCCACACCAAGAGAATGCCCGCCAGTTGGCCAGCCTTCTCGGGCGTCTTGGTGTTCTTGGTGTTTATAAATACCCTGGCATCCACCCCAGCCTGCGTTAATGCAGCTCGGACGGTATGCCGAAAACGCCGCTGCCGGCGGGTGGCTCGCCCCAGATCTGGGCCACCTGCGGCAGGCTGGCGGCCGCCGGCATTTGCCGGGCCGCGGTGCCGAGCCCGAGGGAGGCCAGCGTCTCGCGGTCCATCTGGCCGGTGGTCCGCAGATGTTCCTCCTCCTGGTAGTACCACAGGGCAATATGGGTGCTGCGGCCGAACACCCCGTCGACCGGCCCCACCTCATAATGCCGGCGGTGCTGCAACCGCTCCTGCACCTCGCGGACAAGCGGTGATGACGACCCATCCGGTGGCGTCGCCGGCGCCGCGGCGGTGGCGGTAAGGCTGGCCAGGATGGTCAGCCCGAAGACGGTGGTGGCCAGTTTTCGCATGTCGCTCGCTCCTTGCCAATGCAGGAGGGCCAACACCTGCCACCGGCTGGTGTTCCTCCGCACCGGTCAGATCACGAAGGCAACCACGAAGGGCAGGGTCAGGTAGGACAGCACCGTCGACAGCAGGACCATGCCGGCCACTTCCTCGGGCGCCGCGTCGTACATGCGGGCGAACAGATAGTTGAAGACGGCCACCGGCATCGCGCTCTGAATCACCACCACGCCCCGCATGGCGCCTCCCAGGCCGAACGCTTCGGCCACCAGCCAGCCCCCGGCCAGACCGAGGACCAGACGCCCCACCGACATGCCCAGCGCGCGGCGCAGATTGGCGATCTTCAGCTCGGCCAAGGCGACGCCGAGGGCGATCAACATCAACGGAATGGTCATGCCGCCGGCCAGCGCGGCGGTATTGGCGACCCATTGCGGCAGTTTGACGCCGAGCAGGGCGACCAGCAACGCCGCCGCCACCGCATAGACGAACGGCACCTTCAGCAGGCCGCCCGGCCGCAGCCGTCCGGCGGCGATCGCCGGGCCAAGGGTGAACTGACAGCTGGTGGTCACCGCGAAATAGATCATGGCCAAGGCCAGGCCATCATCGCCGAAGGCGAACAGACACACCGGAAGGCCCATATTGCCGATATTGGGAAAGGCCAGTGACGGCAGGTAGACCTTGGCCGGCAGCCGCAGCAGGCGCAATGCCAGCGCCCCGGCGACGGCGAACAGAACCAGGCAGGCGACCGTCGCTTCGGCCATCACCGCGATCCGGCCGGGCGCGAACTGGATCTTGCTGAGGGTGGCGAAGATCAGGCAGGGCGAGCCCACCATGGTCACGATGTTGGTGATGAAGACATGGTCGAAGGGCAGACCGCGCCGCCCCCACCCGTAGCCGAGGCCCGACAGCAGGAAGACCGGCAGGATGACCGCCGCCAGCCCGGAGATCATCTCCATCGCCGCGGCCCCGCCAGGGGCCGAACGGCCACCGGTCGATCGAATTGCAACGTCCGAATTCGCGACAGTGGCCTATTGCGAGACACCCGGCGGGTCCGCCCGAGGCGGGCCGCGCCGGCATTTGCCCGGTGATCGCACCGCTTGGCGTGTGGCATCGCGATTGCGAGTGGCGCTGCGCGCAGAGCCAAGCAACCGGGGCAGAACAAGATCATTGCCACTCCGGCAACCGGCAGCAAAAGGGAGGAACATCCATGCAGATCCGAGCCGCCGTGACGCGGGCCAAAGCGTCGCCCATGTCGCTCGAAACCATCGACATCGAATCGCCGCGCGACGACGAAATCCTGGTCCGTGTGGTCGCCACCGGCATCTGCCACACCGACATCGCCATGCGCGACCAGACCTACCCGGTGCCACAGCCGATCGTCCTCGGCCATGAGGGCTCCGGCATCGTCGAACAGGTCGGCCGCGGGGTCACCAAGGTGGCGCCTGGCGATCACGTAGTGATGTCGTTCAATTCCTGCGGCCATTGCCCAACCTGCAACCAACATGAGCCCAACTACTGTCATCACTTCTTCGAGCACAATTTTGCCGGCTGCCGCGGCGACGGCAGCAGCGGCCTGTCGAAGGCCGGCGAGCACATCCACGGCAATTTCTTCGGCCAGTCGTCCTTCGCCAATTACGCGCTGTGCCACGAACGCAACGTGGTCAAAGTGCGTCCGGACGCGCCGCTGGAACTGTTGGGCCCACTCGCCTGCGGTATACAGACCGGAGCCGGCGCCGTCATCAATTCCCTCAAGTTGCGCCCGGGCGACAGCCTTGCCGTGTTCGGGGTCGGCTCGGTCGGGTTGAGCGCCATCATGGCGGCGCGGGTGGCCGGCGCCACCACGGTCATCGCCGTCGACATGCTGGAGGAACGCCTCGAACTGGCGCTGGCGGTGGGGGCGACCCATAGCCTTCAGCCGAAAGACAAGAACATCGTCGAAGAGATCATGAAGATCACCGGCAGCGGGGTGAAATTCGCCTTCGAGACCACCGCCCGACCGGCGGTGATCCGCCAGGCCATGGAGAGCCTGGCGCCACGCGGCACCCTGGGCATCGTCGGAGCGTCGACGCTGGACACCGAGATCACCTTCAACGCCATGCACATCATGACCGCGGGCCGCAAGCTGCAGGGCATCGTCGAAGGCGATTCGACCCCCGAGGTGTTCATCCCGCAGCTGATCGACCTTTACCTGCAGGGCCGTTTCCCCTTCGACAAGCTGGTGAAGTTCTATCCCTTCGACCGCATCAACGACGCCATCCACGACGCCGAGACCGGCCGCGCCGTCAAGCCGATCATCCGCATGGGGGTGTGAAGAAAAATTAGTGGCGCCGGCATCTTGCCGGCGTTTCGGCGGAGCCGAAAGGCGAGCATTTCCGCCGCTGCGCGGCGGCGGCCGGCAAGGACGCCGGCCCCACTGAGCACCACCTAACCAACAGCCCCGGCACGCAAGCCCCTCTCCCGCACAAACGGGAGAGGGGCTAACCCTGCCTCAGACCTTCGCTTCGGCGGCTTGATCGCCCGCCGATTGTGGCCGCTGCAGCGGCCAGAAGCCGAAGGCGTCGCCATAGGTGACGAACATCGGGAAGGTCACCGCCAGCATTGCCGTGGCGATCCACACGTCGAGCACATAGCCGGGGGCACCGCTCGCCATCGGCCCGACCAGGGCGGTGGCCACCTGGGCGTACAGCCAGTACATCGGCCCGGCCAGCGCCACCGTGACCACCAGCAGCGCCATCCCCTTCACGGGCTGCCGCAGCGCCTGGAACGGCGCCGTCTGCATCATGTGCAGCATGATCAACTGACCGAACAGCCCGGAGACCGGAACCCGGACCAGGTAATCGACCACATCCATGTGCAGGATCGACACGCAGAGCGACCACAACCCGCCGCTCAGCAGCAGCACCAAGACGGCCGAGGTCACCGCGCGCAGCGGCTGGCGGCCCAGCACCGGCAGCATGTCGGCGATCGCATTGACCGGCCAATCGTCGAGCATGACGAAACCGATGATCACCAACGAGGCGGTGACGATGAACGAGAAGATGTTCCAGGCCGGAACCAGGCCGTGCGGGTCGAGACTGGCCTGGTAGAACGGGGCGCCCTGCATGGCGGCGAAATCGAAGCCGAAATGCCACACCACCGCGGCCGCACCATAGGCCAGCAGCAAGACCCCCAGGCCGAGGGCGACCGGATGCTTGGCGACGGCGGTGACCGGCCAGCATTTGAACAAGGGCATGACCCAGAACGACGTACAGATGCTGATCACCGTGAACATGGTGGCAAACGGCGTCGGCGGCGTCACCCCGCCGCCCACCGTGGCCAGGATGATCGGCGTCACCACGGCCGAAGCCAGCCCCATCAGGCCAAGGATGGCCAGGCCCTTGGCCGGTTGCGGCAGCTTGGCCAGCGCGGCGGGATAGGCTCCTTGCCAGACGGCGATGATGACCATCTGCGCCGGGATGGAGCCCATGACGATCTGCCCCACCCAGCCGACCAGGGTCGACCCGTCGAATTGCACCGAAATGGCCAGCGCGAGGCCGACCGAGATCAAAGTGCCCAGCAGGCCCAGAATGGGCTGCTTGATCGGAGATTGCATGTTCCCCCCTTTTGGATTGGTCTCGTTGGCGCCCACCCCACCGGGTGAACGCCAAGGCAGCAGCAATGGTCGTGCCATGCCCCTTCGCTCATTGGTGGCAGAGGGTGCCCTGTGCCGAAGCCGGGCTGTTGGGGGCGCCCTTGTCCGTCTGTGGATGTCTGGTTTCGGTACACTGCCCCATTCCGCGACACCTGCCTTGCCGTTGCCGCCACTGCCGGGAACCGTCCGAGCCGCCGCCGCCGGTGCTTCCCCGTTCGACCGCCGGGATGGCATCCAACTTGCGTAGCGACAGGGGTCCCGATGCAGGGGAAGCGCGCGCCGATACAGGCCGTGTCGATAAACGGGGAGGATCCCAAGGTGAAACCAAACGCGATTTCCGGCGTCCGGAGTCTGGCCCTCGGCTGCGCCATCATCGCCGTCTGCGGCTGGGCCGGCCCGGCCAAGGCGCAAGCCGCCGGACAATGGAAGGACGGCTTGCACCTCTACACCAAGGTCTGCGCCAACTGCCACGAATCCGGCGTTGGACCGATCATCCGTGGCCGCGGCGAAGAGCTGGCGCCCGAATACTACCAGTTCGTCGTGCGCAACGGGCTGCGCGCCATGCCGGCCTTCCGTCCGACCGACATCGATGCGCCGACCTTGAAGCAGCTGTCCGAGATGCTGCCGCATATGGCCCCGCCGGGAGGCGGCAAATGACCGTGTCGCGCCGTACCCTGCTGGGCGCCGCGCTGAGCGGCGGCGCCGTCGCCGCCGTCGGCCTGCCGGCAGCCCACGCCGCCACCATCGGCCCCAACCCGCCGCTGGAGGCCCCGCGCCTGCTGGTCGATCCGCGCGCCCCCCGTGGCTTCCTCGACGGCGCCTGCATCGCCTTGCAGACCCTCGGCCTGGGCGGCATCGCGGTGGTCGAACCACCGAGCGACGCCGCGCTGACCGAGAGCATCGCCTGGCTGACCGCCCGCCGCGGCCGGCGGATCATCGCCATGGTCGGCGATTCCCAGGCCATCCTGATGCAGCAGATGGCACCGGCCGGGCGGGTCCGCTGGCTATCCCTGGCCCAGCATGGCAGCAGCAGCGAGGCGGCCTTCGCCAACCGGCACCGGGTCACCGCCCTGCCGGCCAACCGCGGCCTGGCCCGTCGGCTGGCGGTCGAACTGGCGGCCGCCGGCGCCGATTTCGCCGTCTTCGACCAGCCGCTGGGTGGCGGCGGTGCCACGCCGGGTGCCGCCGTGCCGGGTTTCGTCTCGCACCGGGACGCGGACGGATTGCTCCATCTGGCCGGCCTGTCCGCCGCCGAAGGCTGCACCGGCCTCGACCGTCCGACCACCGGCCTGGCCCCCTATGCCAGTTGCGCCACCACCGCGGCCACCGGCCTCGGTTGGGAGCGGGCGCTGGGCGAAGCCCTGGCCTTGATCGCCGCCGACCGCTGGCCGCAACAGGCGGCGGAAGCCCAGCAGATCTTTGCCGGACGGGGCCGGGGGACGGCCGCCGCTGCAGTCGCCCTGACCTCGTTCGTCATCGCCAGCTAAAGCGGCGCTGCGACCGCCTTTTGCGGCGGCGCCCGCCAAGAACAGTTTAGGAGAGGACCATGTCCAGCAAATACATCGCCCTGCCGAAAGGCGTCTCGGAGAAGAGCTTCGACGCCGCCATCAAGGAATACCGCGCCATCCTTGGCGAGGCGAACGTCATCGTCGCGGAAGAACTCCTGGTCTCCTACAACAAGATCATGATTCCCGACGAGGACGAGCACCACACCCCGTCCGCCGCCATCTGCCCCAGCTCGGTGGAAGAAGTGCAGCGCTGCCTGGCGGTGTGCAACAAGTACAAGGTTCCGGTGTGGCCGGTGTCCACCGGCCGCAATTTCGGCTACGGGACGACGGCCCCGGCCAACCGCGGCCAGGTGGTGATGGACCTGCGCCGGATGAACCGCATCCTCGAGGTCGACGCCGAGCTGTGCACCTGCCTGTTGGAGCCGGGAGTCACCTACCAGCAGCTGTACGACTATCTGCAGGAGCACAAGATCCCCCTGTGGCTGTCCTGCCCGGCTCCCTCGTCGATCGTCGGCCCGGTCGGCAATGCCCTCGACCGCGGCGTCGGCTACACGCCTTATGGCGAACATTTCCTGTTTTCCTGCGGCATGGAAGTGGTGATGCCGAACGGCGATATCCTGCGCACCGGCATGGGTTCATTGCCCGGTTCGAATACCGCCCAGGTGTTCAAATGGGGCTACGGTCCCTATCTCGACGGCATCTTCACCCAGTCCAACTACGGCGTCGTCACCAAGATGGGGTTCTGGCTGCTGCCGGCGCCGCCGGCCTTCAAGCCCTTCGTCATCCGCTACCAGGACGAGGCCGATATCGTCCAGGCGGTCGAGACGCTGCGCCCCTTGCGCATCGCCAATATCGTGCCCAATGCCGTGGTCATCGTGCATGCCCTGTGGGAGCTGGGTTCGATGCTGAAGCGGGCCGAGCATTTCGACGGCACCGGGACCATCCCCGACAGCGTCGTGCGTCGCCTGGTCAAGGAAAACAACGTCGGCATGTGGAACGTCTATTGCGGTCTCTACGGCTCGCCCGAACAGGTCGAAGTCAACTGGAAGATCGTCCAGGGGGCGGTCAAGGCCTCGGGCAAGGGCGAGCTGCTGACCCAGGAGCAGGTCGGCGACGACCCGGTGTTCAAGTACCGGGCCGACCTGATGCAGGGCAAGATGAACATGCGGGAGATGGGCCTCTACAACTGGCGGGGCGGCGGCGGCTCCTGCTGGTTCGCCCCGGTCAGCCAGGCTCGCGGCAGCGAGACCTTGAAGCAGATGGCGATGGCCAAGACCATCCTCGACAAGTACGGCTTCGACTATGTGGCCGAATTCATCGTCGGCTGGCGCGACATGCATCACATCGTCGATCTGCTGTTCGACCGCACCGATCCCCAGCAGATGAAGGCGGCCAAAGCCTGCTTCGGCGAACTTCTCGAGGAATTCTCCAAGGCCGGCTACGGCACCTACCGCGTCAATACCGCCTTCATGGACAAGGTGGCCGATTACTACGGCCCGGTGAAGCGGGACGTGAACCGCAAGATCAAATTGGCGCTCGACCCGAACGGCATCATCGCGCCCGGCAAGTCGGGGATCTGGGCGACGGGAGGTAAGGTGATATGAAGGAATACAAGCTGTTCATCGACGGCGAATGGGTGCCGTCGAGCGCCGGCACTGTGGCCGACGACATCAACCCGGCCACCGGCGAGGCCTTCGCCCGCGTGCATCAGGCCGATCTCCGCGACCTGGAGAAGGCCCTGGCCGCCGCCGAACGCGCCAAGACCGCCTGGGGCAACAGCCTGGCCGCCGAACGCGAAGCCATCCTGATCAAGGCCGCCGACATCCTGGCGGGGCGCATCCCGGAGGTGGCCGAGGTGCTGCGCCACGAAGGCGGGGCGACCTTCGGCAAGTCGATGTTCGAGGCCTCCTTCGTGGTCAATCTGCTGCGCAGCGCCGCCGGCGAATGCCGCCGCATCTTCGGCGACACCATGCCGTCGGACAGCCCCGGCCTGTTCTCCATGTCGGTGCGCCGTCCGCTCGGCGTCATCGCCGGCATCGCGCCGTTCAATTTCCCCTTCCTGCTGGCCTGCAAGAAGGTGGCGCTGGCGCTGGCCGCCGGCAACACCTTCGTCTTGAAGCCGGCCGGCTACACGCCGATTTCGGGTCTCTTGATCGCCGAGATCTTCGAGGCGGCCGGCCTGCCCAAGGGGGTCTTGAACGTCATCCCCGGCCCCGGCGCGGCGCTGGGCGACGCCTTGTGCACCGATCCCAGGGTCAAGCTGATCACCTTCACCGGTTCGACCGAGGTGGGACGCCATATCGCCACCACGGCGGCGCCCTACTTCAAGAAGGTGACCCTCGAGATGGGCGGCAAGAGCCCGATCATCATCTTGAAGGATGCCGATATCGCCTATGCCGCCGAGGCCGCCTGCTTCGGCATCTTCATCCATCAGGGCCAGATCTGCATGGCCAATTCGCGCATCATCGTCGAGGCGCCGATCTACGACGCCTTCTGCGAAGCCTTCACCGCCAAGGTGAAGACCCTGAAGATGGGCGATCCGCACCACCCGCATACGGTGATCGGGCCGTTGATCACCGCTGGCCAGTGCGGGGTGATCCAGCGTCATCTCGACGACGCCCTGGCCAAGGGCGCCAGGCTGTTGTGCGGCGGCCATTCCGAGCGTGCCTTCTTCGAGGCCACCGTGGTGGCCGACGTCACCACCGACATGGTGGTGTTCCGCGAGGAAAGCTTCGGACCCCTGGTCTCGGTGATCAAGGCGGCCGATTCCGAGGAAGCCCTGCGCTTGGCCAACGACAGCTGCTTCGGACTCTCCTCGGCGCTGATCACCAACGACCTGCAGAAGGCCCTCGACCTGTCGCTGCGCCTCGAAGCCGGCATGGTGCATGTCAACGATTCTTCGGTGATGGATGAACCGCATGTTCCCTTCGGCGGCATCAAGGACAGCGGGATGGGCCGCGAAGGCGGTCGCTGGTCGATGGAGGAAATGACCGAAACCAAGTGGATCACCATCCAACTTGGCAAGAAGCACTTCCCCTTCTAGAACCCCCTCATTTTCTGTCTCAACCTGAGGCCGGGCCGCCGTTGCGGCCCGGCCTGATTTTTTTGGGCGGGCCAGGGTGATGCAGTTTGCGACAAGTCGATCTGTCGCAGCGTGACACGCCTGTTCCATTGTGAAGCGGTGCCTTGCCTGCCGCACCGCCGCCGCCGCCGATCAGCCAACCGGCCGGTGCCCGCCTTGCTCATTTCACCATCGCCGATTCCCCGGTTCAGCATTTGAACAGGTAAGCCTGGCCAAAGCTTCTTTGTTGATGAAATCGGCCCCCCGCAAGGGGCCTCCAAGTCGCCTTGCGAGTTACTCGCAACAAGGCACAAGCCGGCCCCCTCGGTTGCTTTCGCCCTGCATCGCGGCGGTCCGACCGCCCCTCCCATGACCTTGGCATAGGGATTGCTTTTACTGACCTAAACAAACGTCCAAGAAATTACAAACGCCTCGCCCAGGCGAGGCCAAGAATGAAGGAAAGGGAGGATGTTGCAGATTGCCGTCTACGCCAGGCTCAGCTGGCGTCGGGCTCTGTTGGCGCCGCTGGTCGGCACCGGCCTGGCCCTCGGTCTTGCCGCCTGTCAGCCGGACACGCAGATGAGCGCGGTG
>CAIOJO010000223.1 GCA_903858635.1 uncultured Telmatospirillum sp. | reverse complement strand
GGCCCATGATCAGGCCGCGCAATTGTTGGTCGATCTTACGGGTCAGAATGGGCGACTCGCCAACCAGGATGCCGGCGACGAAGGCGCCGAGGACGGTATGCACGCCGATCAGGTGCGTGGTTAGAGCCAACCCGCCGGTAAGGAGCAGGATGACCGCAATGACCGGCGCTTCACTCACCAGATTGTCGTTGGCCCAACGAATGAGAGTAAAGACGAGCCGACGTCCGATCGTATAGCTCAAGACCAGAAACACCGCCGTCCCCAAGACGCTTCGGGCGAGCGAACTCAGATCAACCCTGCCGTGAGCAGCCAAGCTTAAGATGATCGCGATGATGATCCAGCCAATCGTATCGTCGATGATGGCAGAGGCGACGATCATTTGGCCGACGTTACGGCGCATAAACATCATCTCTTGCACAACCATCGCGACGATCTTGACCGAGGATATCGACAGGGCCGTGCCAAGGAATAAGGAGGCGATGAACCTCTGCTCCGGATTGGGCAACAGCGCATCGGGAAGACACTGGCCGAGGGCTAGCCCGCACAAGAATGGGAGGCAAATTCCCATGATCGAGACGCTGATGGCGGCGCGGCCCACTTTCCTGACCATCGCCAGGTCGGTTTCCATCCCGGTTAGCAAGAGCAGAAGCAAGACACCCAGCTGGGAAATGGCATCAATCATGCTGTTCTGATCATGGCTGGGTGGAAATATGGCTTGTTGGGCCTCGGGCCAAAGGGCGCCCAGCGCCGATGGGCCGAGAAGAAGTCCGGCGAGAAGGGGGCCCATGACGGCCGGCTGCCCGATTCGTTGCATTAGCTCGCCGAGGAACCGCCCAAGGAAGATGAGAAGGACGATTTGGACCAGGAAGATGGCTTCCGAAGGTCCTGTTGATTGTGGTTCCGCGCCAAGCGCGCTGGTCGTCAGGACCAAACAGAGGGCCGCACCGAACAATCCCCGTGTAATACCAAGTCTCGATGAGGATGACTCATCGAGACTTGGTCTGGGGTATTGAGCCCTCGCGCCACTGTTGGCGCGTAGGCAAGGGACGCGGAGGCGATCCAGCGCGTCCTTCGCGTTGAGAACCTCGTGCAGCTGGTTTGGTTCGCCACCTGTCATGCCTCACCGCCAGCTGACCGGTATCCTGCTCGAGAACGTCGAGGGCCGTCGCCTTCCGCTGTTGCCGGAGAGATTGGTCAGCTGCGGAAAAGTGGCTTTCGTCCTGCCGTCGCCGGATGATCCGGCGGGATCATCGCACCGGCTTGTTCCTGCTGTGCTTGCGGACGAGCCGGTTCCGGCTTTGCCGGCGCGGGTCGATCCTTCTCATTCGGCTGGAATTCGTGGTCGGCCATGGAACCTCCTTGTTGCCCCGGTCCGCTCGGTCCAATTCCCGCAAGCCGTGGCCAACCAGCCGCACCATTGCGGAAGCACCGAGTAAAGCCGCCGACCCGTTCCGTTGGGGGGCGGATCGGCGACATTTGGCTCGTGCGGCGAGGGAGCGCCGACGATCCGTAAACAGCCCTCCGCAAGCGGAGGGGCTATGACCATGAAGGCCACCGTCGGATCATGATGGACCGTGGATCGCCGTGGCAGCCACGGAATCTACCTAGTCGCCGGTCCTTAAAAGCGTGGAGCCGCAGGCGCTTGGTCGCCGATCGCGCTATGCGCTCGGTCCGGCCTTGGCTTGCCCCGGGCTCATGTCAGGAGCGGTACCCGACATCATGGCTCTATCTTGGGGGGAGCCGGCGAATAGAATTGCCGGTCGGCCAGGGCGGAGACGGACATGATCCGAGTCTCGGTTCTGCGTCCCTCGATCTCCAGTCTCGCATGAGGCAGCCCATCGCTCGCCGTCCACAATCGAACGACGACCCACACCCGCGTCGGCGGATCGCCGGTCTTGACAAAGCGGTCTTCAACTTCGATGGAGGCATTCGGGCGTCTGAACATTGAGCGAAACTATCACAGGTTCACCTGGCCAGCAGCTAGACAAAACACGGCTCCCCCCGATCTCGGCGCGTTCCGTCCCTGTCTTGTTTCAACGCTCAAGCTGCCGGCGGCTGCGGAGGCCGCCCGTGACCAGTGGCCGGAGCCGCTGCAGCGCGGCGATCCTTGTGCCGGAGGACGAAACAGGCCAGCGCCAAGTTACACCATGGGGCATAAAACCGAAACGACGTCGTAAGTGATTGTGAACCGTCACAATATAGCCGGCATGACAAAATCCGAATTGACATGCGGTCTTCAATGCATGATGTATGCGTCTACATGTTGACTAAAATAAGAGCACTGAGGTTCAAGATGATTAATGAGACTGTGCGAGTGGTGGCGGCTTACCTAACCAACAACCGCGTCCCTACCGAAGGAATTCCCGAGATCATTCGGGTCACCTATGCGGCGCTGGCCAGCGTTTCAACCACGGCGGAAGTTCCGGTTCTCCAACAACCTGCCGTCACGATCAAGAAGTCGATTACGCCGAGCGCCATCATCTGTCTGGAGTGCGGTCGGCCGCAGAAGATGTTGAAGCGCCATCTCTCGACAGGCCACGGTTTGTCGCCGGCCGAATACAAGGCCAAATGGGGGCTCCCCGCTAGCTATCCCCTCGTCGCGCCGGAATATGCGGCGCAGCGCTCGTCCTTGGCCATAAAGATTGGCCTGGGCCGCAAGCCGAAGGAGGCCCCGGCTGCCGCGACTGCGACCGCACGAAAGAAAGTCATTGCTGCGCCCGCGGCAAAGCCGAAGCGTGGTCGTCCGGCGAAGACGTGATCAGCATCACTGACGGCCTCGACGATGCCGCCTATGGTGCGGCATCATGGGAGGTCACCGATGTCAGCGAAGCCCGCAGCAAAGCCCGGCAAATGGAAGGCCAGAGCTTGGACACCGAGGCGGTGCGCCGTCTGGCGTGCGCTTGAAGGTGATGCCAAGTTGAATTTTGAAGCATGGGTCCATGCCGAGGTCGGATTCGGCTATGCCAACGAACTGTCGCCCGAACACGAATTGCTGATTTCCCAGGGACCTTGACGCCGGAATCGCTCCGTCTAGCTGGCGCAAGCAAATTGCGCCAGCTTTCCGACGCCGATTCGCCAACCGACGATTTGGGGGGCGGGTCCATCGGCGGACCGTGTTCACATGGGCGGCCACGCGGCGCCAGCCCTCTGCCATCCGCCCCCAGACCTGGCTTTGGCGGCCGCACAGGCCCGAGCCATCGCGTCCGCCCGCTGGAATGAGCCTGCCGCCAGGCGGGCATTCAACCTCGTCATCGCTGCCATGCATCATTTCGATGAGAAGCTGCGCGCCGAACCACATATATATAAGCGCGCTTATCATAAGGATGATGATGGAACCGACCTTCGGCTATCTGGTCAGCGACGTTGCGCGGTTGCTGCGGAAGATCTTCGATCAGCGGGCGCGTCAGGTCGGGCTGTCTCTCGCCCAATGCCGGGCGTTGGTCTATCTCGCTCACTACGAGGGCATCAACCAGGCCTGTCTGGCCGATCTGCTGGAAGTGCAGCCGATCAGCCTGACGCGGCTCTTGGACCGAATGGAGGCGGCCGACTGGATCGAACGTCGCGCCGACCCCGCCGACCGCCGGGCGCATCGGCTCTACCTCTCGGAAAAGGCCCGCCCGCTGTTGGAGCTCGTTCAACAATTGTCGCTGCAAGCCCGCCTCGAGGCGCTGGCGGGCTTCTCGGAAGAGGAAAAGACGGTGTTGATGGGGTTTCTTTCGCGGGTGCACGGCAACCTGTGCAGTCGCGCGCCGGCTTGCCACCCTGTCTCCGAACCCGTCGACGACAAGCAGGAATTGGCACGATGAACGCGTCAGGCAAACCACCGTTGGATATCGATGTGGAGCGCCGGGTTTCGCCGCGCGCCGGCAAGATGAAATCGGTGCCGCGCGACTGGCGGCAGCGGTTGCGCTTGCCGCTGATGGTCGGGGCGCCGGCGGTGGCGGCCGTCATCGGCAGCATCTTCTATGTGACCGGCGGGCGCTACGTCTCCACCGATGATGCCTATGTTCAGGCCGCCCGAGTGTCGATCAGCAGCGACGTACCGGGCCGGGTGGTGGAAGTGGACATTCACGATAACGAGCCGGTCAAGGCGGCGCAGGTCCTGTTCAAGCTCGATGACCGCCCCTATCGCATCGCCGTCGAGGAGGCCGAGGCACAGCTTGCATCGGCCCAGCTCAAGGTCGACGCCGAAAAGGCCACCTATCGGCAACGGCAGGCCGACCTACAGGCGGCAAAGGACACCCAGGATTACCAGACGCGTGAATTCGAGCGTCAGCAGCGGCTTCTGGCCTCCGGAATTGCCTCGCAGGCCCAGCATGATCAGGCCGCCCACGCCCTGCAGGCGGCGCACCAGCAAGTCGCCGCGACCCAACAGCAGATCGCCAGCGTGCTCGCCGACCTGGGCGGCAACGCCGACATTCCGCTCGAACGTCATCCTCAGGTGCAGCAGGCGCAGGCAGCACTCGACCGGGCCCGGCTGAACCTGTCCTACACCGTCGTCACGGCGCCCGATGACGGCATGGTGACCAAGGTGGAACAGTTGCAGGTCGGCGACTACGTCAACACCGCCCAGCCGCTGTTCTCGCTGATCTCCGGTTCGCGGCTGTGGATCGAAGCGAACTTCAAGGAAACCGACCTGACCCATATGCGTCCAGGGCAGGCCGCGACGGTGAGCATCGACGCTTACCCAGACAGCGAGTTTTCGGCCCGCGTGACATCGCTCAGCCCCGGCACCGGCTCGTCTTTTGCGCTGCTTCCGCCGGAGAACGCCACGGGAAATTGGGTGAAGGTGGTCCAGCGGCTGCCGGTCCGCCTGCAGTTCGAATTGCCCGCCGATGCCGAACTGCACGCCGGGATGAGCGCCGATGTGGAGGTCGACACCCATTATCGTCGCAAGCTCCTGTCGCTGATCGAGCAGGCCTTCGCCGCGCCGGAGGCGCGCGGAGACAAGCGATGACGCCGCCGCCCGGCGTCGGCGGCCCGCCGGAGATTCGCCGCGGACTGATCACCGTGTCCATCATGCTGGCCACGATCATGCAGGCGCTCGACACCACCATCGCCAACGTTGCCTTGCCCCATATCCAAGGCAGCCTCTCGGCCGCCGAGGATCAGATCACCTGGGTGCTGACCTCCTACATCGTGGCCGCCGCCATCGCCACGCCGCTCACCGGCTGGCTGGCCGGCCGGTTCGGCCGCAAACGGGTGTTTCTGATCTCGGTGGCCGGCTTCACCGCGGCCTCGGCGTTGTGCGGCATGGCCGGCAGCCTGGCCGAGATCGTCCTGTTCCGCCTGCTGCAGGGCTTGTGCGGGGCCGCTCTGGTGCCCCTGTCGCAGGCTGTTCTCCTGGACATCAATCCGCCGGAGAAACACGGCTCGGCCATGGCGGTGTGGGGCGCCGGCATCATGGTGGGGCCGATTCTCGGGCCGGCCCTTGGCGGTTGGCTGACCGACAATTACGACTGGCGCTGGGTCTTCTATATCAATCTGCCGGTCGGCCTCCTCGCCTTTCTCGGCATCGCCGCCTTTATTCACGAACATCATCACGAGCATCCGCCGCGCTTCGATTTCTTCGGCTTCGCCAGTCTGAGCCTGGGGGTCGGGGCGCTGCAGATGATGCTCGACCGCGGCGAACTCAAGGGCTGGTTCGGTGCGCCGGAAATCTGGGCCGAGGCCATATTGGCCGGTCTGGGCGTCTACCTTTTCATCATCCATACGGCGACCGCCCGGACCATCACCTTCTTGAACCGGGTGCTGCTCAAGGACCGCAATTTCGTCACCGGAACCATCTTCATCTTCTTTGTCGGGGTAATTCTCTATGCGACCTTGGCCCTTCTGCCGCCCATGCTGCAGGGGCTGTTCAAATATCCGGTGACCACGACCGGACTGGTGACGGCGCCCCGCGGCATCGGCACCATGGTGGCGATGATTCTGGTGGGCAAGCTGATCGGCAAGGTGGATATCCGCCTGATCCTCGGCTTCGGCTTGGGCCTGACCGCCTTTTCGCTGTGGCAGATGACCCATTTCAGTTTGCAGATGGGAATGCGGCCGGTGATTCTGTCGGGGCTCTACCAGGGGTTCGGCCTCGGCTTCGTGTTCGTCCCGCTCAGCGCGGTGACCTTCGCCACCCTGGACAAGCACTTGCGCACCGAAGGCACGGCGATCTTCAGCCTGATGCGCAATGTCGGCAGCAGCATCGGCATTTCCATCGTCGAGGCGCTGCTGACGGAAAACACCCAGATCGTCCATTCTGCCCTCGCCGAGCATGTCCGGCCGGACAATCCCCTGGCGGCGACGCTTGGCTTTCCGCTGCCAACGGCCACCATCGCGCAGCTCGCCGCGATCAATGCGCATCTCACGCAGCAGGCGGCGATGATCGCCTATCTGGATGACTTCAAGCTGATGATGGTGATCGTTATCGTGGTGCTGCCGCTCTTGTTGCTGTTCCGGGGACCCGGCAAGAGCGCGGCCGCCCCTGCCGCGCCATTGGACTGACAAGGAATGGACGCCATGCAAACAGGTACCGCCTCGAGAGCTCGCCTACCGCTCGTTGTCGCGCGGGCGGTGCCGCTGGCCCTGTCGGCAATGCTCGCCGCCTGCACCGTCGGTCCCGACTTCGTACGGCCCTCGGCGCCGCCCGCCGACGGCTATCTGGCGGCCGGCGAAGCGAGCGGACCGAATGGCGGCGCCGATCGGCAGCAAGAACTGCTTGGCCAGCGCATCGGCGGCGCCTGGTGGAGCCTGTTCCGCTCGCCGGATCTCGACCGCGTCGTCAAGGACGCGGTGGCCGGCAACCGCAGCCTGGCCGCCGCCCGGTCGTCCCTGGCCCAGGCGCTGCAGCAGGCCACCGCGGTCGGTGGGGCGCTATACCCGCGGGTCGATGCCTCGGCGCAGGCCGCTCGCGAACGGATCAACCTCGCCGCCTTCGGGTTCGCCGGGCCCAATCCCGTCCTCAACCTCTATCAGGTCGGTCCCACCGTCAGCTACGCGCTGGACCTGTTCGGCAAGACGCACCGCCAGGTCGAGGAGGCCGACGCCCTTGCCGAGGGCCAGGGATACCAGTTGGACGCCGCCTATTTGACCCTGACCGGCGACGTGGTGGTGCAAGCCGTGACCATCGCCTCGCTACGCGCTCAGATCCGTGCCACCGAAGACATCGTCGGCGACGACCAACAGAACCTCGACCTGGTGCGGAAGGCGAAAGCCGCCGGCTCGGCCACCGAGGTCGATGTCCTTCATGCCGACAGCCAGCTGGCCAATGACCTGACCCTGCTGCCGCCGATCCGCCAGCAATTGACCGTGGCGCGCCATGCCTTGGCGGTGTTGGTGGGGCGAGCTCCGGCCAATTGGACGCCGCCCGACTTCGATCTCGACGGCTTCCGTCTGCCTCGGGACCTGCCGGTCAGCCTGCCCTCGGCTCTGGTTCGCCAACGCCCCGACATCCTGGCCGCCGAAGCCGAACTGCACGCCGCCAGCGCGGCGATCGGCGTCGCCACGGCGCAAATGTATCCGGACATCACCTTGTCGGCGGACTTGCTGCAGCAAGCCGTCTTTCCCGGCCATCTGTTTCGGGACGCCGCCAGCTCGATTACCGCCGGCGGCGGAGTGGTCGCCCCGCTGTTCCACGGCGGCGCCTTGAAGGCCCAGCAGCAGGCGGCCGAAGCGGCGTACCATGCAGCCATGGCGGGCTACGAACAGACCGTGTTGCTCGCTTTCGCCCAAGTCGCCGATGTCCTGCAGGCCCTGGACCACGATGCCGACGAAGCCGCCGCCCAGGATAAGGCGGTGGCGACGGCGGAGGCGTCGTTACGCCTCACTCGGCTCAGCTTCGGCGCCGGGAATGTCGGGGTGCTGCAGGTGCTGGACGCCGAGCGGCAATACCAGCAGGCGCGCCTGGGGGCGCTGCGCGCCCGGGCGCAGCGTCACCTCGATACCGCGCAGCTCTTCCTGGCCATGGGCGGCGGCTGGTGGGACTGGGAAGAGACACCGCAAGCCCGATAGCCTTCATCCTGTGCGATCGGCAGACCAATCCGCCCAACAAATCGTCTCTGACCGGATATCCCCGCTAGACAGGAAAAAATGATTTCATGCAATTCTCATGTCTTTTTTTCCCGCTCAATGCCATTTTGCGCCCGCGCCTGCGTGACTCAGCCGGGTCCCCAGTCATGGGGATTTGCCATCGGGAGGGCAGCGTCGCGAACCATGCCGCCGAACCCCGGCTTAACTTGCAACTGTAACGGAACGATTTTATGCCACGCCAAACGCCCCTCGCCGATGTTCGCAATATCGGCATCATCGCTCATGTCGACGCCGGCAAAACGACCACCACGGAACGCATCCTGTATTACACCGGGCGCAAACACACCATCATCGACATTCATGACACCAAAGATCTGAAGACATCGACGACTACCGACTATCTCGAGCAGGAACAGAAGCGCGGTATCACCATTCAGAGCGCCGCCGTTTCGGCCTTCTGGCGCGGCAAGAAGATCAACGTTATCGACACCCCCGGCCATGTCGACTTCACCATCGAGGTGAACCGTTCCTTGCGCGTGCTCGACGGTGCCGTGGTGGTGTTCGACGGTGTGGCGGGTGTCGAGCCACAGTCGGAAACCAACTGGCGTCTGGCCGACAATTACGGCGTCCCGCGCATCTGCTATGTCAATAAGATGGACCGCAGCGGCGCCAATTTCCAACGCTGTGTCGATATGATCCAGACCCGCCTCGGCGCGCGGCCCTTGCCGATCCAACTACCCCTGGGCTCGGAAGACAATTTCAAGGGCATGATCGATCTGGTCGAGATGAAGGCCCTCGTCTGGGATTCGGACGACAAGGACGCCCAGTGGCAGATCCTCGAAGTCACCGACGATCTGGCCGACAAGCTGAACATCACCGTGTCGGAAGATCGCGAAATTCTGGCCAAAGTCGCCGCCTATCGGACTGAGTTGGTGGACACTGCGCTGGAACAGGACGAAGAGGCGATGGAGGCCTTCCTCACCGACGGCACCGTGCCCTCCCCCGACGTTCTTCGCCGTGCCCTGCGCAAGGGCACGCTGAACTCGTCGTTCACCCCGGTCCTGTGCGGCTCGTCTTATAAGAACAAGGGTGTCCAGCAGGTCCTCGACGCCGTCGTCGATCTGCTGCCCGCCCCCACCGACGTGCCCGCCATCAAGACTGTCGATGCGGATGGCGAACCGGTCGGCGAGCGTCTCTGCTCGGATAATGAACCCTTCTCGGCCCTGGCCTTCAAGGTCATCAACGATGCCTACGGCGCCCTCACCTTCATCCGCGTCTATTCGGGCGTGCTGACCAAGGGCGCCTCGATCCTCAACTCCACCCGCGGCAAGCGCGAAAAGATCGGCCGCATGGTCGAAATGTTCGCCAAGGAAGCGCACCCGGTCGAAGAGGCCCGCGCCGGCGACATCATCGCCCTGGTGTCGCTGAGCGAAACCGAGACCGGTGACACACTGTGTGATTCGGCCAACGAGGTGGTGCTGGAGCGGATGCGCTTCCCCGAACCGGTCATCAGCGTCTCGGTGGAAGCCAAGACCAAGAACGACCTGGAGAAGTTCACCGCCGCGCTGGGCAAGATGGTGCGCGCCGATCCCTCGCTCCGCCTGGAAACCGACCGCGAAACCGGCCAGACCATTCTGCGCGGCATGGGCGAGCTGCATCTGGAAGTCACCCTGGATCGCATGCGCACCGAATTCGGCGTCGAAGGCAATATGGGCAAGCCGCAGGTGGCTTACCGCGAAACCTTCACCCAGCCGGTTACTCACACCTACACGCACAAGAAGCAGACCGGTGGGTCGGGTCAGTTCGCCGAGGTGAAGATCGTCTTCGAACCGACAGAGCGGGGCACCGGCTTCCAATTCCTCGATGAGACGGTCGGCGGCACGGTGCCGCGTGACTATGTTCCCTCGGTGGAAAAGGGCTTGCGCTTGCAAAAGGAAGACGGAGTGCTGGCCGGCTTCCCCACCGTGGATTTCACTGCCACGCTGGTGGACGGCAAGTTCCACGACGTCGACTCCAACGCGCTGACCTTCGAAATCGCCGGCAAGGGCTGCTTCCGCGAAGCCATTCGCCGGGCAAGCCCGATCCTGCTGGAGCCGGTGATGAAGGTGGAAGTTGTGACGCCGGAAGCCTATCTGGGCGACATCATTGGCGACATCAACCGTCGCCGCGGCTCCATCCAGGGTCAGTTGGAACGGGGCACCAACATCGCCGTCGAGGCTGACGTGCCACTCTCCGAAATGTTCGGCTATATCGGCCAGTTGCGCGGCATGACCAGCGGCCGGGCCTCCTACACCATGGAGTTCTCTCACTACGATCCGGTGCCGCGTCAGGTTGCCGACGAAATCGTCGCCCAGATGAGCAAGGCGTCGTAATCGATCTTGACCGAACCCGCCCCCCGACGGTTTTCCGTCGGGGGGCGTTCTCGGTTCTGTGGACAAAGAATGTCCATAATTTGGTCGACACAAGGTAGGCTGCCCAAGAGCGCCCCCGACACGCGGATTATGATACGGCTACAGATCAGTGAGTTCTGTGTCTTAGCAGTTTCTTGCGGCAACCATGCGGCACCGGATGCCGCCTTACTGGCAGTTCGTCACAATCCATCGGTGCAAGGCCGCCTCGTCCATTCCACCGGCCGCGACTTCCAGCATTGCGCGCGTTGCTTCGGCTTCCGTGACATCAAGGCGACGGCCATTGGCCCTCAGGAAGGCCACCATCACGGCAAAGGCGATGCGCTTGTTGCCGTCGACAAAGGCATGCGCCTTGGCGACACCGACGCCGTAAAGTGCCGCCAAGCGTTCAGTGCTGACCATCTCGCCGTAAGCGACGAGATTCCTCGGGCGCATCAACGCGCTCTCCAGCAGGCCGGCATCGCGGAGGCCGGGAGCCCCGCCGTAGAGCTCGATCAATTTCGCGTGCCAAGTGATGGCGAGGTGGGGCGAAACCCACCGCCAATCGGTCACTTCGCCAGATCTTCATAGGTCTTCGCATAGCGGCCGAGGCTCCACTCGAAAGCCTCTTGAAGCTCGGCCTCGCCGGGCGCCGCATGGGTGATTTCGATCGCGCCGTCGTCCCGAACCAGCAACGACAGTTCATCGCCCTGCTTGAGACCGGCGGCGTCCAGCACCTCCTTCGGCAATGTGACTGCCAAGGAGTTGCCTCTGGGCGAGAGTTTCGCGGAGGCCTTGACCATGACCGGCTCCATACCTCGATACGACCGTTACAACATATGTTGTAACATAAAATCCGTCAATGCCCGATGGCCCGGATGCATACAAAAAGCCCCGTCAACTCATGGAGTCAAGGGGGCCAGATCCTCAGCATCCGGACATCGATGACGCGGCACGCTGGTTTCAGGCCGCCCTCGGATGGACCTTGGCCGCAATCTGGTCTCCGACTTCGATCTCGGCCAATTCAAGGTCGTAATCCCGCTGCAAGTTCAGCCAGAATTCCGGGGTCGTTCCGAAGTACCGGGCGAGGCGAAGAGCGGTGTCGCCGGTGATGGCACGCCGCTCGGCCACCAAGTCCTGGATACGGCTCACCGGAACGTCGATGTCCTTGGCAAGCCGATAGGCGGACAGCCCGAAAGGCTTCATGAACTCCTCGCGGAGTTGCTCGCCGGGATGGATCGGGGGCAAATCGCGCTGCGGCATATCCTGCTCCTAGTGGTAATCGAGGATCTCGACATCCTCAGCGCCGCCGTCTCTCCAGACGAAACAGACACACCATTGGTCGTTGATTCGAATGCTGTGCTGACCGGCTCGGTCTCCCTTCAGGGGTTCGAGTCGATTGCCCGGCGGCACCCGAAGATCGGCCAGATCTTCCGCCGCATGGATCTGCCGCAACTTGCGTTGGGCAACCCGCTGAATGTCGGCCGGCAATTTCCGGGCGAATCGCCCTCGAAACAGCGCCTCGGCATCCTCGTCGGCGAAGGACCGAATCATCGGCGCACTATACCCGCCTCACGGTCAGACCGCAACATGTGTATACGCCAGGCAGGTAGCTAGCCGTTCGGCAACTGGCTTCGTACCCATCGGCGCGCCGCCTCCAGGCCATGCCGGCCGCCCTGCTTGCGGAGCTCAATCGTTCTCGTCGCCTTCGGTGGCAGCACGCCAGTTGCTTTCGGTGAGGTCGTCGAGGGCGGCCTCGTATTCAGCAGGCGAGAAATCGGAGCGTTCGTTGGCCACGCGATGCAGTTGATCGGTCAGCACCCATGCGATGCCGTGGATCGCCTCGTGGCGTTCCAGGCCTTCCGCCGTCAGACGCGTCAGCGCCCGCCGCACGGCCGCCGGGTCGTCGGCGGCAACTTGGTTCTCGACGATGATGTGAAGCGTGGCATGCACGGTGGGCTTGGGAACCGATATTCCGGCGCGGCGGTGATACGCCTCGACCAGCCGCAACCGCTCGCCCTCGTCGAGGTCCAGCCAATCGGCGGCATCGGGAGCGACGGCGGGATCGTAGGCGGCGGGATCGGATGTGCCAGCCGTCGCCTCGACGCCAAGGTCGTCGATATCGGCGTCAAATTCGTCATCCGAAGCCGCGCTGAAGAGAAAGCCGTCATCGCCCAGTTTGGCGCGCAATCGCTTGAGGCGTTGTCGGATCTGACTCGGCGTGTCGGTCGGGCCGGGAATGTAATGCGGCATCCCGCCATCGCCGAATTCGAAGGCGATGGCGCAGTCCTCGGCCCGGGCGTCGCCCAACAGCAGGTCGGCCGCCTGGAAATCCGCCGGCGGCTCAATACCGAAAGAGCGAGCGTACCGCGCGAGGTCTCTCAGAAGCTTGCGGACATAGGCCGGCTCAACGGGTGATAACGGGCTGGCCCAGCCCAATTGCTCCACGAACGCGCCGAGGTCAGCCATTGCCAACTCGCGAAAGAGCACATCCTTGATTCCCAGGCAAAAGGCGTCGAGCAGAAAGGTTGCGACCGTCACCTCACCGAGTCCGGTCTTGCGTGCGACCACGGCCATGCCGTTCCCGCGCTCGAACAGCCCCGCCTGAATTAGGCAGCAATGCAGCGGCGCCGTGGCCGCCCGGCGCGCCCGCTCTGCAAGTGAAGACGATGCCCCAGCGGGCCCCAGCCGGCTCCGCTCGGCCATCATTTTCTTGCGGCGCAACGCCTTGGCATGCTTGGCTTGCGAATGGTTAGACGCCATGAAAGCTCCGAGGTTTGGGTAGCCACCGGATGCTAACCGACGGCCATACGCCAGTCGGGATTGTCCCGAGCCGTGTTGAAATTCGCTCGGCAGGCGTCACGGTCTGAACAGGCTACGCGGCCTTGGCGTGCTGTTCAAGATCGGGGTTGATGGAATGCTTGGCCTGATGGGCCAGCAGGGCGGCTCGCAGGGT
>CAIOJO010000222.1 GCA_903858635.1 uncultured Telmatospirillum sp. | reverse complement strand
GGCGGCGCCGGCGGCGCCTTGACTGCCGGGCGGGCGGCTGCGGCCGTCGGCCGGGCCGGCTCCTTGGCGGCGGGTCGCGCCGGGGGGCGGGCGGCGGCGTCGGCCAGCCGCATGGTCAGGGCGATCCGCTGGCGCTTCAGGTCCACCTCCAGCACCTTGACCTTGACCAGGTCGCCGGCCTTGACCACGCTATGCGGATCCTTGACGAAACGATCCGCCATGGCCGAAATGTGGACCAGGCCGTCCTGGTGCACGCCGATATCGACGAAGGCGCCGAAATTGGTGACGTTGGTGACCACCCCTTCGAGAATCATGCCGGGCAACAGATCCTTCAGCTGTTCGACCCCGTCCTTGAACACCGCGGTCTTGAACTCGCCGCGCGGGTCGCGGCCGGGCTTCTCCAATTCGGCGATGATGTCGGTGACCGTCGGAATGCCGAAGCGGTCGTCGATGTAGTCGGCCGGATCGAGCGAGCGCAGGAAGGCGGCATCGCCGATCAGCGCCCGCAAATCCCGCCCGGAGCGCCGGGCAATGCGCTCGACCACCGGATAGGCCTCGGGATGCACCGCCGAGCCGTCCAGCGGATTGCCGGCGCCGACCACCCGCAGAAAGCCGGCCGCCTGCTCGAAGGCCTTGGGCCCCAAGCGCTCCACCTGCTTCAGCGCCTGGCGGCCGGCGAACGGACCATTGGCGTCGCGATGTGCCACGATGTTGCGGGCCAGCACCGGCCCGAGACCGGCCACCCTTCCTAACAGGGCGGCAGACGCCGTGTTGACGTCGACCCCGACGCCGTTCACGCAGTCCTCGACCACCGCATCCAGGCTGCGAGCCAATTGATGCTGGTCCACATCGTGCTGATACTGGCCGACGCCGATCGCCTTGGGATCGGTCTTGACCAGTTCGGCCAGCGGGTCCTGCAGGCGCCGGGCGATCGATACCGCGCCGCGCAAGGTGACGTCGAGATCGGGCATTTCGGTGGCCGCCGCCTCCGAGGCGGAATAGACCGAGGCGCCGGCCTCCGACACCATGACCCGGGTCAGCCCGAGATCGGGGTGGCGGCGCATCAGATCGGCCACCAGACGGTCGGTTTCGCGCGATGCGGTGCCATTGCCCACCGCCAGCAGTTCCGTCTGGTACTGCCGGGCCATGCCGGCCAGGGCGGCGATCGAGCCCTCCCAATCCTGGCGCGGCGGATGGGGATAGATGACGCCGGTATGGACGACCTTGCCGGTGCGGTCGATCACCGCCAGCTTGACCCCCGTCCGCACCCCCGGATCGAGGCCGATGGTCGCCCGCATGCCGGCCGGGGCGGCCAGCAGCAGGCTCTTCAGGTTGCGGGCGAATACGGTGATCGCCTCGGCCTCGGCGGCTTCCCGCAGACGCCCCATCAATTCGACCTCGAGATGCAGGTGGATCTTCACCCGCCAGGCCCAGCGCGCCGTCTCGACCAGCCAGGGATCGGCCGGCCGGCCCTGGTCGGCGATACCGAAGCGGGCGGCGATGCGACGCTCGCAGGCGCCGGCCAGACGGCTCCCCTCCTCTTCGTCGGCCGCCTGCAACTTCACTAGAAGTACGCCCTCGTTGCGCCCCCGGAACAAAGCCAGGGCGCGATGCGAGGGGATCTTCCTGATCACTTCGCGGTAATCGAAATAATCGGCGAACTTGGCCCCCTTGTCGGCCATGCCCTCGGCCAGCTTGGAGACCACCACCCCGCTGTCCCACAGATGGTCGCGTAAGGACCCCAGCAGATCGGCATCCTCGGCCATCCGCTCCATCAGGATCTGGCGGGCCCCGTCGAGCCCCGCCTTGACGTCGGCCACCCCGCGCTCAGCATCGACATAGGCCAGGGCGGCGGCCTCGGGAACCAGCCGGGGATCACCCAGCAAGGCGTCGGCCAGGGGCTCGAGGCCGGCTTCGCGGGCGATCTGCGCCTTGGTCCGCCGCTTCTGCTTATAGGGCAGATAAAGGTCCTCGAGGCGGGCCTTGCTGTCGGCGGCGCCAATCTCGGCGGCCAGTTCGGGCGACAGTTTTCCCTGCTCGTCGATCGAAGCGAGGATGGCGGCGCGCCGGTCCTCGAGCTCGCGCAGATAGAGCAGCCGTTCCTCCAGCTTGCGCAATTGGGTGTCGTCCAAACCCCCGGTCGCTTCCTTGCGGTAACGAGCGATGAAGGGAACGGTGTTCCCTTCGTCGAGGAGGCGGACGGCGGCGTCGACCTGGGCCTCGGCGGCCAGGAGTTCTTCGGCGATACGGCGACTGATGCTGGACATGGGCTCCCGTCGGGCTGTGAGCGAACTAGAGTTACCGCATCGGGGGACCACCGCGCTAGTGCACTGACACATTCAAATGTGTCCGTGCACGAGGTCTATGATAGCCCTCGCCGGGCGCGCTTCCTTACCAGCCGCCATTGAGGCGGCGGCCAAGGGGCCG
>CAIOJO010000221.1 GCA_903858635.1 uncultured Telmatospirillum sp. | reverse complement strand
GTGCTTTATGACAGAATCACCTTCGTCACCCCCGCGAAGGCGGGGGTCCACGCCGACGCCAGAAATTCGGAGCCGTAATGGATTCCCGCTTCCGCGGGAATGACGAGAGGGGTGATCCGATCTAATCGCATACCGCTCTAATGTTCCGTCGAAGGACGAGCCGTTTCAGTTGCCGGATCGCGGCAGCCGGATAGGTATCGACCAGTCATCGATCTTTGACGAATAATGGGAAGACCATGACCAGGTCGATACGGCGGCGTAACCGTCTGGCGCTCTGAGATCCCATATCGCGGTGCTTGAAAACGGCCCTACTAGGGATCCCCCCCTTCGCGGGGATGACGGGGAATTGGTGCCGCATTTCCAGAGCGGGCCGCGCCACGTCCGGCCAGGACGCGGGCGACCTCGGTCAGCCGCGGATCGGCCAGCATGGCGTCGAGCTGCAGCGGATAGCGGAACCGCCAATTCGGATGCTGGTCGGTGGTGCCGGGCAGATTCATCTGCACCGGCTCGCCCAGCACGTCCTCGAACTGCAGCATCAGCAGTCGGGCCGGCGAGCGGCCGAGATAGGCGTAGATGGCCAGGCCCAGCCGGCGCAACGGCTCGCCGGTCAGCTCCGGAATGACGGGAAAATCCGCCTCGAGCAGCCCCTCGGCGGCCAGCGCGGCGACCAGCCGGCCGCGGTCGGCGGCGCGCTCTTCGGCCTCTTGCTCGGCCAGCGCCGGCTCCGGATACAGCCCGAGGCGGCACCGCGCCGCCACGTCGATGCCCTGCCACCAACCGGCCAGATTCGGCAGGTCATGGGTGCCGAAGGCGACCAGCGCCTCGGCCGACAATTCGTCCGGCCGCTTCATGCGGCCATCGGCCTTCTCGAAGACCAGCAGGCGATAGCCAAGGATGCCGGCCGCGGCCATCCGCGCGCGAAACCCCTCCGGCACGGTTCCCAGATCCTCGCCGATCACCAGGCAGCGCTGGCGCTGGCTGACCAGGGCGACCAGGCGGAACAGGTCGTCGACCGGATAGCGTAGATAGGCCCCCTGATCGGCCTTGGCGCCACGCGGCACCCAATAGAGACGCTGCAGGCTCATGGCATGGTCGAGGCGCATGGCCCCGGCATGCGCCATATTGGCTTCCAGCACCGCCAGCAGCGGGCGATAGGCGGCCTGGCGCAAGGCCAGCGGATTGAACGGCACCAGGCCCCAGTCCTGGCCGGCCAGGTTGAGCGGGTCGGGCGGCGCCCCCACCGACACGCCAAGACAGAGCAGGCCCTGGTTGGCCCAGGCCTCGGCCCCGTCATCGGCGATGCCGACGCCGAGATCGCGGTAGATGCCAAGCGGCATGCCGGCCTCGCGGGCGGCCTGCTGCGCCGCCGCCAATTGCTGATCGGCTTGCCACTGCAGGTACCAGAAGAACTCCACCCGTTCACGGTTGGCCACGGCGAAAGCGGCCACCGCCGGCCCCTCGGGATCGTGATAGGCGGCCGGCCAATGCCGCCAGTAGCCCTTGCCGGCATCACTGTTCAGGAAGAACGCCTGCAAGGCCTCGAAGGTGGCGAAGCGCTCGGCCTTGCGGCCGCCGGCCCGCTGAAAGGCCCGGAACAGGGCGCCGCGCCCGCTGTCCGGCGTCTCCAGATGACTGCTGTGGAAGGTCTTCCAGCAGTGCTCGAGCACCGCCAGCTTGAGGGCGCCCACGGTCCCGTATTCGACCAAGCTGGCCGCCCGCGCCCCGGCCAGCTTGGCCTGGAAGCCGGGCGAGGCGAACAGGCGCTGGGCCTCGACGCTGTCGGCGAAGTCGGGCACCGCCTCGACGTCGATATAGGCGATGTCGAGGAATAATCGGCTCGATGGCGAATAGGGGCTGAAGCGTTCCGGCTGGGTGGGGAACAGGGCGTGCAGCGGATTGACGCCGATCGCCGCGGCTCCTTGCCGGGCGGCGCCCCGGCACAGCTCGGCCAGATCGCTGAAGTCGCCGATCCCCCAATTGCGACGGCTCGACAAGGAATAGAGCTGGGTGGCGTAACCCCACAAGCGCTCCGCCGCGCCCGCCGGCTGATAGGCGCGGGCCGGACAGACGATCAGCGTCATGGTCTGCCGTGCCCCATCGGGGGTGGTCAGGCTAAGGGTGTGGATGCCGGGAAAGGGCGTGCCGGGCAGACGGAATTGGTGACGCCGGCGCAGCAGGCCGTCGACCTGGCGCTCGGCCAGCACCGGCAGATCGCTTGGCCGCAGCTGGCCCTGATGGAGCACCCCGCCTTCTTCCGCCACCGCCCAGGGCAGCAGCGCGTCGGCATGACTTTGGGGAACCGTCAGGACGACGGTGGGCGGCCCGTCCCGCTCGGACACCACCTGGACCGGCTCCAGCCACCGTCGCCATGGGGCGGCTTCCAGTTCGGCCAGGCTGGCCGCCGCCTGGTCCTCGTCGGCCGCGGCAAGGCCCATGGCCGACAGGAAGGCCCGCTTGGTGTCCGGCGAAACCGGCCGGTAGCGCCCGAAAAAATCCTGCCACCCGGCCTCGATCCCGGCCAGGGCGGCAAGACGGTCCAGCGCTTCAGTAGGCATGCGACGGTCCCCTCATGACAGCGCCCAGGTGACCGTCCATGGCGGCAGATTGTCCCCAAGACCGCCCGCCGCGGCGAAGCCACCATGGTTGGTATACAGGAGGCGCCCCGGCGGGGCGCCGGCCACCTGCGCCGGCGCCGCTCCCAGATTGGCCTGCAGGCAGAGCCGGGCGCCGTCGCCGAGGCGCCACCAAGCCTCGAGGAGATGGCCGCCGCTGGTCTCGAAACCAGTTTCGCCCGACGCCCCGGCCAGCCGTGGCACGATGTCGCGGTGGCGCAGTCGCAGCAGGCGGCGGACCAGGGCCAGCCGTTCTGCATGGGGGGGCAGCCGGACCGCCGACCAGTCTACAACCGAAGCCCGGAACGTGGCCTCGGCATTGGGGTCGGGGATCCGTTCCCGCGCCGCGGCATCGGCGAATGCGGGGAAGTCCTCGAACTCACGGCGGCGCCCGTGGCGCACCGCCTCGGCCAGCTGATCATGGAAGTCGCAGAAATAGAGGAAGGGCTGGCGCGCCCCCCATTCCTCGCCCATGAACAGCAGAGGAATGCCGGGCGCCAGCAGCAGGACGGCCAGGGCGGCGTCGATCGCCGCGGCCGGCGCCAGCTGCGGCAGCCGGTCGCCCATGGCGCGATTCCCCACCTGATCATGGTTCTGCAGGAAGGCGACGAACCGGGTCGGCGGCAGATGGCGCGACGGCTCGCCGCGCGGTTGACCGCCGCGATGTTCCGAGGGCTCCCCCTGATAGTCGAAACCCTGGGTCAGGGCTCGGCCCAGGCGCTGGATGGTGGCCTCGCGGTAATCACGGTAATAGCCGCTGACCTCGCCGGTGAGCAGGACATGCAGGATGTGGTGCAGATCGTCGTTCCATTGGGCATCGAACAGATGCGGCGCCAGGAAACGGGCTTGGTTGGCATCATTCTCGACCACCAGATGGATGTGGCGGTCGGGGAACGCGGCACGCACCCGTTCGGCCAGTTCGGCCAGAAAATGCTGCGGGCTGTCGTCCAGGATCGCATGCACCGCGTCCAGCCGCAGGCCGTCGAAATGATATTCGTCGAGCCAATAGAGCGCGTTCTCGATGAAGAACCGCCGCACCGTCTCGCTGCCCGGGTCGTCGAAATTGTTGGCGCGGCCCCACGGCGAGTGATGGCGGTCGGTGAAGAAGGAGGCGGCGTAGCTGGCCAGGTAATTCCCATCCGGCCCGAAATGATTGTAGACCACGTCGAGGAATACCATCAGCCCCCGCAGATGTGCCGCGGCCACCAGGCGTTTCAGATCCTCGGGGCGGCCGTAGGCGGCGTCCGGGGCAAATGGCAGCACGCCGTCGTACCCCCAGCCGCGCCGCCCGGGAAAATCGGCCAGCGGCATCAGCTCGATGGCGGTGACGCCCAGTCCGGCCAGGTAGTCGAGTTGCTCCTCGACCCCGGAGAACGTGCCTTGCGGGGTGAAGCTGCCGACATGCAGCTCGTAGAGCACCACCTCGTGCCAGGGGCGGCCGCGCCAGTCGCCGTCGGCCCAGGCGAAGGCGGCGGGGTCGATCACCTCGCTCGGACCATGCGCGTCATCGGGCTGCCGCCGCGATGCCGGATCGGGGACTTCGAGGCCACCGTCGATCCGGAAGCGGTAGCGGCTGCCGGCCGCGGCGGCCGGCTCGCGACGTTCGTACCAGCCGTCGTCCGAACGCTGCATCGGCTGGGCCGGATTTCCCTCGACCAGCAACTCGACCCGATCCGCCGAAGGCGCCCACAGCCGAAAGCGGACGCCGTCCGCCTGCAGCTCCGCGCCGAACGGCATCTGGTGGCGCCGCTTCACTGTCGTCCCCCCTTGCGCTGTTGGCGGGTGGCCGCCCCCTGTCGGCGGATCAGCACGGCCAACGAACGCGGCTGGACGGTGTATTGTTCGTGCGGACCGCCATTTGGTGTCGGAGCCAGCCCGCCGGGCCAGGCGGTATCCAACAGGACCCGCCACCCGCCGTTGTGCCCTTTGCCGGGCAGCACATAGGGTATGGGTTCGACATAGGCGTTCAGCAAGATGACCAGGCTGTCGTCCATCGCCTCGCCGGTTCCGTCTCCCGGATCGCCGCCGAGCAGCATGCCGAGCGAGCGGGCGAAGGGAGCGATCCAATCCTGATGCGCCATTTCGCGCCCCTCGGGCGTGATCCAGGCGATGTCCTTGACCGTACTGCCGGCCATGCGGCGGCCGGCGAAAAAGCGCGGCCGGCGCAGCACCGGATAGCGCCGCCGCAGCGCGATCAGCCGGGTCACGAAGGCCAGCAACTCCTCGTCGACATTGGCCCAATCGATCCAGCTGATCTCGTTGTCCTGGCAATAGGCATTGTTGTTGCCCCGCTGCGTGCGCCCCAGCTCATCGCCGGCCAGCAGCATCGGCACACCCTGCGACAGAAACAGCGAGGCCAGCAGATTGCGCATCTGCCGGGCCCGGCAGGTCTTGACCCCGGCGTCATCGGTCTCGCCCTCGACCCCGCAGTTCCAGGCGTAGTTGGCGTCGCTGCCGTCGTTGTTGTGCTCGACATTGGCCTCGTTGTGCTTCTGCTCGTAGGTCACCAGGTCGCGCATGGTAAAGCCGTCATGGGCGGTGATGAAATTGATGCTGGCCCAGGGCCGGCGGCCGCCCCAGCCGAACAGGTCGGACGAGCCGGTCAGACGCGACGCCAACTCGCCGATCAGCCCGCCCTCGCCGCGCCAGAAGCGACGCAGGGTATCGCGGTAGCGACCATTCCATTCCGACCAGCCGGGCGGGAAACCGCCCAGGTGGTAGCCGTCGCCGCCCAGGTCCCAGGGTTCGGCGATCAGCTTGGCGCGCGACAGCACGGGGTCTTGCCGCATCGCGTCGAGGAAACCGGAGCCGCCGTCGAAGCCCGCCTTGTCGCGCGCCAGGCTGGCCGCCAGGTCGAAGCGGAAGCCGTCGACATGCATCTCCTCGACCCAGTAGCGCAGCGCGTCGGTGACCAGTTGCAGAACCCGCGGATGGCGCAGGTTGAGGGTATTGCCGCAGCCCGAGAAGTTCTCGTAATGCCGCTCGTCGCCGGGAATCAGCCGATAATACGACAGGTTGTCGATACCCTTCATCGACAATGTCGGACCCATCTGATTGCCTTCGGCGGTGTGGTTGTAGACCACGTCGAGCAGAACCTCGATCCCGGCTTCATGCAGGCGCTGCACCATCGTCTTGAAGTCGCCATCGGCCGCCCCGACATAGGCCCGCGGATCCGGGGCGAAGAAGGCGATCGGGTTGTAGCCCCAATAGTTCCTGAGGCCGCGTTCCACCAGATCGCGTTCGTCCACCATGCCTTGAATCGGCATCAGCTCCAGCGTGGTGACGCCCAGCTTCACCATGTGCTCGATCAGTGCCGGCTGGGCCAGGCCGAGGAAGGTGCCGCGCAATGCCGCCGGGACCAGCGGATGGCGCATGGTCATGCCGCGCAGATGGGCCTCGTACAGGATGGTGTGCGGCCAGGGCACGTTGGGGCGCCGATCGTCGCCCCAGGTGAAGGCGGTATCGACCACCCGGCATTTCGGCAGGAAGCGGGCATTGTCGCGACGGTCGAACGAGAGGTCGGCGCGCGGATGGTCGGCCCGGTAGCCGAAATGGGCGTCGGTCCATTGCAACGAGCCGACCAATTCCTTGGCATAGGGGTCGATCAGCAGCTTGTGCCGGTTGAAGCGATGGCCGGCGGCGGGTTCGTAGGGCCCGTGCACCCGATAGCCGTACAGCTGGCCGGCCCGACAGTCGGGCAGGTAGCCGTGCCAAACCTCGTCGGTATATTCGGGCAAGGAGATTCGCTCGACCTCTTGCCCGCCGTCGAACAGGCAGAGTTCGACCTTCTCGGCATGGGCCGAGAACAGCGCGAAGTTGACCCCTTTGCCATCCCAGGTGGCGCCCAGGGGATAGGGGCTCCCCGGCCAGACGCGACTGCGGGCGACCATCGAAGCGGGCCTAAAGAGACAAGGGGGCAGGGAAGCGAATCACAAGCAGACCGCAATTTCGTCAGCCGAGGATCGAGCCTAGCACGGCCGGCCAGGCCAAGCGAGCCTACCCGTCGGCAGGGCAGGGCTCCGAACTCAGGTTAACGAGGTTTACGGCTTGCGCTGGGCGTGATTCTCTGAATCGCCCAGATTCGGAGAACCCTGATGCCCCTGACGGCGATGTTTCTTGGCGAGAAATCGC
>CAIOJO010000220.1 GCA_903858635.1 uncultured Telmatospirillum sp. | reverse complement strand
CCGGCAGGACGGTGAAGCTCTCCATCACCAGCTTGTTGAACATCGCCAAGGCCGCGGCACGCTGCTCCAGAGTGATCTGGCCGGTCCGCAGCTTGATCGCCATGGCGGAGGAAAGCTCGGTGACGGTCCAGTCGCTGATCAGGAGTTGCGCTGGGTCCTGCTCCGCCAGCCAGACTTGCGCTCGCGCGGTCGCGGCCTCATTGGAAAGCGCTGCCACAATCAGCGACGTGTCGAGATAGAACATCAGTAGCGATCGCCATCCCGCATCGAACGCACCAGATCGGCGGCGTCCGGCGCTTGCGGCGACATGGCGGCCGTCAGCGTCTGAAGCATGGCCCGGTCGATGCGCTTGCGGGGCTTGGCCACGTTAGTGAGGCGAGCGACCGGCTTGCCGCGTCGGGTGATGTCGATAGAATCGCCCGCTTCGACTCGGTCGACGAGTTCACTCAGATGTGCCTTGGCATCAGCCAGATTGATCGCGCTCATGTCACGCTCCTGACCATCTCGTTGGTCATATAGCGTATCGAGCTTATTTATTCCAGCGGAGAAAAGCCGCCGTGGGGCGCATCGGTTGGGTTATTGCCACCAGGAACCCGCCCGAGTGAGGGCCCTAGCCCTGCCGGGACAATGCCGACAGGGTGGTGTTGGGGGTGATTGCCTCGGGGTCGATGAACAATTCGAGCAGGGTCGGCCGGTCGGCGGCCAGGGCCCGGGTGAAGGCCGGCGCGAAGTCTTCGGTGCGGCGGATCGCCTCGCCATGGGCGCCATAGGCCTTGGCCAGGGCGACGAAGTCGGGATTGACCAGGTCGGTGCCCATGACGCGGCCCGGATAGCGCCGTTCCTGATGCATCCGGATGGTGCCGTACATGCCGTTGTTGATCAGCAGGATGACGATGTTGGCCCGGTATTGGACCGCCGTCGCCAGTTCCTGTCCGGTCATCAGGAAGCAACCGTCGCCGGAGAAGGCCACCACCGGGCGCTCCGGGTGGACCAGCTTGGCCGCCACCGCCGCCGGTACGCCATAGCCCATGGTACCGTTGGTCGGCGCCAGCTGCGTCCCGTAGCGGCGGAAGCGATAGAACCGATGCGCCCAGGTGGTGTAATTGCCGGCGCCATTGGTGACGATCGCCTCGGCCGGCAGCATCCGCCGCACCGTCGCCATCACCGCGCCCATATCCAGTTCACCGGGACTCTTCGGCGCTTCCATATGCGCCAGGTAATCGGCGTGGGCGGCGGCGGTCCATGCCGCCCACGGCGGCGACTCGACCGGCGGCATCTGCCGGGCCGCCTTGGCGAACGAGCTCAAATCGGCGCAGATGGCCAATTCCGCCCCATAGACCCGGTTGAGCTCCTCGGGTTCCGGAAACACATGGACCAGGCGTTGCACCGGAACCGGCGGTTCCAGCAGCTTGTAGCCGCCGGTGGTCATCTCGCCGAGGCGCGGCCCCACCGCCACGATCACATCGGCCTCGCGCACCCGCGCCGCCAGTTTCGGATTGATGGCGATGCCGACATCCCCGGCATAGCGGGGATCCAGGTTGTCGAAGCAATCCTGTCGGCGGAAGGCACAGCCGGTGGGCAGGTCATTGGCCGCGGCAAAGGCTTGGATGTCGTCGCTGGCGGCGGCCGTCCAACCGGCGCCGCCGACCACCATCAGGGGGCGCTGCGCCTCGGCCAGGATGGTCCGCAGGCGGGCCATCTCGGCCGGTCCCGGATGCTGGTTGAGCCGCGCGTAGGAGGCCGTGTCGACCGCCAGCGCCGGCTTCGCCAACATGTCCTCGGGCAAGGCCAGGACCACCGGCCCGGGCCGCCCCGAGCTGGCCACCTGGAAGGCCCGCCGGACATATTCGGGAATGCGGGCGGCGTCGTCGATCTGGGCCACCCATTTGCACATTTGGCCGAACATCCGGCGGAAGTCGATCTCCTGGAACGCCTCGCGGTCGGCCTGATCGCGGGCCACCTGACCGATGAACAGGATCATCGGGGTCGAATCCTGAAACGCCGTGTGCACGCCGTTGCTGGCATTGGTGGCGCCGGGGCCGCGGGTGGCGAAACAGATGCCGGGGCGGCCGGTCAGCTTGCCGTAGGCCTCGGCCATGAAGGCGGCGCCGGTCTCCTGCCGGCAGGTCACCAGGTCGATGCGGTTGCGCGCGTCATAGAGCGCGTCGAGCACCGCCAGATAGCTTTCGCCGGGCACGCAGAAGGCGCGGTCGACACCGTGCGTGATCAAGGCATCGACCAGGATGCGGCCACCGGTGCGCGGGCTTGTCATGGGCTGGAACTCCCTGGATCGCGGTTGGTATCGGCGACGATGCCGCGGGTGATCAGGTCGCCGATCGCAGCCTCGTCGCAGCCGAGGAGATCACGCAGAACCTCGCGGCTATGCTGCCCCAACAGGGGCGGCGGCTGGCGGTACTCGACCGGGGTGGCGGAGAACCGCATCGGGCTGGCCACCTGCGGCACGGTGGTGCCGCTGCCATGCGGCATGTCGAAGGCAAGGCCGCGATGCACCACCTGCGGGTCGGCGAAGACCGCCGCCAGGTCGTTGATCGGCCCGCAGGGCACCTGGACCGCCTCCAGATCGGCGATCCATGCCTCGCTCGAGCGCAGACGGGTCAGGGCCTCGATCGCCTCGGCCAGGACGACGCGGTTGGCGACGCGGGCCCGGTTGCTGGCGAAGCGCGAGTCTTCGGCCCATTCCGGCCGGCCGGCAACGGCGCAGAAGCGGCTGAACTGGGCGTCGTTGCCGACCGCCAGGATGAAATGGCCGTTGGCACTGGCAAAGGCCTGGTAGGGCACGATGTTGGGGTGGGCGTTGCCCATCGGCACCGGAGCCCGGCCGGACACCAGATAATTGGCGGCCTGGTTGGCCAGCATCGCCACCTGGCAGTCGAGCAGAGCCATGTCGAGATGCTGGCCCTGGCCGGTCTGCCGGCTGTGCAGCAGGGCGGCGACCACGGCGCAGGCGGAATACATGCCGGTGAACAGATCGGCGACGGCGACGCCGACCTTGGTCGGACGCTCCTCCACGCCGGTGATGCTCATCAGCCCGCCCAGGCCCTGGATCATGAAGTCGTATCCGGGCCGCCGGGCATACGGTCCATCCTGGCCGAAGCCGGTGATCGAACAGTAGACCAAGGCCGGATTTTCTTGGCGCAGCGACGCGTAATCGAGGCCGTAGGAGGCCAGTCCGCCCACCTTGAAATTCTCGATGACCGCGTCGGATTTCGCCGCCAGGCGGCGGATCAACTGCTGGCCCTCGGTGCTTCTGAAGTCGATGGCGATCGACTTCTTGCCGCGGTTGGCCGAGAGGAAATAGGCCGACTCGTCGGTTCCCTCGACGAAGGGCGGCCCCCAAGCCCGGGTGTCGTCGCCCCCGTCGGGGTTCTCCACCTTGATCACCTCGGCCCCGAGATCGGCCAGGGTCTGCCCCACCCAGGGGCCGGCCAAGACCCGGCTGAGGTCGAGAATGCGAATTCCCGCCAATGGTCCCATTACACCCCTCTCGCTCGACAACGCGCACTTTGCTTTGCCCTCGCCGGGCGGGGCCTCCGGCCCCTTGGCCGCCGCCTCAGTGGCGGCCGGTAAGGAACAGCGCCCATTGAGGGCGCGGCCAAGGGGCCGGATGG
>CAIOJO010000219.1 GCA_903858635.1 uncultured Telmatospirillum sp. | reverse complement strand
TCGAGCAGGGCACGCAGGCGCGATTTCTCGCCAAGAAACATCGCCGTCAGGGGCATCAGGGTTCTCCGAATCTGGGCGATTCAGAGAATCACGCCCAGCGCAAGCCGTAAACCTCGTTAACCTGAGTTCGGAGCCCTGCCGTCGGGGAGAGGTCACTTGACTTCGAGGTTTTGCCGGCAAATAGTAACAGTGACTTTCAATCGCGCCGAAAAACCGTTGCATTACTAGGGTTAGGACAAGTCTGCGGGCGCAGCGGGGATGCAACCATTGCAATATGGAGGGTGTGATGAGCGAGGGCGTTGAGATCGCGACCGCGGAAGCGGAGAAGCCGCCGCTGAACGAGGCGGAGCGGCTGGCGGAAGCGCATCGGCTGGTGAGAAATAATGCCTGGTGGTCGGCTGGGGCCGGGCTGATCCCGATTCCCGCGCTCGACCTGGCGACGGTGGCCGGCGTGCAGATCAATCTGATCTACCGCCTGGGCGAGTTGTACGGGGTGCCCTTCCAGCGGGAGCGGGTCAAGGCGATCATCGGCGGCCTGGTCGGCGGCGGCGTTCCCTATGCGCTCAGCACGGGGGTCTTGGGGATGGTTGCCAAGTCGATCCCGTTCGTCGGATCGGTGGTCGGCATGGCGCTGATGCCGGCCCTGGCCGGAGCGGCGACGCTGGCGCTGGGCCGCGTGTTCATCTCCCATTTCGAGGCCGGCGGCACGCTGCTGGATTTCGATCCCGACGAAATGCGGGCCTTCTTCCTGAAGGAGTTCGAGGCGGCGAAGACGGAAACCGGCGCCGTCGGCGGGGCCAAGACCGGCGGCAAGCCAGCGCGCGCCGAAGCCAGGGCCGGATGACGCCATGAGCGGAACCGGCCGGCGGGTGCCGTGATGCTCGGGGTCTGGTACGTCGCCTGCGCCTTGCTGGTCGGTCTCCTGGCGACCGGCCGGCCGGGCGGTTTCCTGCTCTATTTTGTCGTTTCGATGGTGATGACGCCGCTTATCGGGTTGCTGGTCCTGATCATTACCATGAGCATGGCCCAACGACAGACCCGTTGAGGGTCCTCTCCGGCACCCGAACCAGCAGATCAGAAGGGCCATGGCGGTTTCCGACAAGCATCCCATCCTCGCCGGCGTCTTCGGCTGGTTGAAACAGGCGGCCGGCCCGGCGCGGCGGGACCTGCTGATCGTCCTGTTCACCATCATGTTCGTCGCGACCTTCTTTGCGCCGCGGGTGGCGATCACCGTCGCCACCGGCGATGCCGGGGTCCTGTGGTACCGCTTCGGCGGCGGGGTGGCGCCGCAGCCGCTGAACGACGGGCTGCACCTCATCTTCCCTTGGGATCGGATCTATTCCTATTACATCCGCGAGCGCAACGACACCCATAGCTACAAGGCGATCACCAAGGACGGCATCACCGTCGATTGCCAGATCACCCTGCTCTATCACCTGGTCCGCGAGAACCTGCCGCAACTGCACCAGCAGATCGGCCAGGACTATGTCGACGTACTGATGCTGCCGGCGATCGGCGCCGAGGTGCGGCGCGCCATCGCCAATTATTCGGTCGATTCCCTCTATGGTGCCGAACGCCACCAGATCGAGGCGGAAATCCTTACCGATATCGTCAGCGCGCCGGAAAATCGGGTCGCCGGAAGAGGCCGGCAGATACCGATTGACCTGGTCTTCGCCGACGAGATCCATATCCGCGAGGTGCAGCTTCCCGAGGAACTGTCCCAGGCGATCCTCGAGAAGGCCCGCCAGCAGCAGCTGGCGCTGGGCTATACCTATCGGCTGGACCGCGAGCGGCTGGAAGCGCAGAGGAAGGAGATCGAGGCCGGCGGCATCTCCAAGTTCCAGCAGGTGGTGCAGCAGGGCATCTCGCCGACCTATCTGCAATGGCGCGGCATCGAGGCGACGCTGCAACTCGCCACCTCGCCGAACGCCAAGGTAATCGTCATCGGTGGCAAGGACGGCCTGCCGCTCATCCTCAATACCGACGGCGCGACGGCCCCGGCCGCGGCGCCGGGCGCCCCGTGGGGCCCGCATGCCCAGGCCGGAGCGCCGGAGGGGTTGCCGCAATACGGTGGCTCGCTGTCCAGCGGTCCGCCGCTTGCTCGTGGATCCCGTTCGGGCGATCGCCCGGTCGCGGCCGATGCGGCCAATCCCGATCTGGCCACGGGCCAGGCGAAGCCGCTTCCCGACACGGCGGAGGTGCCGGTGGCCCCCGCCGAGCCCCAGGGACTGTCCAATATCGATCGCTCGATGGCCGGGAACAAGGAGCCGCAAGGCGAGAGCGAGACCCAGGCGGGCAGCGACACGCAGGCGGCGGTGATGGCCACCAAGACCTCCGATCGACAGAGCCGCGCCGCCGCCGGTACCGGCGGCAGCACCGTGACCATTCGCCTGCCTTTCAAGATTCCCTTCCTCGCCGATGCCGCGACGACGGGTTCGACTCCGAAGTAGGGGCCGTTACTTCCCCGGTGCGCCGTCAAACTGCAGGACTCCGAGGAGTCGGCCCTGGATGGCCACCGCTCCGCCCATCCCCTCCGGCGGGGCAAGCGGGGCGATGGACCACAGGCTGGAATCGGCGTCACGGAATTCCATCTTGCCGCCTTCCCCGAACCCCAGTCCGACCTCCCGCGGATCGCGCAGCAGGCCGCTGCCCATCGCCTTGAGCAACGCCTCCTTGCGGGTCCAGCACTCATAGAAGGCGTCGAGTCGTCGCGATTGCGGCAGGGAGTCCAGGGCGGCGCATTCCGCCTCGGTGAAGACCAGGCGGGCGACGCCATCCAGATCTGCCAAGGGCCGCTTCTCCTCGATATCGACTCCGATCTCTGCCCCCGCGGCGACGGCGACGGCGGCCAGATCGGCGCTGTGGGACAGGTTGAAGGTCAAGCCGGGTTCTGCGCCGGACAGACCGAGCCGGGGCTTGCCGGCGGCGCTGCGGGTGATCGGCACGGCGGCGGGATCAAGCCCCAGATAGGCGGCGAGGATACGGCGCAAGGCGCCATGGGTCGCCATATGGCGCCGGGCGTCGTGGCGATTGCGGAACCGCCCCGCCTGCTCCCGCTCGGCCGCATCGAGCGTGTCGGCCGCCGGCTCCGTCGCGGAGTCCTGCCGGCAGTACCAGACATGAATCTGGCCGGGCTGTGGCCAGGAAACAGATCGGTCAGTCGCCGACAAGCAGGTTCTCCAAATGCGCCTGGTCCATCGGAAAGTGGGAAGGGGCGGTGTCAAGGCGGCTCAAGCCGCCCGCCTGGCGGCATCCGGCGGCAAATTCGTCCAGCGCGGCCCGCCACGACTCGGCCAGCCGGGCGATGGTCGTCGCCGCGAAGCTGCCGGAATCGTAATCGATCCCGATCTCCAGCCGACCATCAATCACCATGGCCAGCAGGTCGATCGGGTGAATCCGCGGATTGTCCGGCGCGGCCGGCTGGCCTGGCGGCGTCCACTCGACGGCGATCCCTTCGCCCCGGCGGGTCGCACCGAAGTCACCCAGATAATTGAAGCCGATCGACGGGGCGGGTGCTTCGGCGCCGAGAGCCGCCAAGCCTTTCACGTAGGCCCGGCTACGGCCGCGCAGCAGGGCGAGATTGCGCTGGATCTGGCGGGCCAGATCGAGGATCGGAACCTCCGGCATCTCCAGGAGCAGCGGATGGAAGACGGTGAACCAGCCAACGGTGCGGGTGAGATCGAATTCATCGGCGCTTTCGTCGCGGCCGTGCCCTTCGACGGTGATCAGGGCGCGCCGGCAGCCGAAGCTGCGGCGCAGTGCACGGGCAAGGGTGGCCAGGAGCAGAACCTGCAGTCCCCCATCGGGCTCGGAATGCGCCGCCGCCACCAGCAGGGCGGTTTCGGGGGCGGGAATCACCAGGGCCACACTGCGGCTGTCGGCGACGGTCGCGCCGCCCGGTGCCGGGTGGTCGACCGGCAGCGGCGGCACCGCCGCCAGCCGCCGCCAGTCGGCGAGGTCGGTGTCGTTGGCAGGCGCGGCCTGCTCTTCGCTCCGCGCATAGTCGCGGAATGACAGGGTCTTGCGGGGCAGGTTGGGAACCTCACCGGTCCGCAGCGCCTCGTAGGCGGTGATGAAGTCCTCCAGCAGGAAGCGCCAGGACACCGCGTCGGCGACCAGATGGTGGGCGACCAGGAGAACCGCATCGCCGCCCGCCTCGCCGGCGCCACGGGCGAGTACCGCCTTGAACAAGGGGCCATCGCGCAGCGACAGGCTGCCATAGGCGGCGTTCGCCCAGTCGGGCAGTCGATCCGGATCGACTTCGGTAAAGCCAGCCCGGGTTTCGGGGCCGTCGATGATTTGCTGGATGGTCGGCGGCCCATCGATGAAACGGGCCCGCAGGGCATCATGGTGGCGCCATAGGGCCTGCACCGCGCCTTCGGTGGCGGTAGGGTCAAGCCGTGCCGGCGCCTTGAGCAGCACCGCAACGAGGAAATGCGCCGGGGCCGCCGTGATGGTGTGGAAGAACCAGCGCTGGATTGCGGTCAACGGCGCCGGACCGGCCGCCGGCTCCTGGGTGGCGGCCTGCCGGAGCGGCCGGACCCGCCGGGCAAAGGTCGCCACCGTCGGGTTCTGGAAGATATCGCGGATCTCCGCCTTGAGACCGGCCTGGTAGAGCTGGGCGAGGATTTGGATGGCGCGGATCGAGTCGCCGCCATGGGAGAAGAAATCGTCACCGGTGCCCAGATCCTCCCGACCCAGCACCTTGTGCCAGATGGCCAGAATGGTTGCTTCGAGGGCCGTCCCGGGGATGCCGCCGCTTTGCGCTGCGCCGGCCAGGGGGTCGGGCAGGGCGGTGCGGTCCACCTTGCCGTTCGCGGTCAGCGGCAGGCTGTCCACCGGGATCAGGAAGGCGGGAACAGCATAGGCCGGCAACTGGCGGGCCAAGGCGGAGCGCAGCTCGGCGGTGGCGGCCGCCTCGCTGGTGGCGATGCGCCCTTCGGGGAACAAGGCTTGGGTGAAGGGATTGGCCCGGAACGACTGAGCGCAATGGGGGCTGTCATGGTGCCAAGCCAAGGGCGGGAGGCCGGCTCGGATGACCTCGCCGGAGAGCGCAAAGTCGGGATTGAGGCGGTTGACCGAGAGGCGGCGGCGGATGGTGGCGGTGATGCGGTCGCCGGGCTCGACCTGGATCCCCTCGGGAAAGGCCGGAAGATAGACCGGCAGCCAGCTGGCCTGCGATTCGAGGATGTCGAACCGGCTGGTCTCGTCGATTTCGAGGGTCAGCCAAACGATGAATCCGGTCATCACTCCGGCCCGGGTGACGTCGAGGGTGATGGTGTGGTCGCCCTCGAGCGGCAGGTCGCGGGTGAAGTCGAGATCCTCGAACGCCGCGTCGCCGGACAGGATTGCGTCCATCGGCAGGTGTTTGACGCAGAGTCGCAGGTCGAAGGGGCGCCCGACCTCGGCGAAGATTCGCTCGACGTAATGGGCGGCGGTCTTGCCGAAGGCCCGCCGCAGCAATTCGTCGGGCAGGCTTGCCGCGGCGACGCGGGTCAGACTGCGTCGCGGCAGCATTGCCGTCGGGTCGGTCAGCAGGCGGCGCGCCGAATTGATGATCGCTGCCGCTCCCTCCGAGCCGCCGATGGCGCCGACAATCTCCGAGATGCAGATATCGGCCGGTTCCGGCAGCGCGATATGGCGCAGATCGCCATGCAGCACGACGATGCGGTCGGCCAGGCCCTGCAGGGCGACGGTACGGCGCGCCTTCTCGCAGGTCTCGGCCAGCAGTTCGACGGCATAAACCCGCTTCGCCCCGGCTTCGATGGCAAGCCGCGACAGCACCGCCAGCGGGCCGGGACCGATCTCGAGCACCGTCTTGCCGGCAAGATGGCGCTGGAAGGCGGCGCGGTAGGCGGCGTTGCGCGCCGTGTCGGCGGCCATGCTGCCGTAGAGGATATCGTCGTAGATATAGAATTCCGCCACCGATGGCCACAGCTCCGGGCGGCGCCGCGGCACGTACCAGGCGGCCAGTCCGGTGCTGCCGTCGGGCCGCGTCAGCCCGGCGACATGGGCGTCGGCGACATCGGGCAGGCCACGCAGCGCCGCTGCCACCTCGCCCGGTTCGAGGCGATGGCCGTTCACCTTGACCTGATCGTCGTTGCGGCCCAGGAAGTCGAGGCTACCGTCTTCACGCCATCGGCCCAGATCGCCGCTGCGATAGAGCCGCTCTCCACTATTGCCGATGACGAAACGCGCCGCGGTCGCCGTCGAATCGCCGAGATAGCCGAGCGCCACGCCCGGCCCGCCGATATGGATCTCGCCGACGGCGCCCGCCGGCACCGCGCGTCCGGCCGCATCGAGCAGTCGGATGGTGACGTTGGGCAGCGGCCGGCCGATGGGAATGCGGGCCAAGGCGCCATCCGCCGGCTGCACCCGATGCATGGTGGCGCAGACCGAGATCTCGGTCGGACCGTATGCGTTGAACACCCGCAGGTGATTCGCGTAATGGCCCAGATCCCCCGCTACGGCCGGCTCGCCAGCGGTGATCAGCACCTGCACCGGGCCCAATGTTGCGTGGTCGAGCATCCGCAGATAGGTCGGCGGCAGGGTCACCACGCTGCACTTCGTCGCGTCCAGAGTGGCGAGAAAGCGTCCTGGATCGTCAATCGTCGCGCGCTCGATGGTGACCACCGCCCCGCCCGCCACCCAGGCCATGAACAGATTGGCCAGGGCGGCGTCGAACCCCGGCGAGGCGAACTGCAACACCCGGTCCGTCGTCGTTAAGCCGAGGATTTCGACCTGGCCCAGGGTCATGTTGACGAAACCGCCGTGGGCCACCAGGACCGGCTTGGGTTCCCCGGTCGAGCCGGAGGTGAAGATGAGGTAGGCGGCATCCTCCGGACGTGGCGCGAGCGCCGCGTCGAGGCCACCCGACTGTCCCTCCAGCGCCCAGCCGGCAGGATCGGCGCTGCCGAGAATGGCGGCCACCGCTGCCGCTTCGCCGACCTCGGGGCGGGTCTCGTCCGCCGTGTCGACCAGCACCAGGCGGCAGCCGGCGCGAGCCGCCATCCACGCCAGCCGCGCCGTCGGCAGGGTCGAATCGAGCGGCACATAGACCGCTCCGGCATAGAGAATCCCCAGCAATGCGGCCAGGCTGGCAGCGCTCGGCAGGGCCTGCACCCCCACCCGGTCGCCGCGTCGGATCCCCCGTTCCGCCAGATGTCGGGCGATCCGCCCGGCAGCCTGGTCGAGCCGCCCGTAGCTCACCGACTGTCCCGCCGCCAGCACCGCCAGCGCTTGCGGATCCCGCAGCGCCTGCGCCGCGACCAGGCTCGCCATGGTCGCCTCTTGCGGCCGCGGCCGCATCGGCCCCGCCGCCAGCTCGGCCAACAGCGTTACTTCCTGGGCCGGCAGCGGCGCCTGGGACGCCAACGGCGCATCCGGGGCCAGGGCGGCGGCCTCCGCCGCTTCCAGCCACAGGGCGCCCAGTCGGCGGATCCGCGCGGGCAGGAACAGATCGGTGTTGTAATTGAGGTCGAGGCGAAGCCCGTCCGCGGTTTCCATGAAATGGAACACCAGATCGTAGCGGCTGAAGCTCCAGGCGTTGCGCGCTCCGAACGGCGAGACTGCGATCCCGTCGAGGGTCAGATCGAGACTGTCCTCCGGCTGCAGCACCACCATGACATCGAACAGCGGCGCGCGGCTGATGTCCCGGCGCAATTCCAGTTCACCCAGCAGGGCGTCGAAGGGGAAGGACTGGTGCTGCAAAGCGCCGCCGACGGTTTCGGCCATGCGGGCCAGGAGGTCGGCGAAGCTGTCGTCGGAAGCGATCCTCAGGCGAAGGGCAAGTTCATTGACGAAACAGCCGATCTGCTCTTGCAGGCCGGGCTGATCGCGTCCGAGCACCGGGCTGCCGAGGATCAGGTCGGTCTGGCCGGTGACGCGGTGCAGCAGCAGTCCGGTCAGCGCCGCGAGGAGGGAGAAGCGGCTGGCGCCGCGCGTCTCGGCCAGACGGTCGAGCGCCGCCAGGTTGTCCGGCGGCAGCTCGAAGTGCAGCGTGGCGCCACGGAAGGTCTGCATCACCGGGCGCGGCAGGTCGGTCGGCAGATCGAGCAGGGGCCGCGGTGCCGCCAGATGGGCGTGCCAGAAGGCCCGGTCGGCGCCGGCATCGGGGCCGGACAGCCGCGCCTGTTGCCAGCCGGCGAAATCACGATAGTGCAGCGCGAGGGGGGGCAGGGGAGCCTCGCCGCCAGTGTCGATGCGTGCCCGGTAATGTGCCGCCACCTCGCGGACCAGCAGGTCGAGGGACCAGACATCGCTGATGATATGGTGGATATTGAACAGCAGCACATGCCGTTCGATGTCCTGGCCGGCAGGCAAATGGATGAGGACGACCCGCAGCTGGGTGGGCCGGGATAGATCGAAGGGATGTTCGGGATTGGCTGCCGCCGCGGCTTCCGCCTCTTCGATCGAGGCCATTGCGAACCGTTCCATGCGCCAGGCCGGGTCGGCATGGACGACTTGGCGGGGCAGGCCGCCCGCCCCCTCGACGAAGGCGGTGCGCAGCGATTCATGGCGGGCGATGGTGGCCTGGAAGGCCTGCTCCAGGGCCTCGGCATCGAGCGGGCCGGCCAGCAGATAGGCTTCGGCGAGATTGTAGGCGGTCGGGGCGACCCCCATGCGGTCAAGCGTCCACAGCCGTGCCTGGACCGCCGATACCGGATAGTCGGGCATCTCCGGCATTCGGGAAATCAGCGCGCCGGGGACCGCAGGCTGGGCCGTAGTGGCAAGCAGGGAGGCCAGGGCGCGGATGGTGGGACGGGAGAAGAAATCGCGCAGGCTGACCTCGATGCCGAAGTCGTCGTAGATGCGGGCCAGGGCGCGCATCGCTTTCAGCGAGTCACCGCCGAACTCGACGAATGCGGTGGTCACACCGATCCGCTCCATGCCGAACAGCTCGCTCCAGATCCGGCACAGCCGTTCTTCGGCGGCGCTCTCGGGCGCGGCAAAGGCGTGCTGTTGGTAGAACAGCGCTTCGGGCCGGGGTAAGGCCTTGCGGTTGATCTTGCCGCTGAGGGTGCGGGGCAGCAGGGCGAGGGGGACGAACAGATGGGGATGAAGCGCCGGCGGCAGAATCGCCGTCAGTCCTTGGCGCAATGCTTCCGCCGCCGGCGGCGGACCATCGCGGCCGGTGACGTAGCAGACCAGTGTTTGGGACTGATCGGCATGCACCGTCACCGCCGCATCGGCGACCCCGGGCAGGCTGCGCATGGCAGCCTCGATCTCGCCCAGTTCGATCCGGATACCGCGGATCTTGACCTGGTTGTCGATGCGGCCGAGGCATTCCACCAGTCCCTGCTCGTTGATGCGACCAAGATCGCCGGTCCGGTAGAGCGGTTCCGGCTCGGCCGGATTCTGCGGATGGGCGATGAAGGCGGCTGCCGTCAATTCCGGATCGCCGAGATAGCCGAGGCTGCGATAGGGGGTCTGGATATGGATCTCGCCGATTTCGCCGACCACGCAGGGCTTGCCGTTCTTGAGAATCAACACCGCGGTATTGGGCAGCGGCCGGCCGATGGGTAGCACCCGGCGCGGATCGGCGGGCAGGTCCTCGATCCGATGGAACAGCTTGGCGAGGGTGGTTTCCGAGGGCCCGTACAGATTGACCAGCCGGGCGCCACCGCCGGCGGCGGCGCGCCAGGCGGCGACATCGGCGCCGTAGAGGGGTTCCCCCGCCACCAGGAGATGGCCGAGGTCGGGCAGCGGCAGGGCCGCCCCGGTTGATCCCAGTTCTTGGGTCAGAAGGCGCAGCACGGTGGGAACGCAATGGACCAGGGTGATCCGGCGGTCGGCCAGCCAGCGGATCAGCAGCCGCGGCGTGCGGGCGGTGGGCTCGTCGGGAATGCACAGGCAGCCGCCGGCCATCAGCGGCGCCAGGATGTCGCGCAGGCTGACATCGAAGGTGGGCGGCGCCAGCCAGGAGATCCGGCAGCGTTCGTCGAGTCCGAATTCGGCCAGTTCCCAGCGCAGGAAATGGCTGAGGCCGCGTTGCTGGCCGAGGATCGCCTTGGGTGTTCCGGTCGAGCCCGAGGTGAACATGACGTAGCAGGGATCGCCGGCCTTGACGGCGAGGCCGGGATTGCTGTCCGGCAGGCCGGCGCCGGCATGGTCCGCCACCAACAGCGCCACCTCCGGCCGGCCGGCCAGAGGTTCGGCCAGGAGTGGCGCCAACCGGGAGTCGGTGATGACTTGGCGGACCCCGCTGCGGGCCAGCTTGTCGGCCAGCCGGGCCGGCGGATCGGCCGGATCCAACGGCATGAAGGCGGCGCCCGCCTTGCCGGCCGCCAGCAGCGCGCCGACATAGGCGATGCCGGGTTCGAGGAACAGGCCGACGATCCGCGGGGCGGTTCCGGCGGACCCGCTGCCGAGGGCATGGGCGAGACGGTTGGCGTCGCGATTCAGCGTTCCGTAGCTCACCTCCCGTCCGCCGGCCTCGATGGCGATCGCCGCCGGGCGGGTCTCGGTCTGCCACTCGAACTGCTCCACGTAAGCGTTGCGTTGCATGGCGTCTATGGTCCCGTTCCTTATTTCGCCATCCTCAGGAGAGGTTTGGCAGGTCGAAGGTTTCGAGCAGGATGCCGAAGGTCAGGACGACCATCAGCGGATCATCGTCGAAGGTCTGGTTGAGGGCAAAATCGGGCCGGCGATATTGCGCCTTCATCGCCTCGACGGTCTCCGGGTCGAAATAGCCTTGCCGCCGGATGCGTTCGGGCGATAACAGGTCCTCGACCCAGGAATGGCCGGCCTGCAGCAGCGCCGGTCCCGGAGGAGCGACGAAACTGAACTTCTGGCGTTCCGTGATGGCGGCCGGCAGGTAGCGGGCGGCGAGGCGTTTCAGCAGGTATTTTTCGATGCCGTTCTTCACCATCAGGTCGGGCGGCAGGGTCCGCACCAGGTCGATGACCTGGGGGTCGAGGAAGGGATAGCGCGCTTCGATCGAATGGGCGTAGGCGACCCGGTCGCCATGGTCGGCCAGCAGGTGATCCGCCAGGCGCAATTTGAAATCGAGATAGGAGCGCTTGTGCAGCACGTGCCGTCCGTCCAGCCGGCGGCGATCGACCGGCGAGTCCCGCAGGCAGTCGAATTCGGCGAAGGCTTCGCGCAGCGCCGGCGCATAGAGCGCCGTCTTGAGGTCGGCGAAGGCGCGATAGGGCTTTTCGTAAAAGAAATTCCGATCGCCCCACAGATGCTGGCGAGTCTCCGCCTCGAGCTGGGCTTCGAGGTCATTGGGGTCGTCGTCTTCGGCATCGGCCCGATGCGGGTCCAGGCGATAGCCGACATAGCCGCCGAACAGCTCGTCGGCGCCTTCGCCGGTCAGCACCACCTTGATGCCATTATCGCGGACCAGGCCGGACAGGATCAGCGAGCAGACGTCGTAGGATTCGCGCAGCGGCGCTTCGGCATGGAAGACGATGTCGCGCAGCCGTCCGCAGATGGCATCGGGATCGACGATCGCCTGATGATGGCGGGTACCGAGTCGTTCCACCATGATCTGCTGGTAGCGGCGCTCGTCGAGGGCGGGGTCGTGGAAGCCGATGGCGAAGGATTGCCGGTCGGCACCGCCCGAGATCCCCTGCGCCATGGCGGCGATCAGCGAGCTGTCGAGGCCGCCGCTCAGATAGAGGCCCACCGGCACGTCGGCTCGTAACCGGCGCCGCACCGCGGCTTGCAGTGCCTCGTCGAGGGCGTCGACGTAGTCTTCCTCGCGGCCCACCGGCGCTGCCACGTCCATGCGCGGATAGTCGAGATCCCAATAGGTATCGATCCGCCGCCGTCCCGAAGCCTCGACGATCATGCGGCTGCCTGGCGCCAGGCTGGCAATGTCCCGGAAGATGGTGCGCGGGCTGACCGGGCCGGGAAAGGTCAGGATCTGGTCGAGCCCGGTCAGGTCGACGGCCCGCGGGGTGGCGGGATGTTGCAGCAGGGCCTTGATCTCGGAAGCGAACAGCAGGCCGTTGCCGCAGGCGACGGTGAACAGCGGCGCGATGCCCACCGGATCGCGGGCCAGCATCAGGCGGCGATTGGGAATGTCGTAGAGGGCGAAAGCGAACTGGCCGTTGAGGCGGGTGACGAAATCCGGTCCGTATTCCAGATAGAGCGGCGGGATCACCTCGACGTCGCAGTTCGTCCGAAAGCGGTGGCCGCGCGCCTCTAGTTCGCTGCGCAGTTCCGCATAATTGTAGATCTCGCCGTTGCACACCGAGACCACCCGGCCATCGGCGCTGGCCATCGGCTGGTTGCCGCCGGCGAGGTCGATGATCGCCAGGCGGCGGAAGCCCAGTTGAACTTCCGGCCGTTCGAAGAAGCCCTCGTCGTCGGGGCCGCGATGGCGGAGCGCTCCCGCCATCCGCCGCAGCAGGTCCGGCGACGAAAGCCCCTCGCTGGCGGGGTCGAAAATGCCGACGATTCCGCACATGGGGCTACCAGTCCTCGCCCCGTGCCGCCGGGGCGGCCGAACCCAGGAAAGCGGCCTCGGCGACAACCCTGCCGCCGGCCAACAAAGGGGCCAGCGACGCATCGCCGTCCACGGCGACGATGGCGGCGATGCGCTGGAATTCGGCGGCAAAGCGTTCGACGGTCGGGGCGTCGAACAACTCGGTCGCATATTCGATGGTCAGCGACAGTCCATCATCCCGCTCGAACATGTAATTGAGGTCGTATTTGGCGCTCACCGTGGCATCGCGCAGCAATTCCGTCCGTGCCCCGGGCAGCGCCAGTCGCGGTGGATCGTTGTTCTGGAGGATCAGCAGCAGGTCGAACAGCGGCTGGCGGCCGGGGATGCGGACGGGGGCGAGCTCTTCCACCAGGCGGTCGAAGGGATAATCCTGGTGGGCGAAGGCGTCGAGAGCGACGGCGCGGGCGCTGGCCAACAGCTCGGAGAAGCGGCTGGCGCCGCCGAGGCCGAGCCGCAGCGGCAGCAGGTTGAGATAAAAGCCGATCTGCGCCTCGAGATCGACATGGTTGCGCCCGGCCACCGGGGTGCCGATGACCACTTCGTCGGCGCCGGAAAGGGCATGCAGCTGCACCTGGAGAATCGCCAGCAGCAGCATGAACAAGCTGCAATCCGCGGCCCGTGCCCTTGCTTCCAGCGCTGCCGCCAGTGCCGGTTCGAGGCGGACCTGCAGCAAAGCGCCGGCCTGGCTCGGCTGGGCCGCTCGCGGACGGTCGAGCGGCAGGTCGAGCGGCGCCGGTTCATCCTCGAAGCGGGCATGCCAATAGGCGCGCTGGGTGGCCAGGCTGCCGTCGGCCAGCAGTGCGGTTTGCCAGGCGGCATAATCCTTGTATTGGACGGGAAGGGGCGGCAGGTCGCCGCCGCCGTAAAGGCGGGCGAGATCGTTCAGCAGCACGGTCACCGACCAGCCGTCCGCGACGATATGGTGCATATTGAGAACCAGCCCGTAATGGCCCTCGCCGTTGCTGCCGGCGGCGGCGATCAGCCGGGCGCGCAGCAGCGGGCCGCGGCCGAGATCGAAAACATGGCGCAGTTCCTCGGCCACCACCCGATCGATGGCTTGGTCGAGATCGGCTGCCGCCACCACGGTCGAGGGCAGGGCAAACTTCGCCGGCGCGGGCAGGACAACCTGGCGGGGTTCGCCGCGCCGTTCGACGAAACGGCTGCGCAACACTTCATGGCGGGCGAGCAGTTGGGCGAAGGCGCGGGCAAGCGTTTCGCGGTCCAGGGCTCCGTCGATCCGGAAGGCTCCCACCATGTTGTAGGCGAGGGTCCGCGGGTCCCGCGATTGCAGCAACCACAAGCGGCGCTGCGCCGGCGACAACGGATAACTGCCCTCAATGGCTTCGGCGCGGGTGATCGTCTGCGGCTGGTCGCCGCCCGCCTGCGCCGCGCCGGAGCGGATCAGGGTGGCCAAGGCGCCGAGCGAGGGTGCGCTGAAGAAATCCTTGAGGCTCAGGGCGCAGCCGCAGGCGCGGCGCAGGCGCACCACCGCCTGGTTGGCCTGCAGGCTGTGGCCGCCCAACAGGAAGAAATTATCCTCGCGGCCCGGCAGGGCTCCGCCAAGAATTTCCTGCCAGATGGTGGCGATGGTCCGTTCGAGTCCATCCGTTGCCGGTGCGCCGCCGCGCACGGTGGCGAGGACGCGGCCGGAGGCGCCGCCGAGTGCCCGCCGATCGATCTTGCCGTTGCGGGTCAGCGGTATGGCCGGCAACTCGACGAAGCGCGAGGGAATCATATAGGCCGGCAGCTTGTCGCCGAGATGGCGGTGGACCGTCTCGCCATTCAGGCCGCCGGCGAGGGCGGAGGCGGCGACCAGCCAGGCGGTCAGGCTGCGGCCGCCATCGGACGGTTCCGGCAGCACCACCGCCTGACGGATTTCGGCCTGTCCCAGAAGCTGCCGCTCGATCTCGGCCAACTCGATGCGGAAGCCGCGAATCTTCACCTGGTCGTCGCGGCGGCCGAGGTAGATCAGCGCCCCGTCGCCACGCCGCCAGGCGAGATCGCCGGAGCGATAGAAGCGACGACCGGGGAAATCCGGCAGGGCGAGGAAACGCTCGGCGGTCAGCTCCGGCCGGTTGAGATAGCCGCGCCCCAGGCCAGGCCCGGTAACGCAGATTTCCCCGGGCAGGCCGTCCGGCACCGGGCGCAGCGCCGTATCGACCAGCACCAGGCCATAGGTCGGCAGCGGCCTGCCGATCAGGCATTGACCGGTGGCGATCTCGGCGTCGCCGATCTCCGCCCAGGTGACATGGACGGTGGTTTCGGTGATGCCGTACATATTGACCAGCCGCACCGCCGGGTAGCGGTCCCGCCAGCGCGCCAGCCCGGCCGGCTGCAGCGCTTCGCCGCCGAAGATCACCAAACGCAGGGCGAGGGGCTGCGGCGCCTCGGCCAGGGCCGCTTCGCTCAGGCCCTGGAATGCCGTCGGGGTCTGATTGAGCACGGTCACGCCCTCGCCCGCCAGCAGGCGGACCATCGCCGCCGGGTCGGCCGCCTGATGGCGCCTGACCACCACCAGCCGGCCGCCGAACAGGAGGGCGCCGTACATTTCCCACACCGAGAAGTCGAAGCTGGGCGAATGGAACAAGGTCCACACATCGGCGGCATCGAAGCGGAAGGGAAGGCCGTCCTGAAACAGCAGCTGGACGACGTTGCGATGTTCGATGGCCACCCCCTTGGGTTGGCCGGTGGAGCCCGAGGTGTAGATCACATAGGCGAGATCCTCGGGGGCGGAATCGCTGGTTCCCGGCGCCGCCGGCGGCGCCGGGGTTGCCACCAGCATTTCCACCCGGTCGATTGCGACGACCGGCAGGGCGACGTCCAGCTGTTGCAACCCGGTTCCCGTCCCGGCGGCGACACAAAGGGCGCCAAGGCCGGCATCGGCGATCACGAAGCGGATGCGGTCCGGGGGCAGCTCGGGATCGATCGGCACATAGGCGGCGCCGGCGTCGAGGATACCGAGGAAGGCGGCGATCAGTTCGGCGCCGCGTTCCATGATCACCCCGACGCGACTGTCCCGGCCAATGCCGGCGGCGCGCAAGCGGGCGGCGATGGCCTGGGCGGCACGGTCGAGTTGGCGATAGCTGATCTGGCGCTCGCCGTCGGTTACGGCGATGGCCTCGCCGCGCGCCGCGGCCACCGCCCGGAACAGGCTGGGAATCGTCGCATCCGTCCGCTGCGGGGCCGGCACCGCCAGCGACTCGGCCAGGGCAAAGCGTGCCGCCGCTCCGAGCAGGTCGACCGACGCCAGCGGCGCGTCCGGGTCGTTCGCTGCCGCCTCGGCCAGTCGGCGGAACAATTCGGCGATGCGGTCGGCGCTGGCGTCGTCGAACAACAGCCGGTTGAAGACCAGACTGACCGACAGGTCCTCGCCGGCGCCCCGCAAGCAGAGCACGAGATCGTATTTGCCCCAGCCCAGACCCGGATCGATCAAGCTGGGGTCGGCCAGTCCGGCAAGCTCTCCCTCTCCGTCGTCGAACAGCACGTCGAACAGGGCGGTGCGGCTCATATCGTTCTGCGGTTTGACGGCCAGTACGACGCGGTCGAAGGCCATTGCCCCATGCCGTTCGGCCGCGGCGCGTTCGACCCGCCCCCGGGCGGCCAGTGCCGCGAGGCTCGCTGCGGCGCCCGGATCGCTCCGCAGTACCAGCAGATTGGCGGGGAAATGGGCCCGATGCAGCGGTTCCCCGTGGACGATATCACTCTGACCGGACAAGCGGTGCAGGAGGGTCTGGAAGGCGGCGCGCAGCAGGTCGCAGCGGGCCAGCCCGCGCTCGCTGGCCGCGGCATCGAGCCGACGCAGCAGGGCGGCGGGCAGGGTGAAGGCGGTGCGCCCGGCTTCGTAGAGGTGGATTCCCGGCCGCGGCCGGTCGGTCGGCAGGACCAAGGGGGCCGCACCGGCCAGCGCCTCATGCCAATAGGCGGCGGCTTCGGCCTCGTCGACAGCCGTTACGGGTTCGGTGGCCGGCGCCGGCGGCGGGGCGGCGGGATCGGCGGTCAGCGCCAGCAGATCGGCCAGCAGGTGCCGCAGACCCACCGGATCGGTCACCGCGTGATGGGCGGCGAGCGCCAACAGACCGCTGCCGTCCGGCCGGCGGGCCAGGATGGCGCGGCACAGGGGGGCGGTGGCCAGGCGGAACGGCACCTGGGATTCGGCGATGACGGCGGCAAGGGGATCGGCCACCGAAGACAGCTCCCGCAGCGGCACCGGATCGCCTTGCCGGGCAACACGGAGCAGCGGAGTCTCGCTGTCTTCGAGGAAGGCGGTGCGCAGCGCCGGATGGCGCCCGGACAGTTCTGCCAGCGCCTGCCGCAGGCGGTCGCCATCGAAGCCGGCGGCAATTTCCACCGCCAGCGGCATATTGTAGTAGGTGGGGCCGGACGGGTAGAGCACGCCCCGCTCGAAGCGGTCGACGAACCACAGGCGCTCCTGATGGCTGTTGGCGAGGACGGTTGTGGACGCCAATGCCGCCACCGGAGTCTCGGGTTGCTCGGTGACCTGGTCGAGCAGCAGGCCGAAATCCGCCATCAACGCCGCGATGCGCTCTTCCTTGAACAGGCGACTGTTGTAGACGGTGTGCAGGTCGATGAAGGCGGGCTCGTCGGTGACGTAGAGGGTGACGTCGAATTGGGCGGTCGGCAATTCGATCTCGAAGGGTTCCAGTCCGAGCGGCGCTCCGGCGGCACGGATGCCTTGGCGGTCGTCCATCACCAGCATGATCTCGAACAGCGGGTTGCGCGCCGTGTCGCGCGGCAAGGCCTCGACGATCTGCTCGAAAGGCACCGCTTGATGCTCGAATGCTTCCAGCACCGTCCGGCGCAGCTGCGCCACCAGCCGGTCGAAGCCGGCCTTGGGGTCGATGCGGTCGCGCAGCGGCAGGGTGTTGACGAAGAAACCGATCTGATCGTCGAGCAGGGCCTGTTCCCGCCCGGCCACCACCGTGCCGATGGTGAGGTCGCTCTCGCCGGTGCGGTGATGCAGCAATGCCTTGAGCGCTGCCGCCAGCACCACGAACAGGCTGGTGCCGTGGTCCGCCGCCAGTGCCCGCACGCGTTCGGCCATCGCCGCCGATAGTCTGGTGCGGACCCGGGCGCCGTCGTAACCCTTGACGGCCGGGCGCGGATGGTCGCTCGGCAGAGTGAGGAAGGCCGGTGGCCCGGCAAGCTGGTCCCGCCAATAAGCGAGATCGGGATCGCTGTCTGTCGGTCGCTGCGGTTGGGCCGCGTAATCGCGAAACTGGATCGGCAGGGGCGACGGATCGGCCCCCTGGGCAAAGGCGACGAAGTCGCGGACCAGGACCGTCATCGACCAGACGTCGCAAATGCTGTGGTGGAGCACCAGGAGCAGGCAGTCCTGGTTCGGGAGCTTCAGATGCAGGGCCCGCCAGAGGGGCGCTTCCGCCAGGTCGAACGGGGCGGCGGCCAGGGCCTGCGCCTCCAGGATGGCGGCGGCCCGGTCGGCGACGGCCCGTTCGGCGAGCGGCAGGGCGATGGTTGCGGCAATCTTCTGGCGCGGCAGCCCATCCCGCTCGATCAGGGCGGTGCGCAAGCTTTCATGGCGCTCCGCCAACCGCGCCAGGCTGCGGCGGACCACCGCCGGATCCAGTGGCGCCGGACTCCATAGCCCGATCCCGACGTTATAGGCGGTGAGCCCGGGATTGAGCTGTTCGAGCATCCACAGCCGCGCCTGGGCATTGGAAGCAGGGTAATCGGCTGCTTCCGGCGTCGGTCGGATGGCCGGGGCTGGGTCTTCCGTCCGGCCGAGGGCCGCCGCCAGCGCCCGCACCGACGGTCCTTCGAAGAACAGGCGAATCGGCACCCTGCGGCCGGTCTGCCGCTCGATGGTGCTGAGGATGGCCAGCCCGGCCAGGCTGTGGCCGCCGAGATCGAAGAAGGATTCGGTAACGCCGACCTCCTCCAGGCCGAGGGCCTCGGCCCAGATCGCCGCCAGCCGGGCCTCTTCCGCCGTGGCGGGCGGTTCGATGTTGCGGGGCCGGCGGTGCCGCGGGCGATCCGCCGGCCGGGTCCGGTCGGCGACCGCCGGCATCGGCAGGGCGCCCAGCGCCATCTGCGGCGTGGCGATGGCGGCGGCCAGCAGGGCGAGCAGGCCGTCGAACCACAGTTCGGCGGTTTCGGCATCGGCGATTGCGCCGTCGCAATCGAAATCGAACAGCGCGCTGCCGTTGAACTCGAGCAGGTTGAGGAACAGGCCGTGCTTGGCGCGGATCGCCGGCGCCGATACCCAGTCCACCGTCAGCCCGTCGAAGGTCACCTCGACACCGCGATCCATGTTGACCAAGGCGGTGATCGGCGCGCGCACCGGGGTGCCGGGGCGCATCAGATCGAGGGCGCCCTGCAGCGCCTCGGCCAGGGCGTCGCTGCTGTGGCGCAAATGCTCGGCAAAATTCAGCGCGGGGTCCAGCCTCACCGGGATCGGCAGGATTACCGAGGCCTGGCCGACCATGACCGGCAATCCGGCGGCGGCGTGGCCGGCATAGGGCATGCCGACGGCGAAGCTGCCCTGGCCGGCCAAGCGGCCGAAAAAGGCGGTGAAGGCGGCCAGCAGGACGGCGAACGGGCTGGCGCCCTGGTCGCGGGCGAAGCGCTTGAGCTGGGCCAACAGCCGGCCCCCGTCGGGCGCCGCCGGATCGCGGCGATGCAGCCGCCGGGCCCGGCCGCTGTCGTCCGCCGCCCCCAGCGCCGGCAAGTCGAGCGGCGGCAGACGCTTGCCGGCAGCGGCGGGCGCCAGTTGGGCGGCCCACTGCACGAATTCGCCGAACGGCGCGGCGGGCGGTAGATCCAGGGGCTGTCCCTGCCGCTCGGCCCCGTACAGGGCGCCCAGCTCGCCGGTCAGCAGGCCCAGCGACCAGCCGTCGACGGCGATGTGATGGGCGGTCAGAGCCAGGCAATGATGGTCCGGGCCCCGCCGCAGCAGGGCCAAGCGCAGCAGCGGACCGGCGGCGAGATCGAAGGGCCGGTCGATCTCCGCGGCCAGCGCCTGGCGCAGCGCTTCGGGCGCCGGGCCAATCTCGCTGGCGGCCGGCAGCGACAACGGGGCTGCGGCCGGCCGCCAGGTCTCGCCGTCGACGGCGGCCATGCCCAGCGCCTGGTGGCGTGCCGCCAGGCGGCGGACGGCGCGATCCATGGCGCCGGCGTCGAAGGGGCCCTGCAGGTCGAGCGCCACCATTTCGTGATAGGCGCGCCCGGCCGCTTCGTTGGCGGCGGCCAGGAAGAAGATCTCGCGCTGCACCTGCGACAGGGGGATCGGCGCGTCCGGTTCGGCCGGCGTCTCCGCCACCGGGATCATCAGGTCCCGGCGCATCTCGGCGACGCCGTGACGCACCGCCGCGACGATGGTGGCGAGATCGGCATCGTCATGGGCGGTGGAGAGGAAGCAGTTGCGGCCCTCCCAGACGAACACGCCGTTGTTCAGCAGATGGGTGTTGAGAAGTTCGGTCCCCGGAGTGAACTCGAAGCGGAACAGCGAGGAGAAATGCGCCATGCGGATCGGCACCCGCTCGGCGGCGAAGAAGCCGTCGAGTTCGGCGCAGAACTGGGCGGTGCGTTCGTTCAGCCGTTGCTGCAGCCGGGGGCCGGCGCTGCGCAGATGATCGAGCACAGCCAGGCCGGCGGCCATCGACAGTGCGTGGCCGTTGAAGGTGCCGGCGACGAAAGCGGTGCGCGCTGCCGGCAGCGAATCGTCGCCATAGGACCAGGCACCGCCATCGACCGCGTCGAGGAACTGCCGGCGGCCGGCGACCACGCCGATCGGCAGGCCGCCGCCGACGATCTTGCCATAGGTGACCATATCGGCCTCGATGCCGAAATGGGCCTGGGCGCCGCCGGGATGGACGCGGAAGCCGAGGATCACCTCGTCGAAGATCAGGGCGATGCCGGCGTCCCGGGTCAGGCCGCGCAGCGCATGCAGGAAGTCGTGGGGTTGGAGGGCGGGGTCGCGGCTTTGCACCGGCTCCACCAGCACCGCGGCGATGTCCTGGGCATGGGCCCGGATGCGGTCGAGGGCGCCCGGGTCGCCGTAACGCAGGACGATGGTGTCGTCGACCAGGCTTTGCGGGGTGCCGTCGGTGACCGGAATAGTGACCAGGCTGTCGCCGTCCGCCCAACCGGCGGCCAGCACGCCGTCGAAGGTGCCGTGATAGGCGCCGGTGAACAACACGATCTTGCGCCGGCCGGTGACCGAGCGGGCCAGGCGGACCGCCACCATCACCGCTTCCGAGCCGGTGGTGAAGAAGGCCACCCGCTCGACTCCGGTCAGTTCGGCGATCACCGCGGCGAGTTCACCGGCCTTGGGCGATTGCGGTCCGAGCGGGGCGCCGCGCCCCAGCTCGGCGGTGATTGCCGCCGCGACGAAAGGGGGCGTATGGCCAAGCAGGATGGCGCCGAAACCCATGGTGATGTCGACATAGCGATTGCCGTCGACGTCGAAGACATGGGCCCCTTCCGCCCGCTCGACGGTGAGCGGATAGGTCATCTCCTTCCATTCCGGGCGAAAGCCGATGATGGCGCGGGGGTTGGCATAGTGGCCGCGATGGCGTTGGGTGTGGTCCTTCGAACCTTTGGTCCGCGCCCCGTATTGCACCGCCAGCCGGTCGAAATGGGCGATCTGGTCGCCGGTGAAGTCGTCGCGCCGGGCCGGCATCTTGCGGAACAGGCCTTTGATCTCGATGCCGGATCCCGCTTCCGGCCCGGTCTTCGGCTTCGCCGCGGGCGGCGGGGCCGCCGTCGCCGGAGTTTCCCGGCCAAGGTCCTTCAGGGTGTCGAGCTGCTGCGCGAACAACCGGCTCATCGCCTCGACCTGCTGCGCCATCAAGCTGCCGACATCGCCAGGCAATGCCGGCCCGGCGGCGGCGGCCGGCGGCAGCGCGGCCGGCACGACTTCGGCCGGCAGGCTGCGGTCGAGCAGGCCGGCCAGGGCGTCGACGCTGTCGCCGTCCTTGAGCAGGTCGGCCAGGGTGAGGGCGAGGCCGAATTCCCGGTTCACCGCGTGCTGGATCTGCACCAGCAGCAGCGAATCGAGGCCGAATCCGAACCAGTTGGTCCGCGGCGGGATGTCGGCCGGGGGCAGCCCGCTGATCGCCGCCACCAGCGCCACCAGCCGCGCCGCCAGGCGCGCCGGACGCGGTGTCGCGCCGGGCGCCGTCACGGGCAAGGCGGTGACCGTCGCCGTCACCGTTCGATCGTTGCCTGCGCCGGTGGACGGCGGGGGCGCCGACGCGGTGAACAGGGAAGCCGCCGGCACCGGCTCGACGAAGGCATAGCCGGGCGCCCGCACCCGGCGGCCGCCAATGCCGGCGTAAAGCCTCGGCCAGTCGAGGGCGGTGCCGGCGATGAACAGGGCGGCGGCGCAATCCAGCATCGCCACAGCCAGGCCGTCCTGACTGGCGCCGGGCAGGCAGAGCAGATCAGGCTGCGTCTGCGCCGCCAGCGGCCCCAACGCCGGCCGGGCGCCGAGTTCGATCAGGCAGGCCCCGGGTCGCAGCGGAATCGAGCCCAGCGCTTCGGCAAAGCGCACCGGCTGGCGGGCATGGCGCAGCCAATGATCGGGATCGGTCAGGGCGGCGGGATCGATCAGGCCGCCGGTCAGCGTCGAATGGACCGGCAGGCGCGGCCGGCCCGGTACCAATTGCGCCGCGAGGCGGGCGAGCTCGGGCAGGGCCGGTTCGATCAGCGGCGAATGGAAGGCATGGGACACCGCCAGCGGCACCACCCGCAGGTGGCGCGCCGAGGCGCGTTCGCGGAATGCCGACAGCGCCGCGGCCGGCCCGGAGATGGTGAGCTGATTGGGGGCGTTGAAGGCGGCGATGGCCAGATCTTGGGCGAGATCGGAGTCGAGCAGCGCCCGCACTTCGTCCTCGCTGGCGACCACCGCCGCCATGGCGCCGCCTTCCGGCAGCCCCTCCATCAGCCGACCCCGTTCGGCGGCAAAGACCAGGCCGGACTCGAAGGCGATCGCTCCGGCATGGATGGCGGCGGCGATCTCGCCGACCGAATGGCCCAGCACGGCGGTTGGCCGGATACCCCAATCTTCAAGCATTGCCGCCAGCGCGACGCCGAGGGCGACCACCACCGGCTGGGTGAGGCCGGTGCGGGCCAAATCGGCGGCGTTGCAGGATTCGGCCAGCAGCGTGGTCAGCGACCGGCCGAGGCGGGGTGCCAGGACCGCATCGGCGCGGGCCACGGTGTCGCGGAAGATCGGCGACAGGGCGAGCAGTTCGCCGGCGATCCCGGCCATTTGCGAACCCTGCCCGGGAAAGGCGAAGATCACCTCCGGCGTGCCGCTGGCCGGCGGCTGCGGTCTGGCCGCCGCCGCTTCGAGGCGGCCGGCAAGGTCGGCGCTGCTGCGGCCGACCACCGCGATCCGCCGGTCGAGGGCGGCGCGTCCGGTGGCCAGGGTGTAGGCGAGGTCGACGAGGCGGCCGTCGTCGGCGCCGGCCAGTTCGGCGGCCGTCGTCTTGGCCATGGCGGCCAAGGCCGCGTCGCTGCGCGCTGACAAGGGCAGCAGCAGGGGAAGGCCGGCGACCCTGGCCGGCGGCGCCGGGACGGCTGCCTCCTCGACGATGACATGGACATTGGTGCCGCTGAAACCGAAGGCGCTGACCCCGGCCCGGCGGGGGCGGTCCTGGCCGGCCGTCCAGGCGACCGCCTGGGCAGTGACCTCGAGCGCCAAGGCGGACCAGGGAATGGTCGGGTTCGGTTCGCTGAAATGCAGCGAGGGCGGGATGCGGCCATGCTCGAGGGCGAGCAGCAGCTTGACCAGCCCGGCCAGACCCGCTGTCGCTTCGAGATGGCCGATATTGGTCTTTACCGACCCCACCAGCAGCGGCAGATCGGCCGGGCGGTCTTCGCCGAACACGGCGCCCAGCGCATTGGCTTCGATCGGGTCGCCCAGGGGCGTGCCGGTACCATGGGCTTCGACATAATCGATGGCGCTGCCGGCCAGGCCGCTGTCGGCCAGGGCGGCCCGCAGGACGGCCTGCTGCGCCGCGCCGTTGGGCGCCGTCAGCCCGCTGCTGCGGCCGTCGTGGTTGACGGCGCTGCCCTGCAGCAGTCCCAGGACCCGATCGTCGTCCCGTACTGCATCGGCCAGGCGCTTCATCACCAGGACGACGCAGCCTTCGCCCCGGCCGTAGCCGTCGGCATGGGCGTCGAACGCCTTGCAGCGCCCGTCGGGGGACAGGGCGTTCATCGCCTGAAGCCCCAGTTGGGTGTCGGGCACCAGGATCAGATTGACCGCGGCGGCCAGGGCGAGGTCGCATTCGCCGGCCCGCAGACTGCGCATCGCCTGATGCGCCGCCACCAGCCCGGAAGAACAGGCGGTATCGATGGCGAGATTGGGTCCGGCCAGACCGTAGACGAAGGACAGCCGGCCCGAAGCGACGCTGGCCGATACGCCGGTCACCGCGTAAGGCCCGGTCATCGCCTCGCGCCCGGCCCGGGCCTGGGAGCGGGCTTGGTCGAGATTGGTGATTCCGGTGAACACCGCGGTGCGGCTGCCGCGCAGACCCAACGGGTCGATGCCGGCATCCTCGAAGGCCTGCCAGCTCACCATCAGCAGCAGCCGCTGCTGGGGATCGAGGACAGCGGCCTCGGCCGGCGACAGCTGGAACAGCCGGTGGTCGAACAAGTCGAGATCGGCCAGCCAGGATCCCGGCGCCGGGGCGGCCGAGGGGTCGGGCCAGCGCCCGGCCGGTGGCTGGCCGACGGTGTCGCGGCCCTCGGCGAGAAGTTTCCACAACGCGTCGGGACCGTCGATGCCGTTGGGCAGGCGGCAGCCGATGCCGATGACGGCGATCGGCTCTCCCGGACGATCCTCGCCACGAAGCGGAACGCCCGCCCCAGAGTCTTGTGTCGGGCCCGGGCCTTCCGCCTGGCTTGCGATGCGCATGCCGAGCAGGGCCTCGGCCATGTCCTCCAGCGTCGGATATTCGAACGGGAAGGTGGCCGCCAGCGACAGGTCGAGGGCGGTGTTGAGCCGGCTGACCAGTTCGACCAGGCGCAACGAGGTCATGCCGGCGCTCATCAGCGGCTGGTCGACCGCTACCGCGCCGCTGGGCACCAGCCGTCCCGCCTCCTCACCGAGCCGCGCCAGGAGGTCGCGCCGCCGACCCGCGCGCCAGGCGTCGCGCAAGGGGGCATAGGCGGACCGCTCGAATCCTTCCAGGGCGGCGATCTCGGCGGCGAAGACGCCGGCCTTGAAGTCCTCGGCCAACCGGTAGCGCTGCACCTTGCCGCTGGTGGTGCGCGGGATCTGCGTCACCGGCAGGCAGTAATCGACCGGGACCCCGATCTGGCGCACCACCGCGTCGCGCAGTTGGCGCGCCAGTTCGGGGAACTGCTCGATCGGTTGGCGGAACAGCGCGAACAGAGCCAGGCCTTCGCCCTCGCCCACAGGGACGGCGCAGGCGAGCACCATGTTGAGATCGAGGCCGGGCACATCCGCCGCGGCGCGTTCGATATCCGGTGGGTAGTAGTTGGCCCCGCCCAGAATGACCACGTCCTTGCGCCGCCCGGTGACACAGAGACTCCCGTCCTCGATGAAGCCGAGATCGCCGGTGTCGAGCCAGCCATCCGTGGTCATCACCGCCCGGGTCGCCTGCTCATTGCGATAGTAGCCGGGCGTCACGCAAGGACCGCGGATCTGGATGCGGCCGACGATGCCCTCGTCGCAGGGTGTATCCGCCTGGCCGGCGATGCGGACGGCGACGCCGGGAGCCGGCCGGCCGACCTCGGCGAAGGCCGCGCGGTCGGGGTCCTCCCGGTTGGGCAGCGGGCGGACGCGGTCGCCGGCGGACAGGGCGCGGCGGTCGACGCCGATTTCCCGCAGGCCGGTTCCGGGTTCCGCCATGGTGACGAGCAAGGTGCCTTCGGCCAGGCCGTAGGCGGCAGTGATCACGCCGGCGCGCAGGCCGTCCCCGGCGAACTCCGCTTCGAAGCTGCGGGCGAGTCCCACCGAGATGGGCTCCGCCCCGTTGGTGATCAGCCGCAGACTGTCCAGCCGCCAATCCCGCCGCATCTCCTTGCGCAGATGCTTGAGCAGGTGGCGATAGGCGAAATTGGGTGCGGCCGACACCGTCGCCTTGAAGGAATCGATGGTGCGCAACCAGATCTGCGGGTTGCGCACGAACAGCGGTGTCGGGATCAGTGCATGGTCGAGCCCCAGCACCATCGGCATGATATGGAACCAGATTATGCCGAAGTCATGGGTCAGCGGCATCCAGTTCGCCAGCCGGTCGGTCTCCTCCAATTTGGCGCCGGCTTTGATCGCGGCGATGTTGGCAAGCAGGTTGGCATGGGTCAGCACGACCCCCTTGGGCTGGCCGGTGGAGCCCGAGGAGAACTGGATGAAGGCGATGTCGTCGGCGCTTGCCGGACGCGCCTCGGCCAGCGGCGCGGTCTCGTCCAAGGTCGGCGGATCCAGCATCCGTCCCTGCATCGGCTCCTGCCGCTGGCCCTCGGCTGCCGCCAGGCGCTCCCGCATGGGAGCGCTTGCCATCAGCCAGGGACTGGCCAGGACGTCGAGGATGCGGTGGATGCGGAGCGCGATATCGGCAGTGGTCGGCGGCGACACCGGGACGCAGATGATGCCGCCCAGCAGGCAGGCCCAGAAGGTGCCGACGAAGCGCGGGTAATCCTCCATGAGCAGGACCAGTTCGTCGCCCGGCCGCAGCCCCGAGGCGGTCAGCCAGGCCAGGGTCCGCGCCGCGTCGGCGTAGAGTTCGGCGAAGGTCCGCCGGGTGGTGCGCCCAGTCCCCGACACCAGGGCAAGGACGCGGTCGTTGCGCCGTTGCGCCGTAATGGCTTCAACCAGCGTGGTGACGGGTCCCTCAGAAAGCATAGCGTACGGTGCCCATGAACCAACGGGTGGAGGAGGCGGAGGAGACATCCTCCTCGAAATCGGCGGCGAGCGACAGGCCGGAGTCGAGTTTGACTTGGGCGCCGAGGCCGATCACCGCGGAGTCGGTGTCATGGCCATTGCCGATCAAGGCGAAGGGCGAGCCGAATCCGGCGAAGGCGGCGGTCGCCGTCTGCCCGCCGAGCATGCTGTCATGGGCGTAGGCGAGACGGAGATCGGTCCTGACCGTGCGGCCGCCGGCGGTGCTCGTGTGGTCGAGATCAGCACCGGCGCGGATCCGCAGAAGCTCGGGCGTCCGGCCGCCGGTCGACAGGTTGAATGCGCCGGCGCCGCTGTCGGTGACCGCCGGCTGGTCCACCCGCAGATAGCTCAGGCCGAGATTGGGCACGATGTCGAATCCATAGGCGGGAATCACCTTTCCCGCGCTGAGCTCGGCCCCCAACCGCCAATCGGTGGGATGCGCCTGGCTAAGGAGAGTGGAGCCGGCCAGGCTGGTGCTGCGGGTCAGGCTGTCATCCCCGGCGCCCATCAGCAGCGCCCCGCGAACGAACAGCGACTTCCGTGTCCAGGCGCCGTACAACGTGCCGTAATAGGCCGAGCCCTCGAAACGGTCGCCGGCGCCAATGCGGCCGGTGATCAGATGGTCGTAGCCGAACGCCCCGCCCACCGTGACTGCGTCGGTGATCGTGGTATCGGCACCGAGCAGGAAGCCGCCGCCACCGGCGGCGAAAGGACTCACCCCATCGGCGCCGCCCAGATGGCCGCCTTCATAGAAGCCACGGCCCCATACGGTGCCCTTCGCGCCGGAAACCGACAGGGGCGCCGCAGCCAGCGCATTGCCCATGGCGTCCAAGCCGCCGCCTCCGCCCTCGACGGAGGCCGTGTTGGTGGCGGCGGGACTCTCCCCGTCCCGAGGCAAGCCGGCGAGCCGCCCGCGGACCGCGTCGAGTTGGGTGAGCATCGAATGCTGTGCCGCGAAGGTCTCGGCATCCAGCAGCGCCGGGCTGACGGTGGCCAGTTGGACGGTGTCGGCGCCGTAATTGGCGGTGGCGGCGACGCGGCCCGGCGCCGTTACCGAGGCGAAGTTGCCGCTGACACTCCCGGCCTGCAGCACCGTCGCCACGTCCGTGCCGGCGGCGGGAGCCTGGGTGGCGACGAGGGCGCCACCGGTAAGGCTGGCGACGGTGGTCACCGCCAGCGGCGCCAGCGGACCGGTGAGGTCGAAGGCCAGGGTGGTGCCGGCGCCGGTGAGGCTGCCGACCGTCAGCGCCGCGGTGCCGCCCGGATCGCCAGGCTGGATGGTGCCACCCTGCACGGCGCCGGCAACCGTGCCTGATCCGCTCAAACTCGCATTGCTGCCCATGGTGACACTGCCGGCGATCATCCCATCGAGGCGCAGCCGGGTGTCGGATTGGCTCAGATCGACCGCGCCGGTCAGCGACCCGGTCGGCGTCACCGTGACCCGTGAACCGTGGCCCCGGTCGATCAAGGCGGGATAGAGCAGGGCGCCGTAGCTGAACTGATTGAGGTTTTGCACGCTGCCGCCGACGGTCAGCGTGGCATTGCTGCCGGCCAGCATGATGGCCGCGCCGGTGGCACCGGTCTGGGCGTTGATCGCGCTGCCCGGCATCAGGGTGATGGTCGATCCGGATCCGGAATCGCTGAGCGCTGCGGCGTTGAGGCCCATCGACTGCAGCATGCCGGCGACGGCGACGGAATTGCCGGTGCCGGTGAGGGCGATGGTGGCCGAATTGTTGCCGGTCATCGACAGCAGGGCACCGGCCTGAATGGTCAGCCCGGCACCGCCGCCGAGGCTCATCCCGGTCAGGTTGTCGCCGTAGAAGGCGACCGTCGGAACAGGCAGAGCGGTCGGCGTGACGGTGACGCTGCCGTCGGCGTTCGACACCGGATTGTCGTAGCCGTTGTAGATCTTGCCCGACGGGGCGATGGTCAGGTTTCCCCCTTGCAAGGTCAGCGGCGCCAGGCGGACGCTGTCGCCGGAACAGGCGGCGGTGCCGGCGGCGCCCGCCGTCGTGCTGCTGCAATTGCCGGAAGCGACCAGGGCACCGGCGACGTTCTGGTCGAGCTGCCACATCACCGTCACCGCGCTGGTGCCGTCCGGTGCCGGGTAGGCATTGACGTTGACGGCGTAATCGATGCCGAGGGTGGTGTTCTCGAACGGGGCCGAGGTATATCCCGGTATCGACCCGGCATGGCCCAGGAAGACATCGCCGTTCAGAGGCGAAACTTGAGAGTAAATGCCGAGGCCGTAGGCCGCCGGATAGCCGGCAACCTCCGCATTGGGCAGCAGGGTGAGCCGCTGCGCCTGGAGCGAGGCCGGCAACAAACCGGCGACATTGCGGGTAAGCTGGCCGACCCACACCAGTTCGTCCTGGGAGGTCGAGAGCATGGCCCCGGCGGCCCAGGGGACCGCCGGATTGATCGATGTGAAGGACACCGGAACGGTGGCGGCGGGATTGGCGTAGGAGCCGAAGCCGGTCACCGGCGCCCCGGGAACGGCGAACACATAGCCGTTGCTGAACGTGCCGGTGAAGGCGGAGTTGGTCGGGAAGACCGTATGGGTCAGCCCGAGGGGGGCGATGACCCCCTGATTGACCATGGTCTCGATGGATTGGCAGCCGGTGGCAGTGAGACAGCTCGCCTGCTGGGCGATCAGGGCGAGGATGACGAAATCGGTGTTGGTGTAACTCATCTGCCCGCCCGGCGCCGGCGTCGTCCGGGCGACGCCGTTGGTGGCGGTGACCAGTTGCGTCGGCGTATAGACGGCCTGGCCCCCGGTCAGCGCCCATTCGTCGAGGATGGTCTTGCCCGCATAGCCGGCATGCTGCGACGGCACCGTCAGGTAGTCGGGAATGCCGCTGCGCATGTCCAGGAGATCCTGGATGGTGATCTGCGCCGCATTGGGAACGTTCAGCGAGGGTAGCCACTGGGCCAGGGTCTGGTTGAGGCCGATGGCGCCCTGGGCCACCAGTTGCAGGACGACGGTGCCGACATAGGTCTTGGTCTGGCTGCCGATGCGCATCTCGGTGGAGGGCGTCAGGAGCTGGGTGTGGGCGGCGTCGGCATAGCCGGACGCACCGAGCCAGGTGGTGCCGTCGGCGAACCGCAGGCCGGCGGTGGCGCCCGGCACCAGGGAAGAGCCGACCAAGGCATCGAGGGTGGCCTGGGCGATGGGGGAAATCTGGGTCTCGCTCATGCCGGCGGTCACCGGCCCGGGAACCCCTCCGGCAATCGCGAAGGCGAGGCAGGCAGTCAGCCGCAGGCCCGTCTTCGGGAATAGGCGAAGTGGGGTGGATCGGGTCTCGCGGCGATGTTCAGGCAAGACCGAAAAGCCCTGTATGTCCCAGGGGTACGAAAGCAATCCCATGCCCTGTCCTCCCTTTCCCGATCGCCGCGTTCCCTCGGTGAGGTTGGATATACTTTGATGTAGACCCGGCATGGGTCCGGCCGCAATCGATACAATCCTGACTATATACGTCGGGGAATCTTGGCGCTACTATGAATTACTATCACTTGGATCAGGCCGCGACCGCCGGTCGGCCGCACTGGGGAAGGGGGGTCCTTGTCCATGTCGAAGATTGTGTCTGTTGCCGGCCGGATGCGCGCCGTAATTCTGTCCTGTGGTCTCGCTAGTCTGCTGGCGGGGTGCGCGGTGGCCGACGGATTCTCGGCCAGTACGCTGCGCTACAATATCGAGGCGGAGAAGACCCAGGAGCAGGGGCTGCTGCTCAATATCGTGCGGGCCAGCGAACGCCGCCCCCTCGAATTCACCGGCCTCGAATCGGTGACCGGGCAGGCGCTGACCTCGGCGGGCGCCTCATTGAGCCTTCCGTTCGGATCGAACGGACAACTGGCTCCGTCGATTTTCAGTCCCTCGGCGACGGCATCGGGAGGTCCCACTTACAGCGTCGGCGTCCTGGAGACCCAGGAATTCTACCAGGGCATCCTGACGCCCATCAAACCGCAGACCATCGACTACTACATGCATGCGGATTTCCCCCATGCGGCCCTTCTCGGTCTGGTGATCGAAAAGATCGTGGTTCGTCAGGACGGCCGCATGATGACTTTCGGCAATTTCGCCGAGGACCCGAAGCGCTACGCTGAATTCGAAGGCGTGCTGGAGGACCTGCTCGATCAGGAGATCAGCACCGAACCATATTTACTAAGGGCCGATGTCGGGCCCCGCCTGATGCCGCGCGACCTCGAAGATCCCCGGCGCTTCGCCGCCCTGGCGGCGCCCGATCTGCGGCTGGTCAAGCTGGCGGTGGCCGATCGCGGCAACAATCTTGATGACGCCGAACGGACCCGGTACCGCAAGGAGGGGCTGTCCGAGGTCTATCAAGTGCAGCGGGTCGGACCGGAATACCGCTTCTGCTTCGGAATATCCGAACGCGTACAGCGGCTTTCGGGGATTCCCGAGCAGCTGCGCTGCGCGGTAACCCGTGTTCAGGGCGGCGCTCCGGCGGCTGGACCGACCCCCGGTGCCGGAGGCACGACTGCGGCTTGTGCGGAGAGGGCGGCCAATCCACTGCCGCCGCAGCCCGGCAAGGGCGGGCCGCAAGCCGAAGCGGCGGCCGGCAATTCCGCCGAGATGGAGCGCATGATGGTGGGTCCGCATCTGGGCCGCCTGCTGAGCGAGAAATGGACGGAAGAGCACGACGGCCAGGGGCGCCAGTTCCTGCCGGCGTTTCGTCCGGACTGCCCGGTCTCCTACGAGTTCGTCACCCGCTCCACCTCCGGGATCATCTCCTATCTCGGCTCGGTGGCCGCACTCCAGCTCAAGGCCGACGGCGCGCCGCCGCGCTTCATTACCGTCCCCATCGGTCCGCCGGACCAGCCGGTGGCGAGCTACAAATACCGGGCGGGCAAGCTGTTCGTGGTCAAACAGGGTCCCGAAAGCGGGCAGCCGCTGGTGGGCGTCGACTATCTGGGGCACAGCTACTGGGTTCCCGCCGATATCGAGGAGGGCGGCGCGTCCGGTCTCGTGCTCGGACTGGTGAACGAACTGTTGATTCTGAACAAATCAGCGAAATCGCTGCCGAGCACCAATGTCTTGACCATTACCGGCGCGCATCCGTGAGGGCTGCACCATTCCGTGGCGTCATCGCCTGCGCCAATCTCAAGGGAGGAGTTGGGAAGAGCACCATCGCCGTCAGCCTTGCCGCGGCGCTGGCGGAACGAGGCCGCGAGGTCCTGCTGTTCGACGCCGATCAGCAGCGCACCAGCGCCCTTTGGGCCGAGCGCGGGCGGCTGCCGATGGCGGTGCGGGCCCATCCGTGGCGGGCGGAGAGCGTCGCAGCCGACTGGCGGGCCGAGATCGCGGCCGCCGGAGCGACCGGGATCGCGGTGATCGATTGCCCGCCCAGCCTGGAGGGAGCGACCCAAGCCGCCGTGATGCTGGCCGATTTGGTGCTGGTCCCGGTCACGCCGAGCGGTGCCGACTTGTTCGCCACCCAGCGGGCGCTGGAACTGGTGCGAGCGGCACGGGCCGTCCGGCAGGGAGCGCCACGGGTGGTGCTGGTGCCCAGCCGGGTGGACACCCGCACCGCGGTCGGGCGCGAGCTCGCCGCGGCGCTCGGCGATTTCGGCGAGCCGGTGGCGCCGGCAATCGGGTTGCGGACCAAATTCGTCGACTGCTTTACCACCGGCGACTGGGTCGGCGGCTTCGCTCCCGGTTCTACTGCCGCCGCAGAGATCCAGCGACTGACCACATCAATCCTGGAGATGCTCGATGGCCACCCGACCGAGGAAAACGCCTAGACGGGCCCTGACCGAAGTGCTGCGGAGGCTGCCGGAGGCTGCCGAACCGGAGGCTGCCGTTCCGCCGCCCGCTCCTCCTCTCCCCGTGCCGCAGCCGGTTGCTGCCCGCGAGGTCTCGGTGCCGGCACGGCTGCTCGCCGCCTGCGGCAGCGGCTTCGGCGCCGCCTGCGCCGCCGCACTGTTGCTGCCCTCCCCCGTGGCGCTCATCCTCGGCGCCTATGCCGGGTACCGGGTGAACCGCCGTATTCGGCAGGGATGAACCGAGGGCCTTGGCGCCTCACGGCGTCTGTGCCGGCGTCGCCGCGAGCGCGGATCCTTGATGGTGCGGGAGATGTTCCGGCCGTGCCATTTCCCACATTATCGTCGTCGGAACGCTGGCGGAATCGGTTGACGCCGGCTAGATAGAGGGCGGAGTTTAGGCTCGCATGAAACCGGGGCAAACGGGTGACGGTCGTTGCTCCATTCCGCTTTCGTCGTCCCCGCACAAGCGCGATCCGGGGAGTCGCAGAAAGATTGATGGTATGAAATTTCCCAAGCCGCCCGGCATCGTCCCGCTCGACAACATTCTGCCTGACGAACCTCTGTTGATGATGGGGGCCGGTCCGGTGCCGATTCCCAACAAGGTGGCCTACGCCAATTCGCTGGTGATCAATCACCTGGGCGACACCATGAACAAGGTGGTCGATCAGGTCAAAATCATGGCCCGTTACGTCTTCCAGACATCCTCGGGCCATGTCATGGGGGTGTCGGGCCCGGCCTCGGCGGCCATGGAGATGGCTATCTGCAATCTGGTCGAGCCGGGGACCCGGGTGCTGTCCATCTGCGGCGGCCTGTTCAGCCGCCGTCTGGCGGAAATGGCGGTCCGGGTCGGTGGCGACGTGGTTCGCCTCGAGCTGCCGGACCAGGAGCCGGCGCGTCCCGAGCAGGTCGAGGCCCTGCTGAAGGATGGCCGTTTCCAAGTCATGACCATCGTCCAGGGCGAGACCTCCAACACGGTATGGAATCGCGACCTTGCCGAGATCTGCCGCATTGCCAAATCCTACGGCTGCCTCAACGTCGTCGATGCGGTCTGCACCCTGTCGACCATGCCGATGGAAATGGAGGAGTGGGAGGTGGACGCCGTCATCACCGGCGGCCAGAAGGGCCTGTCCTCCATCCCCGGCGTGTCGTTGATCGCCTTTTCCGACGATGCCTGGGAACGGATCGAAAAGCGCAACGCGCCGATGGCCCATTGGTGCCTGGATGCCCGCCTAGCCGATCAGTTCTGGAACAAGCAGGCCTACCACTACACCGCCCCGGTATCCGGCGTCCTGGCGCTACACGAGGCGTTGCGCCTGGTTTGCGACGAAACCCTGCCGGCCCGCTTCCGCCGCCACGCCATGTGTTCGGCCGCCCTTCAGGGCGGCGTCGAGGCCATGGGACTGGAGCTATTGACGCCGGCCTATTGCCGCCTCAATTCGGTGGTCGGCATCACCGTGCCCGACGGCATCAGCGCCGAGCGGGTACGCCATGCCATGTCCGAACTCTACAAGGTCGAGATCTCCGGCGCCTTCGGCTTGAACATCCTGCGGATCGGCCAGATGGGCGAGCAAAGCCGGACTCACAACCTGTTCCGCACCCTGCACGCCCTGGGTTCGGCCATCCGGGCGGTGGGTGGCAAGGCCGACCTGCCCGCCGGCATGGCGGAACTGGAGCGGGTGCTGGCCTCGAACGCGAACGTCGCCTGAAGCCGCACCGAGCATCTCGCCAAAGTCGACCGGGCGCCGACATTCTCACGCGAAGGCGGGAACCCCAAGACGCAGCACGAAGCGCGCGCCGCCACCCGGGCGGTCTTCCACACTTACGTCGCCGCCGTGCAACAGCGCGATGCGGCGGACCAGCGACAGGCCGACGCCCATGCCGTCCTTGCGTTGGCGGTCTCCCCGCCAGAACCTCTCGAAGATGCGTTCCTTGTGTTCGTCCGCGACGCCGGGTCCGCGATCCTCGACCACGACCTGACATTCCGGGTCGACCGTGACCGACACGGTCGAACAGGGCGGCGAGAGCTTCACCGCGTTGTCCACGATATTGCGGATTGCCACATCGATGAGCGCCGGATGACCGGAAATCAGGATCGGTTCCTCAGGTGCATCGAACTCGATGCACTTCTGTTGCCCGACGGCCGTCGCCGCCAGCTCTTCGCAGACTTTGCGGGCGGTGCCGGCAAGGTCCACGGACTGGGGTTGGTGCGCCATTGCGTCCTCGGCCTGGGCGAAATTCAGGAGTTGGTTGACCAGATCGGCAAGATCGCGGAGCTCACGTTTGAAGCGCCCGGTCCCCGATCCGGGGGGCAGGCGTGACGCCTCGAGCAGAAGGACAGACAGGGGCGTGCGGAGCTCATGCGCCACATCGGAGGTGAATTCCTTCTGTAGGGTGAGCGAGCGATCCAATTTTGCCAGCATGGCATTGATCGCCCCGACCACGCCGCGGAATTCGAGGGGCAGTTTGTCGTCCGAGAGGGGCGCAATGGGGCGCCCGACCATCACCGCGTTTCCCAGCTCGCTCGCCTGACCGGCCACCCGGGTCAGCGGCCGCAGCACGCGCCGCGTCGTGAGGAAGACGGCCAAGGTCAACGCCGGAACGATCGCCAGAACCGGAATCGCCACGTGATCGAAAATGGACTTGAAGAGCACGGTGGTCCACCGCCAGGCCGGATCGTCGACCATGACGGCCTGCACCCAATAAACGCGGCCACCGAATTCTCCACGGCCGGTCATCAGCAACGGTTCGTCCTCGGCCGTTCCCGCTGCCGAGGGAAGCGTGGTGAAGCCGCTCACCAGATCCTGGGTCCCTTGGTCGGGGACGAGCGAGTTCAGGAGTTCGTCATTGGCCTGGCCGATGAGTTTGCGCTGCCACGCCTGGCGGTGGTCGAAGAGGCGAAAGGCGTAGGAGCGCGGGTGCTCGGTATAAAGCTTCCAGGTGGCCGGATCCTCACCCCGCTTGACGCCGGCGATGATGTCCTGCAGTTGCGCTTCGATGGTCAGCCGGCGTAGCTCTTGTGTGTCGAGAACGCAATGGGCCGCGTAGAAGGCGATCAGCATCGACGCGACGGCGGCCGCCACCAGGGCCATGTGGATGGCCAGAATGCGCGACAAGGGTCGGGCGGGCGGGGCCATCACGCTCCTGGCACGGTGAGGATGTAGCCGAGTCCCCGCATGCTGGTGATCGTCACCGCCGCATCGAGGTTGGCCAGCCGGCGCCGCAGGCGCGACACCGAAGCCTCGATGGCGTTGGGGGTGACTTCGCTGTCGAACGAGTAGGTGGCGTTCTCGATCTTTTGCTTCGGTACCAACCGCCCCTGATTGGCCAGCAGCAGCATCAGGACGCCCAACTCGCGTCGTGGCAGCGGCGTCACCTCGCCATCGACGCACAGGGGGAGGGAGGTGACGTCCAGCGTCAGCCGGCCGGCCGACAGCACCGCCTGCGCCGTCGTCGACGGCCGGCGCAGCAACGCCCGGATGCGCGCCAGAAGTTCGTCCAGGGAAAAGGGCTTCACCAGGTAGTCGTCGGCGCCGTCATTCAATGCCTCGACGCGCCCGACGACATCCGCCCGCGCGGTCGCCACCAGGATTCGCGTGGCGTGTCCGGTGCGGCGTAGCGAACGAAGAATCTCCGTGCCGTCGCCATCGGGCAAGGAGAGGTCGAGGAGGACCACATCGTAGTCGACCGTTTTGAGGGCCGCCCACGCCTCATCGACTGTTTCGACCACATCCACGGCGAACAGGTTCTCGGCGAGAAGTTTCGCCATCAGCGCGGCCAGACGATGATTGTCTTCCACCACAAGTAATCTCATCAAAAAAATATGGGTAACCCTTATGGGGCACGCAAGGCGCCATTCGCGTGCCACACCGGCACACGAAAGCTCGGGCTCCCGTCAGTGCCGCGTCAGCAACCCTGGTTCATCTTACGGTGGGAAAGCAACTTCCGGTGGAGGACCGAATGATGGTGTTTTGCTGTAGGACCCGGGATCAATTCGTCGCCGGCCAGGCAAAGATCGCCGGGCATGTCGCGGCCCAGGGCTATGCCGTTATCGAGGCTTGGGATGCGGAAAGCGAAACATTGAAGGAGATCGCCGAATCCTTCGGACGCGTCCAGTGGCACGTTCGCGCCGGCGCCGACGGCTTGGTCGGGATCGGCACGGAGACGGCCGTCAATCGCTATTGGGAGGCCTACCGCTCCGAATATATGGGGGTCAGCAACGAGGAGTTCCTGCCGCATACCGACGGTTCCTATCTGCACGGGCTGGTCCGCCGGGACGGGCATTATCTCCAGCTGCAGCCGCCAAAGATGCTGGTTCTGCAATGCTGGCAGAACGCCGTCGTGGGCGGGGCCAATATCCTCATCGACGCCCAGCGGGTGTATGGCGACATGGCCCAACAGAACCGCCACGATCTCGACATTCTGTCGACCAAGGGCTGCGTGACCTATTGCCGTGACGATCAGATCGCCCTGGACCGCGCCGTCTTCGAGGACCTGGATGACGGCAGCACCATGCTGCGCTTCCGTTACGATGCGACGGCCTTCGTCGCCGAGTGGGCGGTGGAAGCGTTCCACGCCCTGCAGACGAATTACTTCGCCAAGCCCAAATATCGCCAGCGGTTGTCCCTCACCAAGGGCCAAATCCTGGTGATCGACAACTACCGCATGCTGCACGGGCGCGAGCCCTTCGCCAAGGGAGAGACCGGGCAGGAACGTCACCTGCGGCGCGTGTGGCTGGCCTATGACCGCTTGCCGGTTTTCCATAATGCCGTCGGCCAGAACCTGCAGACCCGAGCGCTGCAGCGGTTCCAGGCCTACGATATCGTCGCGACGGCCAAGTACGATGCCACCGCGGCGCGCCGCCGAGGCATCCGGGTCGCCGCCTGATGCCGCTGGTCGGCACGGTCAGCCTTGCCGCCGCTTCAATAGACCTGCGGGACGAACATCTCTTTCGGCATCGGATGGCGAACATAGTCGGGGTTATGCACCCGTTCGGGCAGGATGACGGGGGGATGCTCCACTTCGCCATACGGTATTTGCGTCAAGAGGTGGTGGATACAATTCAACCGCGACCGCTTCTTGTCGACACCCTCGACCAGCCACCACGGCGCCTCGGGAATGTTGGTGCGTTCCAGCATCTCTTCCTTGGCTTGGGTGTATTGTTCCCAACGGCGCCGGGACTCGAGGTCCATCGGGCTCAACTTCCATTGTTTGATCGGATCGTCGATGCGCATCTGGAAACGGAAGTGCTGTTCATCGTCGGTGATGGAGAACCAGTACTTGATGAGGATGATGCCGGAGCGGACCAGCATCCGTTCGAACTCGGGCACCGAGCGGAAGAATTCTTCGACGTCCTCTTCGCTACAAAAGCCCATCACCCGTTCGACCCCGGCGCGGTTGTACCAGCTTCGGTCGAACAGCACGATCTCGCCGCCGGCCGGCAGATAGGTGGCATAGCGCTGGAAATACCATTGGGTCTGTTCCCGCTCGTTGGGGGCCGGCAATGCGGCGACCCGGCAGACGCGGGGATTCAGGCGTTGGGTGATGCGCTTGATGGCGCCGCCCTTGCCGGCGGCGTCGCGGCCCTCGAACAGGACCACCACCTTGAGCTTCTTGTGGACCACCCAATCCTGCAGCTTGACCAATTCGCGCTGCAATTTGAACAGCTCATGGAAGTAGCGGCGACGGTCGATCACCTCCTGGCTTTGCTGCTCGTCGGTCAGGCCGCCCAGCAACTGGGCCATCCGGTCGTCGCCGTCATCATTGAGCTCCATCTCGAGCTCTTCGTCGAAATCATCGGCTCGTTCAGCCAGCACGCGCCGCCGGTGGAGGTCCTTGGGGTCATTGCGATCAGCGGTCATGAAGCCTCATTCCAGGTAAGAAGCCGAACTTCAACCATAGAATGCCAGGATTTTTCCGACAGGGCGAGAATGAGCAGGCCGGCGCCGCGGTTGGGCGCGTCAGAGCGGCACCACCGGGATCCGGCCGCACCGAACACCTTTCAGGAAGGCCGCTGCCACCACCGGATCGAATTGGCGGTTGGCTGCCTCGCCGATGAACGCCAAGGCTTCATCGACCGGCCAGGGTCGCTTGTAGGGGCGCCGCGAGGTCAAGGCGTCGAATACGTCGACCACGGCAAGGATCCGGGCCGATAGCGGGATACCCTCCCCCTGCAGGCGATGCGGGTAGCCGTTGCCGTCGTAATGTTCGTGGTGCGCGGCGGCGATCTCGACGCCCATCGACCGATAGGTGCGTCCATCGACCATGGCGGCGGCTTCGGTCAAGATACCCAGGCTGATGTCCGGATGTCGGTGCATGAACTCCCATTCCTGTTCGGTCAGCCGGTCCGGCTTCTTCAGGATGCCATCCGGAACGCCGACCTTGCCGACGTCGTGCAGCACGCTGGCCAAGCCGATCAGCGAGATGAATTCGGCATCGATGGCGTTGGGGAAACTGCCGTCTTCCCACAGGATGCGGGCCAATTCCGTACTGTAGCGACTGACCCGCTGGACATGGGCCCCGGTACTGTCGTCCTTGTATTCCGCCGCCTTGGCCAGGGCGTTTACGGTCGCCTCGATGGCGGCGCGCAACTGTTCGTAAAGATAGACGTTGTCCAAGCCGATGGCCGCTTTCGCGCAGAACACCTCGACCAGTTGGACGTCGACCTCGGACAGCGGGCGCCCTTGGGCGACGTAAATGACGATCTGGTGGCGGTTCTCCCCGTGGAAGAACAGAAGATGATGTCCGGGGGCATAGGATGTCTGTTCGGCTTCGAATGCCTGCCGGATCGCGGCGGCCTCCTCGGCCGACAACATCTCGGCCAACGGGCGCTTCTCCGAACCGGAAAAACGGCCCGTCGCGGCAAGAATACGGGGCAGGGCCTGCTCCGGCTTATCGGGATGGCGGGCGCATAACAGGGTATCGGGGCCCAGGTCGAGCACCCCATTCAATTGACCAAGCAGCCCGGACAGGAACAGGTCCATCGATCGACGCTTGAACAGGTCGCCGGACGCCGCAATGATCCGTTCCAGCCCGCGCCGGATGGTTTCGATCTTGCGCAGGTCCTGGTAAGACCGAAGGGCCGAGAAAACGGCGGTGAACAGTTTGGGGGCCGTCAGTTCGGCCTTTTCCTTGTAGTCGTTGATGTCGTATTGGACGACGACGTCCCGCTCGGGAGCCTGGCCCGGCTGGCCGGTACGCAGGATGATTCGCACCATCGCATTGCCCAACTCGCCGCGGATGAAGCGGACCAGGTCGAGACCGGCCTGATCGGTCTCCATCACCACGTCCAACAAGATCACCGCCACATCGGCGCCGCTCGCCAGCATGGCGCGCGCCTCGGCCGCCGAATAGGCCGAGCGGAATACCAGCCGGCGTCCCTGGAACAGCACGTCGGCGAGAACCATCCGGGTGACGGCGTGAACTTCCGGTTCGTCATCGACGACCAGGATCGTCCATTCCTCGAGAGCGAGCACCGGGGCCTCGGGTTCCTCTGCGGCAAAGCGCAGTTCGTCGTCGCTCATGGTTGCGGTCCCTCAAGGGGAAGGCGAAGCTGGAAGGTGGTGCCCATCCCCGGTGTGCTGTCGCACCGCACCTCGCCGCCCAGCGTGCGGGTGGCCAGATTGAACACGATGTGGAGGCCCAATCCGCTGCCGCCGTCGCCGCGTTTGGTGGTGAAAAACGGGTCGAAGATGCGGGGCAGGTTTTCCGGCGGGATGCCGACGCCGTCATCGCTTACCGACAGGGTGACCAGCGCACCGTCGCTGTGCGCGGCGATCCGGATGTGCCCGGCCTGCTGTTGCGGGAAGGCATGGATAACAGCGTTCAGGATGAGGTTGGACAGCACCTGGGCGACGGCCCCGGGGTAGCTGTCCATCTTCAGGTCGGCCGGGCAGTCGATCTCGACCCGGTGCGGCAGCTTTTTCAAGCGTGGGCCGAGGCTGAACAGCACGGCCTCGATGTACTGGCGCAGGTCGAAGGACCGCCGTTCCTGGCTGGTTTGGTCGATCGCCACCTGCTTGAAGCTCCGGATCAGCTCCGCCGCACGTTGCAGATTGGTTTCCAGATGGCTTCCCGCCTCTTCTGCGAGAACCAGGTATTGGTCGAGCTCGGAGCGCTTGATGGTGCCGGCCCGCAGCTTTTCCGCCAGCATCGCGGTCTGCTGCCGCAAATGGGAGCCGCTGGTCAGCGCCAGCCCGACCGGGGTGTTGATTTCGTGCGCAATCCCGGCAACCAATCCGGCCAGCGCGGCCATCTTGCGGGCTTCCACCAGGTTGTCCTGGGCCAGGCGCAATTCGGTCAGGGTGGTTTCGAGACTGGCCGCATAACGGGCCAGCACCCGACCTTCCGCCAGCAGCAGGACTTGCAGGCCGAGCACGGCCAAACGGCCATCGATCTGCCGTATTACCAGCGGGTCGTAGAGTTGACCCGCTGGGCGGGCCAGGGCCCGAGTGGCGGCATCGGCGATCGGCAGGTCGGCGGCAACGATCAGAGGCTCGGGCCAGATATCTTTCGGCAGGCGAGACAGCGGCCAGCGCAGGTACAGTTCGGGCGCGAACGGATGGGTCATCAACTCCATGAACCGCGCCCGGCACAACAGGCCGACCAGCGCCCCATCCTTGGTCACCAAGACACCAGGCAACTCGGCTTGGCGATTGAACGCCGCTTCGGCGTCGCCGCCGCTGGCATCCCAGGAAAGACCGACCTCATAGGTGGGAAGCGCCCCGACCACCGCGCTGGTGTCGAGATCCGGGGAAACCGTTGGGATCTGCTGCTGGTGCGAAAGATCGCCTGGAACATGGAGCATGGCGTGAGCCCCTCGGTCTGAAGGCTATTCTACTCCAGGTGCAGGCGAGCCCCGAATGACGATTTGGGGCGGCCGGCAGGCATGCGTCGGCGGCGCCCGCCAGCGGTTCGGCTCATTCCCGCACCACATAGGTGTAGAAGCGAATGCTGCCGTCGGCCTCGGTTTCCCGGTACAGGCCCTGGATCTCGTTGTCGGGGTGGAACTTCATGAAGCCGGCCCAGGCCTCGTCGAACAGAATGTAGTCGCAGAGCGGTCCGATCTTCGCGAGGATCATCTCGGCGCTGTAGATGGTTCCGTCATAGCTGCACTGTTCGATGACCGCCACCCGGAACGGGCGTTCCCGCTGCCAGGCCGAGCGGTCCTTGACCAAAGGATGGCGACGGATCTTGTCGCGGATCCTTTCCTCGTCCAGCGCCTCGAAGTCGATCGGGCCGATCAGGCCGAAGGCGTTGCGGTCGGTTTCCAGGAAAATCGGCAACCCGCCGCCCAGGAACAGCGCCCCATGATGCGCTGCCTTGTGGTTGTTGCGGTCGAACAGGACCAGGTCGTCTTCCGCCACCAAGGCCGACAGCACGATCTTGTTGGAGGCCGAGGTGCCGTTGAGGACGAAATAGGTCCGTTCGGCGCCGAAGATGCGGGCGGCTTCCTTCTGCGCCTGCAGGGCCGGCCCCTCGTGGACCAGAAGGTCACCCAGTTCCAGGACCGAGTTGTCGATGTCGTCGCGGAAGATGGCTTCGCCCAGATGTTCGACGAAGATCCGCCCGATCGGGCTGCGCCGGTAGAAGATGCCGCCGTTATGGCCGGGGCAGGTCCATAGCTGGTTGCCTTCCTCGGCATAGTCCACCAGGGCGCCGAAAAAGGGCGTCTTCAAGGTATCGGCGTATTGTTTGAGGCGGCTGACCAGGTTCTTGGCGATGAACTCCGGCGTTTCCTCGGCCAGGAAGACATATCCGTCGACATGGTTGAGGACATCGACCGGAATGTTCTCCAGCCGCTGGTGCCGCACCAACAGGATGATCGGCATCTCCATCCCGCGGCGGCGCACCAGGGCGATCAAGGCCGCTGCCTTGCCGTCCAGCCCTTTCTTGCCCCAGTCGATGATCATGCAGCCGATGGCGGCGTCGGTGCGGATCGCCAGTTCCGCATCTTCGACGCGGCGCGCCTTGACCACCTGGAATCCCAGGCGTTCGATCTCGGACAGGATCTGCTGCAGACGGGTCCCTTCGAGTTCGTCGACCTCGAAGGCGGGCGCGCAGACCAGGAAGGTGAAACGCTGGAAAAAGTCCATGCGGCAGGCCTCGGCTAGGAAAACAGGAAGACCGCGGCGGCAACGGCGCAGGTCCATTTTCCATCGGCATCGCATTCCGCCGACGCCGTGGTCGACATGCTGTCGATGATCACATGGCTGTGTTCGTAGATCTGCTTGCGTTCGTTCCATGCCGCCTCGGGGTCGAAATCCAGCCCGAGGGTGGAGGCGAGCATGGTGGCGGCCAAATCCTCGGCGTATTCACCGCTCGACGCGGCGTTCATGCCGAAACCGTGATGTTCGGAAATATACCCGTACATGGCGGGGTCGGTCGGCCTGGCCAGGCCGATGCTGGCATGGACGTGGCGCCCCGGCTCGTTGGTCTCGGCCCGCGCCATGACGCAGAAGGTGATGTCGCCGGGCTTGAGCCGTTCGATGCCGATCTCGCGGCCGATCAGTTCGCATCCCGGGGGCAGGATCGACGACACATAGACCAGATTCTGCTGTTCGATATCGGCGGCGCGCAAGGCGAATTCGAAGGCGGTGAGGGCCTGCCGGTGGATGCCGACGCCTTTGGTCAGAAAGACGCGAGCGGGGGTGGGGAACATGGTCATATCCCTTCCATATCGCTTTGCTGGCAGGCTATCGACGGTGCGCCGTGGGCGCCGCCGCGCCAAATGAAATTTGGCTTACAGGGCGGCGGGCGGCTCAGTTTTCCAGGCGATAGACAATCGCTCCGCCCAGTCGATAGGCCTTGGCCCCCAGGTCGGGCGGCTTGGGAAAGGGCGCGGCGGCGGTGATGGCCTGTTCGGCGGCGCGATCCAGGGTCTCGATGCCGGACGGCTCGATGCCGTGTTCCAAGAGTTCGCCGGCCGGGCCGATCAGCAGATGGTAGACCACCTTGCCCTGCTGGTGGCGAAGGATGGCCGCCTCGGGATAGTTGCGGCGGGCGATCCGGTTGATGCGGTCGAATACCAGATTGGCGAAGTCGGTGCCGACGGCGGCGGGCGGTGGCGGTTCGATTGCCGCGGCGGGCGGCGAGGCGGCCGGCGTCGCGGGGCGAGTGTCGCCGGCGGCAGGCGCTGCGGCCGGCGGTTGCACCGAGGCGGCGGACGAACTCGGTGCCGCCGGCGCGGCTTTGGGACGCGGCTTTGGCTCTGCCTTTGGCGGCGGTACGGGCTTGGCCACGGCGACCGGCGCCGCC
>CAIOJO010000218.1 GCA_903858635.1 uncultured Telmatospirillum sp. | reverse complement strand
GCGGCGCAGGACTTTAACCGGGAAAAGTTGTCGCCCACGATTGAGGGTTCCCCAAAGCTTCGGCAGAAGGTGCGTCGGCAGGTCTCGCGCAGCTCGGAGGGATCGACGGCCCTCAACAAGCGCTTCACCGGCGGTTCGATCGTCATCACCGGCGCCAACTCGGCGGCCGACCTGCGGTCGAAGACGGTCAAATATGCCTTCGGCGATGAGATCGAAGAATGGCCAGTCGACCTTGATAAGCAAGGCGATCCGCTGGCCATGCTCGAAGCCAGGCAGATGGCATTCCTCGCCACCGGCGATTGGAAACGGTTGCTGGGTTCGACGCCGACCTTGAAAGGCGGTCGCGTCGATGTGGTGTTTGAGGCCGGTGATCAGCGTTATTGGCAGGTCCCATGCCCGCATTGCGGTGAAGAGCAGCGTCTGACATTCCATCCCGACAGTAACGGGAATGGCGGGCTGCGCTTCGACAAGGAATGGCCGCACAACGCCTGGTACGCCTGCCGCCACTGCGGCGCGGAAATCGAGCATTGGCAGAAGGACGCCATGGTCAAGGCCGGGCACTGGGTTGCAACCCAGCCCGGCCCGGGCCGCCATCCGTCCTATCACATCGACACGCTGCATTCGCTGCTGGTCGGTTGGAACGACATCGCGGCCAAGTTCCTGGAAAGCAAGGACGATCCGTCCAAGCTGAAGACCTTCGTCAATCTGTGGCTCGGCGAGGGCTGGGAAGAGCGGGGCGAGGCGCCGGAATGGAAGCTGCTCTACGCACGCCGCGAGGAATACGCGGAACGGATGGTGCCACCGGGCGGCCTGGTGCTCACCGGCTCGGCGGACATTCAGAAGGCTGGAATCTTCTACGAGGTCCTGGCCTGGGGTGTGGGGCTGGTCAGTTGGGTGGTTGAAGCCGGCTATCTCGAGGGCGAGACGGCCGACGAAACCAACGAGGTGTGGGGCAAGCTGGCCGAGGTCGCCGCCAGTCGCTACGAGGACGCTTGCGGCAACCTGCAGGGCATCGAGGCCTTCGCGGTCGACGCCGGTTACTGCAGCAATCAGGTCTACCAGTGGGTGCGCAGCCGGCACCGCGCCTATGCGGTGAAGGGCATGCCAGGTTGGTATCACCCGCCTGTGGGCACGCCGACGAAGCAAGACATCACCCTGCGCGGCAAGAAAGTGCGTCGCGGCGTCATGTTGTGGCCGGTGGGGACTTGGAGCCTGAAGGCGGAGTTTTACGCCTATCTGCGGAAGGAGGGGCGCCGCGACGGCGCCGAAGCGGATCCGCCGGGCTACTGCCATTTCGGGAACTGGCAGGATGAGCGCTATTTCCAGCAGCTCACTGCCGAGCATTTGAAGGACCGTGAGGTCAAGGGCCGGATCGTCCGGGAATGGGTCGCCTCGGGCGAGAACCACTACCATGACTGCCGGATCTACAACATGGCGATGGCGGCGCATCTGCACCTGTCCAGCCTGCGGCCCGACCAATGGCAGGCCCTGGCGACGGCGCGCAGCGTGGCGAAGGCCGATCAAGCCGACATGGTCGCCATGATGAACCGCTCAATTGTTCCGGCACCGCCGCCGGCCGCTGCTCCACGAACGGCGTTCGCGACGCCAGCCCCGGTGACGGCCGCCGCACGGAATACCACGCCATCGGCACCGCCGCCGCCCGGCAAGAAGTCACTCGTTGACCGTCTAGTCTAGGAATCGCCCCTTGTATAATCCTGCGACCAGCATTTTTGCGGGGATGGACACGGCTACCCTGCAAGCCGCCTTGGCGGCCGCTCAGCAGGCGTATATTGCCCTGGCCTCGGGCACGAAGGGCGAGAGCTTCAGCTATACCCAGGGCGACGGCTCGAAGTCGGTGACCTATACGCGCGCCAATTTGGGCTCTTTGGTGGCCCTGATCGAGCAGCTGCAGGCTCAGCTCGGCATTGTCCGGCGCGCGCGGCGCCCGATTCGGCCGTTCTTTTGATGGCGCCCGTGCCCGCCCCCTCGCGGATCCTCGACGCGGCCGGCCGCCCGATGGTTCCGGCGGCACCGGCCGGTAAGCCTCGCCCGCGGGCCGACGGCAACGGCTATTGGCCGCCGACCGAGATGGCGCCGAACAGCGTCTTCCCGTACGACGCGGCCCAATGGCAAACCGCGGAAATGGGCGAGTGGTTGCCGTGGATCCGCTCGCCGGATGCCGAGATCAACATTTTCCGCGACCGCATGGTCGCCCGCAACCGCGACCTGGCCCGCAACGACGGCTGGGCCTCGGGTGGCATTACCCGCATCCTCGACAACACGGTCGGGGCGTCGTTCCGTCTGGCGGCCAATCCGGATTATCGGGCGCTGGCGGCGCAGACGGGGATCGGGGGGTTCGACGCGACCTGGGCCGACGAGTTCCGGCGCACGGCCGAAGCCTTGTGGCGCGGCTTTGCCGACGACATTGGCCGTTACAACGATGTGACGCGCCAGTTGACCGTTTCGCAGCAGTTCCGCCTGTCGTTGCGTCACAAACTGGTCGATGGCGACGCCCTCGCCGTCGTCTATTGGATGCCGGAGCGGGTCGGCCGCGGCGCCGCCAATTATGCGACGTCGTTCCTGGTGGTCGATCCGGACCGACTGTCGAATCCGCAGCAGATGGTCGACACGAAGTATCTGCGCGGCGGTGTCGAAATCGACGATGACGGGGTGCCGATCGCCTATCACATCCGCAAGGCGCATCAGAACGATTGGTACAATGCCGTCGAATCGATGGAATGGGTGAGGGTGCCGCGCGAGGAAGGCAACGACGGCTGGCGCCGCGTCATCCATGACTTCGAACGCGATCGGGCCGGCCAGAATCGCGGGATTGGCGTATTCACGCCGGTGTTGGCGCGGTTGAAGATGCTGGCGCGCTATTACGGCGTCGAGCTGCAGGCGGCGACCGTGGCCTCGATCTTCGGGACCTACGTCACCAGCCCGTTCGACAAGCAGCTGATCGAGGAGGCAATCGCCCCCGCCGATCAGGAGGGTATGAGCTTTTACCAGAGCCTGCGCGGCGACTGGCACGACAAGCGCCCGGCCATCCTCAACGGCGTCGTGGTGCCGACCCTCGCCCCGGGCGAAGAAATCACCTCGGTGGCGGCCGCCCATCCCCATGACGGGTTCGGCGAGTTCGCCCACGAAATGCTGCGCGCCGTGGCCGCTGCTCTCGGCGTCTCGGCCGAGCAGATCACCCAGGATTGGTCGAAGACGAACTATTCGAGCGCCCGGGCGGCGCTGCTCGAATCATGGAAGACGCTGACCCGCCGACGGGACGAATTCGTGGCCGGATTTGCCACGCCGTTCTATGCGGCTTGGTTGCACGAGGCGATGGACAATGGCGAGCTGCCGTTGCCGGCCGGTGCGCCCGACTACGTAGAGGCGCGGACCGGCTATTCGCGCTGCGGCTGGCTCGGGCCCGGCCGCGGCTGGATCGACCCGGTGAAGGAGAAACAGGGGGCTGTGCTCGGCATGGATGCCGGCCTGTCAACCCTGAAGGCCGAATGCGCACAGAACGAGGGGCGCGACTGGGAAGAAGTCATGGATCAGCGAGCCATCGAGCTCAAACGGTTCGATAAGCTCGGCATCCCGCGGCCAACCTGGGCCGGGATGCAGGACGCAACCAAGGCGGCCACGCCGCCCGAACAACCCGAGGCACAATAATGGCTGATGCGGCAACAAGCGCCGTCGAAAGGGTCGCGGCGATCGCCGGGCAGGACCTGCAGGTTACCGGCGACCAACTGAAGGCCTGGGTCGACGGTGGCCTTGTCCCGCCGCTCGGCGGGGCTCGCAAGGCGGGGGACGTCGCGGCGATCGGCGTCGGCGCCGGCATGGTGAAGTTGGCGCAGGTCGGCCTGGCCGAGGACGCCCTCAGCAAGTTTGCCCAGGTCCTGCGGACGCTGGCCGCCGGCCCGTTGCCCGAGCATGACGCTTGGATCGTTGCCGTGTCGGGCGCCGCCCCGGCGGTGATTTGCGGCCGCGCCCAGCTGATCGATGCGCTCGGCCGGGCGAAGGGCGAGTCCCTGGTCGTTCTCGACGTCGGCGCCCTCATTCGGAAGGCGCGGGCATGATCAATTATCCGCATCTGGCGACCAGGCTCTTTAACGTGCCGATCGCCATCACGCCGGCCAAGGCTGAGATCGTCATGGCGGCGCTGGCCGACCGCTTCGGCATCACCAGGCTGTTCCGTCCGACCGGTGAGGCCATCGCGCTCAATTGCTTCGACCTTGACGACGACGATGCCGCCCGCGACCGGGCCTATGACGTGGTCGCCGGTGTGGCGATCATCCCGGTGACCGGCACCCTGGTGCAAAAGCTTGGCACCTTGCGGCCTTACAGCGGCATGACCGGCTATGACGGCGTTCGGGCCAATCTCAGCATGGCCCTCGAAGATGAGGCGGTGCGGGCCATCGTCCTCGATATCGACAGCCCCGGCGGCGAGGTGGCGGGATGCTTCGACCTGGTCGACGCGATCTATAAGGCGCGGGGCGATAAGCCGATCTGGGCGATCCTGACCGAGTCGGCCTATTCCGCCGCCTATGCCATTGCCAGCGCCGCCGAGCGGATCATTGTGCCCCGCACCGGGGGCACTGGCAGTGTCGGCGTCATCTGCATGCATGTCGATTTTTCGAAGGCGCTGAGCGCGTCGGGAATTGCCGTCACGTTGATCCATTACGGCGATCGCAAGGCCGATGGCAGCGAATTCCAACCGCTTGCCAAGGCGGCGCTGGACCGTTTCCAAGCCGACGTCGACGCCATGGGCGAGCTCTTCGTCACCACCGTCGCCCGCAACCGCCGGATCTCCGCTGCCAAGGTGCGGGGAACTCAGGCCACCACCTTTCTCGGCGCCGAGGGCGTTGAGATCGGCTTCGCCGATGCCGTGATGGCGCCGGATGAAGCTTTCCGCTCCCTGCTCGCCGAGCTGGGCTGACACTGACCGCAGACGAAAGGCTCTGTAATGAAACTCTCCACCCGCGTGGCGAGCGCGTTGTCGTTCGCCCATCTGGCCGGCATTGGCCGGGGCAATGCCGCCGGAAAAGCCAAGTCCGAAACGGATCAAGACGACGACCGCGCCGAAGACGGTGATGACGACAAGACGGACCAGGACCGCGACGACGGCGACTCCAAGAAGTCGAAGAAGGGCCAGCGCGCCGCCGACGACGAGGACGATGCTCACGCCGAAGACGATGAGGATGGCGCCAAAGCCGAAGACGATGAGGGCGGCGAGCCCAAGAAAGGCAAGCGCGCCAAGGCCGAGTCCGAGGACGAGGACGCCGATGGCGACGACAGCGACAAGGACAAAGACGACGACGAGGAAGAGATGCGCGGCAAGAGCGCCGTCGCTCGCGCTCGCCGCCGGGAGCGGGCTCGTTGCGCCGCGATCTTCGCCAGCAAGGCCGCCGGTCGCAATCCCGTGCTGGCCGCTTCGTTGGCGTTCAACACCGCGCTGACCCGCAAACAGGCGCTGGTGGTGCTGCGCGACACGCCGGCCCCTGCCGCGAATGGCGACCGTTCCAATCGCAACCCGAGCCTCGGTGCCGGTGGCGAGCAGTCGGCGAATTCCCCCAAGGCCCTCGAATCCCGCTGGGACGCCGCCTTCTCGCGCGTCCGCGGCAAGTAATCGGAGATCACAGACATGACCCAGGTTCCTCTTTCCGAACAGTGGCACAACGGCGGCTTTCTGGTCTCCGAGGCCAATGGCCATCGCTCGCGCGACCGCATCACCTTGACCGGGAGCGCCAAGGTCCTGGCCGGCGCCGTTCTCGGCCGCATCGCCTTCGGCGTCCCGGCGGGCGTCGCCCCGGCCGGCGTCGCCGCGACCGGCCTCATCACCATTGCCACCAATCCGGCGGCCAGCGATACCCTTACCATCGCGGGTACGGCGATCACCTTCGAGATGTCCGGTGCCAGCGGCAACCAGGTCAATCTCGGCGGGACCCCGGCGCTGACCGCTGCCGCCCTGTTGACCTTCCTGCAGGCCTCGGTCGACGCCAATCTGGTCAAGTGCACCTATGCGGCCTCGGGCAGCACCGGCATCGCCGTCACGGCCGCCGCGGTCGGCACGGGCGGCAATGCCCTGACCCTGGCCACCTCCGTCCCGGCCAAGATCACCCTGTCTGGCGCGACTCTGGCCGGCGGTGCGCACAACACGGGCAACGCCACGATCGGCGCTATCACTGCCGGCGGGTCTGTCAAGACCGGGGCGTACGTCATCACCTGCCTCACGGCAACCACGGCGTCGGTTTACGATCCGAGCGGGGATTACCTGGGAACGACGACGTTCGGCACGGCCTTCGCCGATGCGCAGGTCAACTTCACCATCACGGCGGGCACCGTCCCCTGCATTGCCGGTGACACCTTTACGATTACCGCCAACACCGGCAGCGGCAAATACGTCCCGGTGACCGCCTCTGCCGCCGACGGAAGCCAGATTGCTGCGGCAATCCTGTTCGCCACCACCGACGCCACCCTGGCCGACCAGCCCGCTCCCGCGGTCCTGCGCGCGGCCGAAGTGAATGCCTCGGAACTCGTCTGGGATGCGTCGCTCGATGCGTCCCACATCACCGCCGCCCTGGCCCAGCTCGCGGCCCTCGGCATCATCGCTCGCTAAGGAGCCGCATCATGGTTTCGCTTGACGTCTTTCATCAGGACCCGTTTTCCACGATTCAGCTGACCACGGCGGTACAGCGCAATCCCTACCAGCCGACCGGTATCGGCGAGCTCAACATTTTCGAGCCCGATCCGATCCGGACCACCGCGCTGGCCATCGAACAGCGACAGGGCAAGCTGATCTTGATTCCCTTCTCGGATCGGGGCGAGGAGGGCACCCAGCGCACCACCGAGAAGCGCCAGGCGTTCTATTTCGACGTGCCGCGACTGCTGCACGACGACACCATCTACGCCAACGAAATCCAGAACATCCGGGCGTTCGGTACCGAAACCGAACTCATGCAGCTGGAGACGGAAGTCGCCCGCCGCCTGAGTGGTCCGACCGGGCTGACGGCCAGCATGGAATATACCTGGGAATACCAGAGGCTGGCCGCCATCCAGGGGCTTTGCCTGGATGCCGATGGCACGGTCAAGTTCAACTTCTTCAACGAGTTCCAGATTACTCAAGCCGCCGAGATCGGGTTCAATCTGGCGGCCGCCACGGCCAACAGCCTGCGGCCGATCTGCAACGGCATCGTGCGCACCATGGCGCGCAAGTCGCAGGGGGCGTTCCTTCCGTCGACCAGGGTATTCGGGTTGGCCGGCGATGCGTTCTACGACGAGTTCGTCAACCATCCCGACGTCATCCGCACCTTCGTGAACTGGTCGGACGCCCAGGAAATCCGGGGCGGTTCGGCCGGCGCGGCGTTCAAATCGTTCGAATTCGCCGGCATCACCTGGCTGAACTACCGCGGCTCGGACGATACCAGCACCATCGCCATCCCCACCGACAAGGTGAAGTTCTTCCCGGTGGGCGCTCCCGGCGTCTTCCGCGTCGCCTATGCGCCCGGCGAGGCATTCGAATGGGTCAACACGCCCGGCAAGCCGATCTACATCATCCCGATCTTCGACCGTGACCGCCGGTCCTGGTGGAAGATGGAGGCCTATTCGTACCCGTTGCACATCTGCACCCGCCCCGAGGTGCTGCTGAGCGGCCGGGCCGAAGCCTAACCATGATCGACTGGGATCAAATGGTCCTGGGCCCGGTCATGGGCGTGTTCGGAGAGGATGAGCCGGTGATTTACCGGCCATCCGCCGGACCGTCCTTCACCTTGGCCGATGCGGTCTTTGACGAGGCCTATCTCGGCCTCGAGATGATCGATGACGCGAAGGCGGGCGGCGTGAATACCGCGACGCCGGTTCTCGGGGTTCGCCTGGCGCTGTTTCCGGCGCCGCCGGTGCAAGGCGACATGGTCTTCATCACCCGGGTCAACAGCACCTATGTGGTGCGCGATGTCCGGCCTGACGGCCACGGCGAGGCCAAGCTGATGCTGAATTTTGTGAGCTCGCCGTGACCGTCACCACCACGGATGTGCTGCTGGGCGTCGTGCAGACGCTGCTGACCGGCACGACGGCGGCGGGAACGAACGTCTATCTGCCGGGCGACTGGCCGAGCTGGGACGGCAGATACCCCTATATCCGCGTGCGGCCGCTGCGCGAACACAAGGAATCGCAGGGCAACGCCGGGATCAATTTCGAGGTGGTGGCGACGATCCGCATCACCGCGCGCGTTTCGGCGCCGGCGCAGGCCGCCGACGCCGGCGCCGACAATGCGGAAACCGCGCTGTGGGTGCTGGGCCGTCAGATCGAGACGACGGTGATCAATGCCCAGAGCCTGAAGGTCCTGATTTCCGAATTTCCGTTCGTTGACACGGAAGTCGAAGTCAACGCCGACGGTCGGGAGCATTACGCCGAGCTGGTGATGGATATCGGCCTGGCGTTCTACCAGGGCGCCGAGGCCTTTGCCCCGCAGACCACGGTGCCGTTGACCGAGATGACGGTCGATACCGACCTGGTCGACGTGTTCGACCCGTCCGGAACCTATTCCGATCCGGCGTTTCCGGTTTCTGTTTTGCCGGCACCCCGGACGTCGGGCCCGGACGGCCGGCCCGAGGGCGCCGGCCTCGATATTCAACTGCCTCAGTAGGGAGTGCACCGCATGTTCGTGAAACCTGCCGACGGTCTCAAGGTCCGGGACCCCATCAAGAAGGACCATCTGCCGCCGGAAGGCCGTGAGGTTGACGAAGGCGACATCTACTGGGCCCGTCGGCTCCGTGACGGCGACGTCGTTAAGGCGAACGCCGTTCGCGGGGCGCAAGCCGCCGCCGCCCCGCCGGCGGCCGCTGCCGTCGCCGGCCAGACCTCTGAGGGGAGTGCCAAAGCATGACCATTCCTTTCCGAAATATCCCGGCCAATATCCGGGTGCCGCTGTTCTATGCCGAGGTCAACAATGCCCTCGCCAACAGTGGCGGCCAGGCCCAGCGGGCCCTGATCATCGGCCAGATCACGTCGACCGGGCTGGCGACGCCGAACATGCCCTTGCTGTCGCAGGGGCCGAGCGACGCCATCACGCAAGGCGGCCTGGGTTCGACCCTGGCCCTGATGACCGCGGCCTATCTGCTCAATGATCCGGCCGGCGAGGTCTGGTATCTGCCGCTCGCCGATGCCGGCGGCGGAACCGCCGCCACCGGCACCATCGCCATCGCCGCGACCACGGTGGCCGCCGGCGTCCTGGCGCTCTATATCGCCGGCCAATTGGTTCCCGTGCCGATCGCCGCATTGGAGACGGCGGGGTCGATCGCCACCGCCATCGCCGCGGCGGTCAATGCCCTGACCAATCTGCCGGTCACCGCATCGGCGCTTTCCACCACGGTCACCCTGACGGCCGTCAACAAGGGCCTGACCGGCAACGATATCGACATCCGCCTCAACTACCAGGGGGCGGCCAACGGCGAGGTCACGCCGGCCGGCCTGGTGCCCACCATCACCGCGATGGCCAGCGGCGCCACCAATCCGACGCTGACGACGGCGCTGGCCAATTGCGGCGACCAGCCCTTCGATTTCATCGTCTGCCCCTACACCGACTCGACCTCGCTCAATGCCCTGCAGGCCTGGCTGAACGACAGTTCCGGCCGGTGGAGCTGGTCGACCCAGGTCTATGGCGGCGTCTTCACCGCCTACCGCGGCACCGCTGGCAGCCAGACGACCTTCGGGACCGCCCGCAATGACCAGCACGCCTCGGTCATGGGCTTCTACGACAGCCCGACGCCGAACTGGGTGTGGGCGGCCGCCGTGGCGGGCGCCGGCGCCCAGAGCCTCAAGGCGGATCCGGCAATGCCGTTGCAGACGGTGCCGGTCTATGGCGTGCTGGCGCCCCCGCTGGCGTCGCAGTTCATCCTGTCCGAGCGCAATACGTTGCTCTACGACGGGATCTCGACCTTCACCGTCGACCAAGGCGGCCTGGTCCATATCGAGAACCTGATCACCACCTATCAGACCAATGGCTTCGGCCAGCCGGACAGCAGCTATCTCGAAGTCGAGACCATGTACACGCTGATGTATGTGCTGCGGTCCCTGGCGGGGATGGTGACCCGCAAATATGCGCGGGTAAAGCTGGGCGCCGACGGCGGGACCTATGCGCCGGGCTCCGCCATCGTCACCCCGAGCTCCATCCGGGCCGACATCATCGCGGCTTACCAGGCCCTGGAATATGACGGCTATGTGCAGAACAGCCCGGCCTTCGCCAAGGGGCTGATCGTGCAACAGAACGCCACCAATCCCAACCGCGTGGATGTTCTGTGGCCCGGCACCCTGATCGACCAGCTGCGCGTCTTCGCGTTGCTGGCGCAGTTCCGCCTTCAGTAATCCCGCCCTTTCCGCAGCAAGGCAAAGCGCTTCGGCGCTTCTGCCCGATCTTTGGAGCCTCACATGGCCGATAACACCAATCGCCTTGCCGGCGTAGCCACCCTGACCGTCGACGGGGTGATCTACTCCCTCGAGGGAAGTTTCAAATACAGCCCGGCCCTGGTCAAGCGGGAGACCGTCAGCGGCCAGGACGCCGTGCATGGTTACAAGGAAATGCCGGTGGCCCCCTTCGTGTCCGGCAGCTTCCGGGACTCCCAGGGCCTCACCGTCGCCGATTTCAACGCCATGACCAACGTCACCGTCTCGGTGCAGCTGGCCAACGGCAAGCTGATCATCGGCCGCAACATGTGGACGGTCGACGCCCTCGAGGTCGACACGGCGGACGCCAAGTTCGACGTCCGCTGGGAAGGCTATCAGGGATCCGTCACCGAAAACTGATCCCCCGAAACCACCGGTAAAGAAGGTATTTTTCCATGTCGGATATCGTTTCAGACGAATTGGAGCTGGCGCTCCGCAAGCCGATCAAGCTGGCGGATCGGGAGATCTCCAGCATCACCCTGCGCGAGCCCACCGCGTTCGAGATCGAGCAGGTTTCCAAGAAGGCGGAAACCAACGGCGCCGCCGCCAACACCCTGCTCGTCGCCCTCGTTTCGGGCCTCACCCCGGGCGAAATCGGCAAGATGGGGATCAGCGATCTCAACAAGGCGCTGGCTTTCCTCAAGGGTTTTATCAACGCCGGCCAGGAAACTGGGAAGCCGTAATCGCCGACCTGACCCGGTGGTACGGATGGGGGCCGCGCGAGGCCTGGGCGATGACCTGGCGCGAAATTCTTTGGTGGAACCAGCAGGCCGTAAAAACGGCCGAAGCGGCAACGAAGGGGCGGCGCAATGGCCAATGATTTTCAAGTCGTCATCTCCGCCGTGGACAAGTCCACCGCCGTCATCAACAAGATCAACCAGTCCTTTGGGTCGATCACCAAGCCGATCGTCCAGGTCCAGTCCGCCGTTTCCCGGCTCGGCAAAGAGATGGGCCTGGATCGCATGGGGAAATCCCTGGTCCAGGTCGGCAAGGCGGCCCGCGACGTCGGGGGGCAGGTAGCCAGTATCGTCGCGCCGATGGCGGCGGTGGTCGGCGTCGGCAGCGTCGCCGCGGTGGCCGCCCTGGCCACCGAATGGGGCAAGCTCGGCGCCGAGATCGGCCGCACCTCGGCCACCCTCGGCGTCTCGGCCAATGAACTGCAGGCGCTGCGGGGCGCCGCCCAAGCGTCCGGCGTGTCGGCCGAGTCGCTGACCGGCGGTCTGAAGAGCCTCGGCGATACCATGGAGGACGCCCTCAATGGCCGCAACCAGGGCGCCCTGGCGATGATGAACCGCCTGGGTGTCACAATGAAGCGGACCGCAGACGGTGCCATGGATACGACTTCGGCTTTTATGGATTTGGCCGACGTAATCAATCGGCCCAACATGACGCCCCAGGTCCAAGGCCTGGTGGCCCGCACCTTCGGCCTCGAGGCGTCGCTGCCGCTGCTGCGGCAGGGAAGCGCGGGTATCGCCGAACTCGAGCGCCAGGTCAAGGCGACCGGTGCCGTGATGAGCGGGCCGGCCCTGGCCGCCGCCACCCAATGGCAGAAGTCGATGGGGTTCCTCGATCTGTCGGTGCAGGGTCTGCGCAACAGCATCGGCGCCGAGCTGCTCCCCATCTTCAATCCGCTGGTCGACCAGCTGCGCGGCTGGATCTCTGCCAATCGTGATCTGGTGGCGACCAAGGCCGGCGAGTTCGCCACCGGTGTGGCCGCCGCCATCAAGCAGATTGACTGGCAGGCGGTGGTGCAGGGGGCCAAGGGTTTCGCGGCCAGCGTCGAGAGCGTGGTCGATTGGCTGGGTGGCTGGGAACACGCCGTGATCGCCGTGGTCGCGGTGATGAACGCCAGTTTGATCGTCAGTGTGGTCAAGCTCGGCGGCCTGTTGCTCGAGCTCGGCCTGGGGACGATTCCAGTCGTGGTCAAGGCCCTTGGTCTGCTGACCGTCGCCACGGAAGCTTCGGTGATCCCGGCCCTGGTCGGCGGTGCGATGAAGCTCGGCCTGGTTACAGAAAGCCTGGCCGGCCTGGCGGCTGGCGTGCCGATCGTTGGGACCGCGTTGACGGCCCTATCGGGCGGCTTCGTCGCCGTCGGCGCGGCGATCGAGGCAACGCCGGTGGGCTGGATTGCTACCGCCGTCGTCGCTGCTGTGGGGCTGATCGGCTTCGCCGGCTACGAACTTGTTAAACATTGGCAGGACATCAAGGATTGGTGGCACCGCCTGTGGGGCGGCATGGGCGACGATGCCGCCGCCGGCGCCGGCAAGATCAAGGGCGCCGCCAGCGCCGTCAAGGGGGACGCCGAAGGCCATTGGCGGCGCGATAGCCGCGGCGGCCGCACCTTTGTCCCGGCCGTCCCGGCGCCGCTGGTGGCTCCCGCCGCCACCGCGAACGCCGTTCGCGTCGAGACGGCCACGCCCGCCGTCCCCGCCGCCCCGGCGGCCGCCGGGCCGCTTGGCCTCCGGCAAAACAACCCGGGCAATCTCCGCTCCTGGGGGCAGACGCCGATCGCTAATGGCTACGCCCAATTTCCGACGGCGTTCGACGGCCTTTCGGCCATGGCCGGCAATCTCCGGGCCTATGGCAATCATGGCTTCAACACCATCGACAGCATCGTCGACCGCTGGGCGCCGGCGTCTGACCACAACAATACCGCTGCCTACAAGGCGGATGTCGCCAAGCAGACCGGCTTCGATCCGAAAGCGGCCCTCGATCTCAACAATCCGGCGATCGTTCAAGCCCTCATGCCAGCGATCGTCAAGCATGAGAACGGCCAAAATCCCTATGACGCGGGCCTGATCGCCCAGGCCGTCTCGGCCCGGTTCGCCCAGCCGGTCGGCGTGCCGGCGCAACGGTCCGTCGCAACCTCCGCCGGCGTGGCTGTGCCGCCGTTGCCGCAGCTGGACGCCCTCGCCAAGCAAATGGGCATCACCGTCGCCACCCCGCAGGCTGGCGCCGCCCCGGCGGTGCCGACCCCTTATTCCGTGCAAACGGCGGCCAAAACCGCGTCGACCGGTGAATCTGATGCTGGCGCCCCCGGCGGCGGTCCCATGGGAACGATCGTGGTCGACATCTCCTTCGCCGATGCGCCGAAAGGCATGACGTCGAAGGTGCGGACCACCGGCCCCGTCGTCGCCAATGTCAAGATCGGCCACGCCATGCCCGAATCGGGGGTCGCATGAGCTTCTTCGACCAGCTGCAACAGGCCTCGTTCGCCGGCGTGCCGTTTGGCGTCCTGGCCGGCCGTGCCCGCTTCGGCCGCCGCCAGGCCGTGCACGAATACCCGTTCCGCGACACGCCCTGGGTCGAGGACCTGGGGCGTGCCACGCGGCGCATCAGCCTGACCGGTTTCCTGGTCGAAAACGACGGCGTGACCGGCGGTGCCGACGTCCTTGCCCAGCGTGACGCCATGATCGCGGCCAGCGAAAGCCCAGGCCCGTTGACGCTGGTGCATCCGACTCTCGGTCAGCTCACCGTCAGCGTCCCCGACGGTGGCCTGACCGTCGAGGAAAAGTGGGAGGACGGCCGCTACTTCGAACTGACCTTCTCCTTTATCGAAGCGGGTCAGCGGCTTTTCCCGTCCGTCGCGCTCGACACCGGCGTTGCGGTCGCTTCGTCCTTTGGCCTGGCCAATATTGCCATCGGTTCGGACTTCGTGAGCGCCGTCCTTGCCGCGTTGGCCGAAGGCAGGGCGGTGATTGCCCAGGCGATTGCCACGGCGGCGCTATGGGGAGCGCTGGCACAACGCCTGGGCGGCGATGCGACGGCCATCTACAGCATGACTGGCGAGCTGCAGGGCAACTACGGCCGATTCTTCGGGGGTGCGGTCAACGGGTTCCTCGCCAGCGCGCCGGCGGCGTTCAATAAGACGGCCACCGTGGCCACACTGGTCGCCCAAGGCTCGGCCAATCTGGCCAATATCACCGCTGCGATCGCCGGCTTGAATGCAGCGGCGGTCTCCGCCTCGCCGGCAGCCATGGCCACGGCCGCCCAGGCGATTCCAGCCGCCATTCTGGCCGCCACGGTGAACCCGGCGGATGCGGTTCGGCTGCTCTCCCATCTGGCCAACTTCAAACCCGATGCCTTCACCACCTCCTCGGTGATCGGCCAGGCGATGGCCACCACGCAGACGGCGCTGGGCAATCTGTTCCGCCGGTCGACCGTGGCCAGCTTGGCCAATGCCAGCGCGAGCTATCAGCCGTCCTCGGCCAATGACGCGATGACGGTTCGCAACACGGTGACAGGGCTCCTCGACGGCGAAATCGAGATTGCCGGCGACAACGGGGAAGACGCCACCTTCGGCGCCCTGCGGTCCTTGCGCCAGGCCGTGGTGACCGACCTCAACACCCGGGGCGCCGCCTTGCCGCCGTTGAAGACGGTTTCCTTCCAGGCGTCCTTACCGGCCGCCGTGCTGGCGCTGCGGCTGTATCGGGATCCGAGCCGCGCCGCCGAGCTGGTGAGCGAAGCCAACCCGCCGCATCCGGCTTTCATGCCGTTGTCCTTCGCGGCTCTGGGGCGCTGAGATGAGCGATGATCTGAGCCTGACCGCCAACAATCGCTCAATCTCCGGTTGGGATGCCGTCCGCGTCACCCGGGGCATCGAGCGTTGCCCGAACGATTTCGATATCGAGATGACGGAGTTGTTCCCGGGCGAGGCGAGCGCCCTGGTGGTGCAGCCCGGCGACGCCTGCCAGGTGGCGATCGGCGGCGACCTGGTGATCACCGGCTATGTCGACAGGGTTCGCCCATCGATCGGCGCGAGCTCGCATTCCATCCAGATCACCGGCCGCGGCAAGTGCCAGGACCTGGTCGACTGCGCCGCCGAATGGCCGAATGGCCAGATCAGCGGCTCCTCGGCCCTGCAGATCGCCCAGAAGTTGGCGCAGCCCTATGGGATCTCGGTCAGCGCGACCTCGGCCGACGTCGGGCCGCCCATTCCGCAGTTCAACCTGATCCAGGGCGAAACCCCGTTCGAGATCATCGAGCGGATCTGCCGCTATCGCGGGTTGCTGGCCTATGAATTGCCCGACGGCAGCCTGTTCCTGACCCAGGTTGGCACGGCGACCGCCGCCAGCGGCTTCACCGAGGGCGTCAACGTCGAGACGGCCGGAATCTGTTACGCGATGGACGGGCGGTTTTCCGAGTACCAGGCGTTGCTGCAGTCGATGGAGGCGCTGGGGGACGTGGGGAATGGCGGCAATCTGTTCGGCGTCGCGAAAGACCCCGGGGTCCCGCGCCACCGCCGCATGGTCATCATCACCGAGTCCGGCGGCGGTGGAAGGGACGTCTGCATACAGCGCGCGAACTGGGAGGCGGCCAGGCGTGCCGGTCGGGCCAACCAGCTGGTGGTGACCACGGATAGTTGGCGCGATTCGGCCGGGATCTTGTGGACCCCCAATACGCTCGTTCCTCTGGCGCTGCCCAACCTGAAACTGGCACAGGCCAACTGGGTGATTGGCTCGGTCACCTATGTGAAGAGCGAAGCCGGCACGTCGGCCGACCTCGTCATCATGCCGCCGGCGGCGTTTGTGCCGCAGCCCGTCCTGTTGCAGCCTTTCGCCGCCGATGTGCCGGTGGGGGGAGGGCGGTGACGGAGCTATCGGGGATTCGGGGGTCGGTCGAGCGTATCGGCCGCCGCTTGCTGATGACCATCGGCCGCGGCCGCGTTACCACCGGCGATGACACCGGCAATGTGCAGATCCAGCAAGTCCAGCTGGGCGCCAACGAGCTGCGCGACCAGACGCCGCGCCTGGCGGAATTCGGCTTCGCCTCGATGCCGCCGGCCGGCGCGGATGTGATTGTGCTGTTCGTCGGCGGCGACCGGTCAAACGGCGTGATCATCGCCAGCGGCGATATCGCCACCCGCATGAAGAACCTGCAGCCGGGCGAGTCGGCGCTTTACGATGCCCAAGGAAAATCGGTCTACCTGTCGGTCGGCGGTATCGTTATCGAGGCGAAAGGCCAGCCGGTGACGATCAATAATGCGTCGACGGCCACGATCGACACCTCTGGCGACGTCACGGTCAATTGCGGCGGCAATGCCGAAGTCGCTGCGGCGGGGACGGCGACGATAAACGGGCAGGGCGGTGTTTCGGTGGAAAGCGCGGCCGGCGTGACGATCACCGGCTCATCCATCGCATTGAATTAGGGCCTCCCATGAGCGATACCGCGACCTTTTGGAATTCGGCGCTGGGTTTTGCCGACTGGCTGTTGGTCGGCACCAACCTGGCCGCCGGCAACGACCTCGAAACCACGATGCTGATCAGCGTCTTCACCGATCGCATTGCCAACCCCGACGATGTCATCCCCGACGGGACCGCCGATCCTCGGGGATGGGTCGGCGATCTGGGGCAGCCGGTGCCGATCGGCTCACGGCTGTGGGTCCATCTGAGCCGCGCCAAGCTCACCCAGGCCGTCGCCAACCAGGCGAAGGACGATGTGGCCGAGGCGCTGCAATGGATGCTCGATGACGGCGTCGTGGCCAAGTTTGTCATTACCACCGAGATCGTCCTGCCGCGGCAGCTCAGCCTGCGGGTCGATGCGTATCACCAGGACGGCACGAAAGTCGCCTCCGTCAACGCCGATCTTTGGAACCAGGTGGCCTGATGCCTTATCCGCGCAAAACGCTCACGGAACTCAAAGCGCAAGTGGCGTCCGACATCCAGTCGGCGCTTCCGGGCTCGGATCCGCTCTTGCGGTTTTCCAATCTGAGAATCACGGGCGTGGCACAGGCCAATCTGGCCAATGATCAGCTCGGCTATCTCGACTGGATTTCCAAGCAGGCGGTTCCCTTTACCGCGACCGACGAATTCCTCTACGGCTGGGGCGCGTTGAAGAACGTGCGGCCGGCGGCAGCCGTTGTCGCCGATAACGGCCAGGTCACCTTCTCCGGCACCGGCGGGACGATCCCCGACCGGGCGCCTTTGGTGCGGGGCGACGGTACAACCTTCACGGTGCAGGGGGCTGTGACGATCAGCGGCGGGTCGGCTGTCGTCAATGCCTCGGCCGACGTCGCCGGCGCCGCCGGCAATACGGCCGTCAGTTCGGTCATGACGTTGGGGACGGCGATCGCCGGCATCAATTCCAAAGGCGCCGTGACGACGGCTTTCACCAACGGCGCCGACGCGGAAACCCAGGATGAATTCCGCACCCGGATGCTCGGCGTCTACGCCGATCCGCCGCAAGGGGGCGCCGTGGCCGATTACCTCGGCTGGGCATTGGCCGCGCCTGGCGTTACGCGCGCCTGGTGCCAGCCGCTCGGCATGGGCGTCGGGACCGTCGTCGTCTACGTCATGATGGATCAGACAGAGGCGGCCTATAACGGCTTCCCACAAGGCACCAACGGCGTCGCTGCCGCCGATCCCCGCGGCGTCACCGCGATCGGCGACCAGCTGGCGGTAGCCGACTACATTTTCCCGCTGCGGCCGGTGCAGGCGCTGGTCTATGTGGTGGCGCCGGTGGCCAACCCGGTCGACTTCACGATCAGCGGCTTGTCCGGCGCCTCCTCGACGGTCAAGACGGCGATCGCTGCCGCCTTCGGCGGCGTCTGCACGCAAAACCCAATCCTCGCCGGCGTGTCCAAGGTCAACGGCGTCGTGACCTATACCGTCGACCTGGCCGACTTCGTCGCCGCGCTCGGCTCGGTCCCGGGTGCCAGTGCCGGGCTGATCACCTCTCCGGTCGCCAACATCACCAGCTCACTCGGCCAGCTGCCGGCCGTGGGCACGATCACTTACGTCTGAGCCGCGCATGGCAGCCCCAGACCTCACCCAAGCCGACTTCCTGGCGGCGCTGCAGGCCTATATGCCGCGTGGCAAGGCGTGGCCAACCGACCCGGCAGCCACCCTGACCGCCGTGCTTTATGGACTGGCCGCCGGCCCGACGGCGTTGGTGGCTTCGGCCAATGGATTGCTGGTCGACGCATTTCCGTCGACCACGGTCGATCTCTTGACCGAGTGGCAGAGCACCCTGGCGCAGCCGGATCCGGCCGGCCCGACCCCGGCCAGCACCGCCCAGGCGCAACAGTTCGTGGTGGCCAAGTTCGCGACGCCGGGCGGCCAGTCGATCGATTCCTTCGTCGCATTGGCCGCGGCCTATGGCATCACCGTCTCGGTCACGCAATGCGCGCCGTTCCGGGCCGGGCAGAGCCGCGCCGGGCAGCCCTGCGGCACCACCGACTGGTTTCACGCCTGGTACGTCAACATCCCCACCGCCGACGCCGCCTATGCCGGGTTGTTGGCGTCGGCGGCACCGGCTCACACCATCCTGAATTTCAACCTCATTTGATGAGGGACAGCCTTGTATCAGATTGACACCTCAACCGCCGTCGGCGTCGAGCCGACTCCGGGCGCACCGGGCACGCCCGGATATTTCACCGACGGCAATCCCGTGGGCAACATCCCGGCGACGGTGGTCAGTGCCGACTGGCTGAACGCGATCCAGGATGAGCTGCTGAGCATCCTGGCCGCCGCCGGGATCACCCCGTCCAAGGCAACCCGCAACCAAGTGCTCTCGGCGCTCGACATTCTGATCGAGGCGCGAACCGGCAACTATGCGGTCGATACTGGTACCGCGAACGCCTATGTGATCGCTCTCTCGCCGCCGCTCAGTTCCTACGCTCAGAACTTTTCGTTTCAGTTCCGGGCCATTTACGCCAACACGATGGCTTGCACGTTGGACGCCGGCGGCGGTCCCATCGCGCTGGACCGCGACGATGGAACGGCCCTGCAAGCTGGCGATATCGGCGCCAACAGCATTGTCTCCGGTGTCTATGATCTTTCGCTGAATAAGGCGATGGTGACGTCGATTGTGCCGTCGCAGCTCGGCGCCCTGGCCAAACTGAATATCGGGGCGCTGCTGCACAATGACGGCAGCGGCAACCTGGCCGTCACGGCGTCCGATACGCTCGGAACGGTGGCGGCCGTGCAGGTCTATAACGGCAATCCGAACTCGCACCTTGCCGGGAATGCCGGCGTCGTCGGGACCTCCGCGCCGTCCCTGTGCTGGGATATGTCCGAAAAGGTCTGGTGGACCTGCACCACTACCGGCAACACGGCGGGGGCCGTGTGGACGCCCGGCGGCGCGGGCATCGTCGGCGCGATGTGGGGGGGCGTCTCGGCCGGCACCTCGGCGGCAATGACCTTGTCGACGACGCCGGGCCTGGTATCGCTTCAACCCGGGCAGGGGATCGCCTTCCAAGTTGGAACAGGTCTGACCAATCCCGGCGCTCTTACCCTCAACGTGGATGGGTTCGGCGCTCTACCCGTGCTCAAGGACGGCCCGACCGGCCCCATTGCCCTGGCCGGCGGCGAGGTCGTTGACAGCAACATTCCGATGGTCCGCCTCAACGCGGCCGGTACAGCCTGGCACCTCTCGGCTACGGAGCTGGGGACGGCCGCCCTTGCCAATGCCTCGTCGCAAACCGGCACCGTGGCGGCTGTCTCCGGTGCGATCACGGTTGGTCACATTGCGGTCTTCTCGGACGGCGCTGGGACGGTGGAAGACAGCGGCGTGTCGCTGGTGACGGTCAATGGAAACTCGATCACCTCCGCCGATTCCGGCCAAACCGTGCAGCCCGGCACCTATCTGGTCGACACGACGGGGGGCGCCATCCTGCTCTACCTGGCCACCACGCTGGCCGGCTTCTACACCTTCATCGACGCGGCCAACTATTGGGGCGTCAACAACTTCACCGTCAATGGTAATGGCCACAACATCGGCGCGCAGGCAGCCAATGTTGCCGTGACTTTCCCGGCCGACGTGTCGGATTACCAGTTCTCGCTCGAGGCGACCGCAACTTACTGGAGGCTCGTTTAATGCCCAAACTTTCCGACTTTGTTAACCCCTTGGCCGGATCGCAGGGCTTCGGCTCCCCCACCGCCGGGGCGGCAATCGCCTCCGGGGCGCTGGTGGCCATCGCCGCCGATGGGTTCGCCTATCAGTGTGGAACGAGCGACTATGCAGCGGTCCCCAACCAGGGAAATTCGCTGTTCTCGTCAACGTCGCTGACGAACTACGCGCCGAAATACAATTTTCCGAACAACCCCGGTATTTTGCTGGACACATCGGGCAATGTTTACGTCCTGATTAACGCCGGCACGAACACCAGTTCGGGGGAAATCGTCAAGTACAGTCCGGCGGGGGCGTTTCTAGGCTCTTGCTCATCTGGGGCGGCGGCGACTGCCATCATGTCCAAGATGTTCTTCATGTCGAATGGCAACATCTGTTGCATGTATGGCACCGGCAGCACACAACAATCCGTTTTTATCGTCAATCCGACAACCATGACGGCCGTCGTGAACGGGGCAAACCTGCCCATTCACTCGTCTTCCTCTTGCTTCGATGCTTGCCCCCTGTCGGGCGGTGGCTTCGCTGCAATCCAGATGGTCAACGGGACGCAAATCCAGTTGCAGATCCAGGACGCCGCCAACAACGCCGTGCACACCTCGGCGGCGTGGAACACGCTTGGCGGCAGCACGACGGACGGCTATCTACTGGCGCAACTTTCAACCGGCAACATTCTTGTTGTGGACTATATCCCGCTTTCTAACGGTGCTGTGCAGGTTTCCGTTTACGACCTGACCGGGGCGCAGATCGTCGCGCCAACCACCTTGACCGGCCTTGGCGTCGGCGCGCTTTCGGGGGCGAACAACGGCCCGGTTGCCGTGAGCGTCTTGCCTGGGTACTTTTGCCTGTCCGTCTACAACAACCCGAACTTGAAAACCGCCGTCTACAGTAATGCCTGCGCGCTGCAAGGCTCGGTCGATACGCAAGCCCTGACTACCAATGCAATGCCGTTGCTAGTTAATGATGGCACCGCCTTTTGGTATGCCACCAACGCATCAAGCCTGTTGAGCATCAGCAAAATAACGACCGCCGGGGCCGTCACCTCTTACGGCACGACGGCGACCTTTACCGGCATCGGGGCAATCGACATCGACGCCGGCGGCAACATCTACGTGTTCAACATTACCCTTGGAACCATCACGACCTTTAGCACAACCCTCGCGCAACAGATCGTCACCACGGGGGCGCTGTCCTTGGGGTTCACGCCATCTCAACCGACCTTTGCGGGGATCAAGGCCGTTGGCGATATGGCCGTTGCGTTTTCCGGCTCGACCATCCCCGGAACCGGCGCCTTCCTGAACGCCTTCAAGGCGGCCGATGCTTCAATCATTGGCGTGTCAGTGACCTCGGCAGCCAAAGGCTCCCCTGTGACATGCGCCACTGGGGTCGGTGTCCAGAGTATCACCAAGCTCAAGGGGACACTCTCGAAGAGCTTCACCATGAAGACAGGCGCTGACATTTACGGCAACAACGGGGCAATTGTCGGCGGCCTCGTTTCTCTTGTGGGGATGTAAGACCATGAGCACATACACCCTTTCCGGCCTCGGCCAGACCTATACCAGCAGCGTCCAGCCTGTCTTTGACGCCGACTTCCGCGCGTGGCGTTGCGCCAATGTGGCGGGCGAACCATTCAACGTGACCGATCGAACGGGCGACACGTTCACGATAGCGGCGTCCATGGTCACGACCGTTATCAAGGCGGTCCTCTGGTACAACTGCTTCCAGCCGGCCGAGGCTCGCGCAATCAAGGGCTCCACGGACCCGGAGGTGCAAGAGTTCTATTTCCGCCTTAGCCAGATGATCGCGGCCGGCGAAACCCTCGACACCTCGACGGCATCGGTACAGGAAGGCGTTGCCTACCTCTCGACGGTCAATCAGCAGCCGGCCGTCTCGCCGCCGGCCCCCTACGTGCAGCCGAGCCGCGTTCCCGACATCCTGGCCGGATTGCTGCAATAGCGCCCGCCGCGCCTAAAACCAAGAGGCAACAAATGACTGTCAAGGTACTCGCCACCGATCACGGCCCCCATCCCGCCGATAAATGGGCGGAGGCCACGGCGTCAATGCTGGTGGAAATCGCCGATCACCTCTCGGGTGAACGCCGCGCCGCCGCCGTCAAGTTGCAGGCGGCCGTTATCGACATCCTCGAAGGGCACCACCGCACTGCACAAGACGGCGAGCGGGCGAAGCTTGCGGAACACGGCCTAGACCGTCTGGCGCACCCCCTCGACCCGGAAGACCACCTCTCGCTTGACGAGGTGGTGGCCGACATCGTGGCCGCCGCGAAGGGCTCGCCGTGGGAGGCGGACTTTTCGAAGCCGGAAGCTGTCGCCCATATCCGGGCTCTTGTCGGCGAACACCTGGCGCGCAACGCCTGGATTGAGCGATCGTGGCACGCCGACCGCAACGCCCAGACTGACGAGGCGAAAGCTTTTCGGGCCATCCATCATCCGGGCGCGGGGGAATAAGCCATGGCTGGATACACCACCGCTATGCCGACCTCGTTCAAAGGCGAGGTCCTCCAGGCGTTACACAACTTCACGCTAACGACCGGAAACGACTTTCGGATTGCCTTGGGAAAGGCGTCGCCGACCGGCACCTATGACGCGACGACAACCAACTACACCACCTTGACCGGTAACTCCGACGAGCTGGCGGCGTCGGGCGGCTACTCACCCGGCGGGTTTGACTTCACGGCGGCGAACAACATCACGCCGGCCACCAGCGGCACCACGGCCTATCTGAGTTGGAACACCTCGCCCACTTGGACGAGTGCCACTTTCTCGACCGGCGGCTGCATCATCTACAACAACACCAACGGCACCCGCGCTGTTTATGTCGGGTCGTTCGGGGGCACCGAACAGGTGACCAGCGGCACGTTTACGATCCTTCTGCCGACGAACAACAGCAGCAACGCAATCATTCGCTTGCAGTAAGGGGGCGCACACAGTGGCCGCGCATGACATGGCTTTGATGACCACGGCCACGACCGGGGCCGGAACGTTGACGCTTGGCGCCAATGTTTCCGGGTTCCTGTCTTTTGCCAACGCCGGCGTCGTTGACCAGGAGCCGCTTACCTATTGCATCCGCGACGGGGCAAACAGCGAATGGGGCCGTGGCACATACACGGCCTCGGGAACCACGCTGACGCGCTCGCCGCTCGGATCTACAAGCGGCGGCTCGGCAATCAATCTGAGCGGGAACGCACAGGTTGGCCTGGTTGACCTGGCCGAAGACCTGTTTCCGTGCGTGCTCGTTTCGTCTTCTCAAACTATATCCATCCCCGGAACCTATCTGGTCGACACGTCCGGCGGCGCGATCACCTTGACCGTAAGCTCAACGCTTTTCGGGGCGTATACGTTTATTGACGCGGCGGCCACTTGGGCGACCAACAACCTGACCGTCAACGGCAACGGGCACAATATCGGCAACAAGGCCACCAATGTTGCGGCTACGTTCGTGGCCGACGTATCGGACTGTCAGTTTTCCATGCGCGCCGCCGGGACTTACTGGAGGCTCTTCTAAGTGCTCGGCTACGTCATCGGTGGCTTTCCTGTCGGCGGACTCGGCCCGCTTGATGCGAGCTTGGCCGCCACTGGTGTCTCGGCTACGGGTGTCGTCGCATCGGTCACGCCGAGCCCTCGGGCGACGCCTGCCGGCGTTGCGGCTACCGGCGCTGTCGGAACGCCGGCCGAGACGATCAGCGCGGCCCCGGCGGGCGTTGCGGCCACCGGGGCCGTTGCGGCCCCTACGCCTTCCGTCAAGACGGCCCCGGCCGGCGTCGTCGCGACCTGTGCGGCTGGCTCCGTCACGCCCAGCGTTGGGATCGCCGCCGCAGGCGTGACCGCAACGGGTGCGGCGGCGGCGGTTGCGCCGAAGGTGAGCAGCCAGCCGGCGGGTGTCACGGCCACGGGCGCGGTTGGCACTCTGGCGGGTGCCGTCTCAACGGCGTTGGTCGGCGTCGTGGCTACCGGCGTCGCTGCTGGCGCCACGGCTGCCGACGCGGGAACGCCGGCCGGCGTCGCCGCCACCGGTGCGGTTGGCTCTCTGGCCATCACAGAGACAAAGGCGCTCTCAGGCGTGACCGCAACGGGCGTGGTCAGCGCGGCCGGGCTTTCCGTCTCGACCGCTGCCGCAGGCGTGACCGCAACCGGCGCAGTCGGCACGGTGGCTGCGGCCATTTACCCAAACGCGGCCTCCGTGTATGCCGCGGGCGCGGTTGGCACGATGGTGCCCCAATCGGGCCTCGGCCTGGCCGGCGTCTTGGCAAGCGGGACCGTGGCGGCCGTCGCGCCATCGGATGCCGTGGTCCCAGCGGGCGTCGCCGCCACCGGCGCCGTTGCAGCTACGGGTGGCGCGATCGCCACCACGTCGGCCGGCGTTGTCGCAATTGGCCATGCTGCGGCCCTCGGCAGCGCCGGGACGCTATCGGCGGCTGGCGTGACGGCGGCCGCCGCGGTTGCTCTTGTTGTCGTTCTGTCCATCCCGTCCAGCCCGGGCGGCGTCTTCGCAACTGGCGCGGTCGGCGCTGTCGCCGGGGCCGAAATCGCCTCGGCCTTTATGATCTGGGGCGCGGCATCGCCGGGCGACCAAATCAGCTTCGAATTTGCCAATCCCGGACGGGCAGGGTTCCCGGTTACCGTTGCTGTGACCATCTCCGCAGGGGAAACGCTGGCTCAATTGGCCACTGCGCTTGCCATCGCGATCAACTCCGATGCGACGCTGCGGGCCGCCGGCGTCGCCGGCATCGCAACGTCAAATCGCGTTCAGATCGGCCAGCCGTCGACCGGGGTGACGTCGGTCATTCCGACGGTCACCCCGGTCGGTGGGGGCGCCTCTTCGGCAGTCATTGGGCGCTCGGTGGCACGGCTGGCCGACTCCAGCAGCCATGGTGGCGCCATTGTCAGCGCGTCGAGTGACCTCGTCGTCGGGGGCAAGGATGCGGCCCGGGCGGGGGATCTCCACTCCTGTCCGATTAAGGGGCACGGTATTACGCCGCTGTCTTCGTCATCGATCGTAACGAACGGCGGAAAGCCCTTGGCTCGTATTGGCGACACGGCCGGTTGTGGAGCTGTCATCATCTCCGGAAGCCTAAGCGTGTGTGCCGCATAGTGCGCGGCGGATTCCGGCCCGAGCGATTTTAGTCAGAAGGATCTAGCTATGGGTGAGGTGAATCAGGAGCTTGTCCTGCTGATTGGGGAACTGCGCGGGGATATGAAGGAAGGTCAACGCCAGCGAACCGCGCAATTCAAAGTGCTCGAGACGCTGTCGCACCAGCTGGCCGAGTTGTCGGCGACCTTCTCGGCCCACGCCGATCATGAGGAAACCTGGAAGGAAATCCTTTGGAAGCGTGTCGACGTGCTGGAGGCCTCGGTGCCCGATCTGGCCACCCGCCTCAGCACCGTCGAGCAGCGGGAAGGGGTTATCGAGCAGAAGCGCGGCGTTCATCCGACGCTGGTGACGGTCGGAATTGGTGGTACCGGTTTGCTCGGCATCCTGTTTGGTGACAGGGTCAGTTCCTTCCTCGGCAAGGCCTTCGAGGCCTGCAAAAAACTCCTCCATTAGCGAACGCCGTTCGCGACTGGCCTTTCGCGCCGCCCGGCCTGGCCGTGGCGGCCTTTTCATGTTGGGGGCACCTATGAGCGATTTCGACCGCGCCTTTGTCACCGTCGTCGGCCTCGAGGGCGGCTATGTCAACAATCCGGCCGATCCGGGCGGCGAAACCAAGTTCGGGATTTCCAAGCGCAGCTACCCGGATCTCGACATCGTCAATCTCACCGTCGACCAGGCCAAGGCGATCTACCTGGCCAAATATTGGACGCCGGCGAGCTGCGATTCGCTGCCCTGGCCGGTCAACTGCCTGTTGTTCGAAGTCGACGTCAACACCGGCGCGGGCACCGGCAACCGCCTCCTGCAGGCGGCGCTGCACGTCGCTGCCGACGGGATCATCGGGCCGGGAACCGAGCGCGCCGCGCAGCTCGCCGATCGCCGCGAACTGGTGGCGCGCTTCCAGGCGCTGCTGGGCGTCCATTACGCCAGTCTGCCGGGGGCCGGGCAATTCCTCGAGGGATGGCTTTATCGAGCGTTCCTCGCCGAAGAAGAGGTCTTCGGCGGATAGGGCGGTCTTCACCGCAGTCGTCGTTTGTCCACCGCCCGGTGCTCGCCGCGGCGGTTTTTTCATGCCTGAAAGGAGTCCTGTCATGGACTGGTTCACCGCATTGGTCCTTTGGACCCCGATTTCCGTTGCGTTGCTGGTGTTCTTCTTCCTGGCGCTGTTCGTCGTCGCGGTCCTGGTTTGGGGAAACCGCACCGCAGTCATCGCTTGGTTCAATGCGCGCATGGCCGAGGCGAGCACCAAGCAGGCCTACACGCTGGCGCTGGGCACCACTTCCGCCTGGCTGATCGACCTGGCCGGCATGTTGCCCGCCGGTGACCACGTTCCGGTCGGCCTTGTGAGGGCCGGTTGGCTCTTCGCCTTGGCTCTCTTCATCAAGCCGGATGCCCAATCGACAAACCCTCGGAACGCCGCGCCGGCGGCGTAATTCCTCCATCCGGCGACCCACCCCGTTTGACCTCCTTTCTCATCAACTTCACAGGTGACCGAATGTACCTCTCGAAAGCGACCACCACCCAAACCGTCACGGCCGTCGATCAGAATGGCCGGCCTTTCCAGGGCGATCTGTCCGGCGTGACCGTTGCGTCCGATCAGCCATCCTTCGTCGGTGCGGCTTTGTCGGCCTTCGCCGACGGCGTCGCCACGCTGACGCTGACCCGGGGCGATGCCGGCTCGGCCAACATCACCATCGCCGATGGCGCGGTCTCCGTGTCCGAAGCGGTCGAATCCTACACGCCGGTCCTGGCCTCGTTCGAGCTCGGCGCCGCCAACTGATCACGGTCCGTCCCGAATGAGCGATCGAGGGGGCATCCCGATAGGGGGTGCCCCCTTTTTGATGGAGATTTTCTGATGCGCGCATCCTTCCGAACTGCCCTTTTCGGCCTCTGTGCCGGACTTCTCGCCATGGCCCTTCCGGCCTGCAGCATGACCACGCCGGCCCCGGCCTGGACCTACGCGCAAAATGCGTATGTGGGCCTGGTCACCTATGAGGCGGCGCAACAGGTCGCCCTGGCCGTGGCCAAGCAACCGTCGCTGTCGGCGAAGGAAGTCGCCGCGGTCAAGGCTGGGGAAGCCTCGGCCACCGCCGGCCTGGTCGGCGCCGGCCAGGCTTACGTCGCCGGCGGCAGCGGAACCGCGCAGGCGCTCAGTGGATTGTCCGGCGCCGCCGCCGGCGCGGCGTCTTCGCTGCAGCAGCTGCTGAGCGCCAGCGGCGGCGGGGCCGGGCCCAACGCAACGGCCTTGGCCGAGGCGGCTGGTATTTCCGCCCTCGGCAGCCTGCCGGCGGTGATTGTGGCGGTGGAAAAGGTCAATGGCGGCTACCAGCCGACCGCCGAGGATTTTACGGCCGTCCTCAAGACAATCCAGGCCGAAGACCAGCTGATCCAGGCGGTCGGGGCGGCCGCCGCTTCGTGAGGAGCTGGCTGGCCAACCTCGGCTTGGTGATGATCCTGGCGGGCTGTGCCGCCATCACCGACGTGTCGATCGCCCCGGCAGACACGTCCGGCCAACAGGTCTATCGAGCCGCGGCCGTCGTCGAGGCGGCCGCCAATTGGGTCCAGGTCTACGTGGTCCAGGCCAAGGCCGACCCGATCACCATTGCCAGCCTGGTCGACAGCGTCCGCGTCGCCCATGCCGCCACCGAGGATGCCCGAAGGGCGATGGGGCAGGGCGCTGATACCGGCCGGGCGCTCTCCATCGTCGGCGAGGCGGTCCTCGGCCTTGTCCTGGTGGCGGAGTCGGCCGAGGGAATCAGCGTGCCGGCGGCCAATGGCAATGTCGTGGTCGACCTGGTCGACGACGCGACCACCAGGATGCAGCGCCTGGGCGCTGCTCGAGCGCGGCTCGCCGACCTCCGATCTCGGCTGGGGATAATGACGGCCGCCCATCGCGATCCGACCGCCGCCGAATGGTCGGCGCAAGACGCGGCGACCGGCGTCGCCTATGCCGCCATGCTCCAGGCTGCCCACCTCCCGCCGGAATAACTCCCCTCCCGAATTCGAGGCCCTGAAATGGAACTCAACCCCCTGACCTATGCGCTGTTGGCGCAGGACGCCTATACGTCGATCCCGCAGATCGGCGACGAGAGCTCGGCCGCGCGTGCCATCATCGAGTCGACCATCGACGGCACGGCATTCGCCTTTCCGGGCACCAACAACGTCGCTTGCTGGCTGGCCGATCTCGATTGCGCCGTCACCTTGACGGAGCTCGGCCGGCTCCACAAAGGGTTCAACGACGCCGCGCTGGCGATCCGCGCCGCCGTCGAGGCAAAGGCGGCCACGGTTCCGCCGCCGATCATCCTGGTTGGCCATAGTGAAGGCGCCGCACTGGCCCTGGTCCTTGCCGGCTATCTGTGCCTGGCTGGGCGGCCGCCGCGGGCGGTCTTCGCGTTCGAACCGCCGCGGGTCAGCGCCGACGCCAAGCTCGGCGAGCTGCTGCGCCAGCATGGCGTCCGGCTCTTCCTGTTCGCCAAGGGCAACGACATCGTTCCGATGGTGCCGCGCCTGTTGTTCCCGTGGGCTCACCCGGCGCCGCTTACCCAGATCGGCACCGCGGCCGAGCCCTTCCCCAATGTGGCAGATCATCTGATGGCCGGCGTCGTCGAGGCGGTCCGGGCGACGGTGGCCTGATATGGGGAAGCTCAGCGCCAAACTTCGCTCAGTGGCTGGAAGTGCCTACGGTCATTGGTGCCCTGGCTGCAAGGAAATGCACGTCATCCATGTCGGATCGCCGAACGATTGCGGCGCGCAGTGGACCTTTGACGGCAACGTCGACACGCCGACCTTCAGCCCGAGCGTCAATATCCGGTGCGAGTGGAGCAAGCTTGAGGATGAGGCCGGGCTGAAGGACGAGGCCTGTCACTATTTTCTGAAGGCTGGCCAACTTCAGTTCCTGCCCGACAGCACTCACGAATTGGCCGGCCAGACGGTTCCGCTTCCGGATCTTCCCGACGGTGTACTGCCGTGCCCCGCATGACCGACGCCGAGCGATGCCGTTCTTATGCGGATCGCCTGATCGAACCATTACGCGCCGCCGCCAAAGAGCACGGTTACGCGCTCGCGGTGCACGGCAGCCTTGCCCGCGACATCGATCTGATCGCCGCCCCATGGGTTCCCGAAGCCTCGCTGGCGCCCGTGCTGGCCGAGGCTATCCGCGCCAAGGCGGAAGAAGTCGTTGGCTACGCCTTCCTGGCCCCTCACGAACACCGCGAATTCCCACGCCGCAAGCCACATGGCCGGCTGTGCTGGGCCTTTCACTTGGGCGGCGGCCCGTATATCGACTTGGCCGTCATGCCGACGGCGGTCTACATGGAGGGGATGTTGAAGTGAGGATACTCGGTCGCATCAACCGTTTCGGCGAACGGATTGCCGTCCATATCACCCGGGCGGTGGCCACCTTGGCCTGCTTCATCGTCTTCAACTTTATCGCCGTCGCCGGCGAGCTCTGGCCGAAGGCCGGCCCGTTCGTCGCGTGGCTGTCGAGCAACTACCTGCAGCTGGTGCTGCTGTCGGTGATCATGATGGGGCAGGAGGTGGCCGGCCGGAAGGCTGAGCGCCGCGCCCAACGCGATCACGAACTGATCACCAGGATCGAGGAGCGCCTTGGGCGCCTCGAGGTGCGCTGACTCTATATATATGCGACATCCACGCCGCCCAGCGAACGTAGCGCGAACCCAGTCCGGTGATTTTCCGGTGATCGTTCCGGAGAACTGCGGAGAATGGCGCACTTTCGTTCTTCTCGCCCCATTGCCAAAACCAGCGAAACCGCCTAGAAGAACCTCGGTCGGGCGGTTAGCTCAGTTGGTAGAGCGCCTGCTTTACACGCAGGATGTCGGCGGTTCGAGCCCGTCACCGCCCACCATATCGCACACGGGACTTTGGCGTCGGAAAGCTGACGGGCGGTGCCCTCGGTACGCTCGCCTTGGTGCGCTCTGTCGATCGCTCGGCGGGCCGGGACGTGAATGATCTACGTTGCGACCTGCGGTCGGTGGTACGATCAGCCCCGGGGATTCCGGGGGCTTGATAGCGATGACCACAGTAACCGGAAATTTGAGCGGCCAGACCTTGACCGGCCCTGGCACATGGAACGTGACTGGGACGAGTTCCATTTCCGCAGACGCCAGTGACGTGGGCAGTCTATCCCTCGTGCGTGGCGTAATCCTGGTCAATACGGGGTCAATGACTGTCAGTGGTGGCGGCGGATACTATTTGTCCAATGCAATCACCGATGCAGACGGTACCTGCGCAATTTCGAATGCAAATGGCGCAACGTTGACCTTCCAGGCCTCGTCGGTTTTTGCGAACTCGGTGACGAACGCCGGAACTTTTCTCGTTCAAGGCGGTCCCTCCGAAATATTCGGAACTTTTGCCAATACCGGCAGCATCCAACTGCTGTCTGGATCCGTTCTGACCATTGAACCTTTTTATAGTGGGTCGTCGAGTGCTTCGGCGTTCTCGGGAACGGCGAACAGCCAGCTGGTTTTCCTGGACCAATTTACTTTCACCGGGGGCACGTTAAGCTTTGCCGGCACCACTACGGTCAGCGGAAGCAATGGGGCGCTCAAGTTCGGCGCTTCAACCACCATCGCCGCGACGATCATAGACCAGTCGAGCATCGAGGTGACGGCAGGGACATTGACCGTCGCCCAAGGCGGGGCAATCAAGTCGCAAGGAGCTGCGACCGGCACAATTCTCATCGACGATGGCACGACGCTGAGCGTCGCCGGGACTGTCGATTCCCAGCAGACGGTCCACTTCCAAGGTGCCGCCGGGACCTTGGACCTGGCGCCAACCGCCAGCTTCACTGGCGGAATAACCGGAGTCGTGGTTGGAGACGTCATAGATTTGCAGGGGAAGGCCGCGACTGCTGCGAGCTATGCCAATAATGTGCTCACTATTACAAATAATGGAAGCGTTGTTGCGACGCTTTCCCTTCCGAATGCTCCGGCCAGTAGTTTCTCCGTGGCGCCAGACGGCGCCGGTGGCTCGCTGATCGGGATAAATCTCCGTCCGACCGTGACGACCCCGACAGCCAACCAGAGCTGGCAGGTCGGACAGACCGTCAATTTGTCGATCCCCGGCAGCTTTGCCGATCCCCAGAACCAGACCCTGACCTATGCCGCCAAGCAATCGAATGGAGCGGCGCTTCCCTCCTGGCTGACCTTCAATGCCGCGACAGATACCTTCAGTGGCATTGTGCCCGTCAATGCGGCCAATTTCGGCATCACGGTCACCGCCACCGATCAGAGTGGATTGTCGGCCGCGGAAACGTTTTCGGTGAGCGTGGTGGGGGTGTCGGCATCGAGCGTCGTCGCCGCCTACCAGGCCGGCACTCCCGTTGCATCGGCGACGGTTTCAGACACGGCACAGAATATTCAAAGCAATCTCGATCTTCTGCAGACTCTGGCCAGCAATGGACATCTGGGTTCGATCGCCTTGACCGACACCCGGACATTGACCGTTACGGCCAATCAATTGGCCGCCGACACCGCCGCTCTGGCGGATATCACCGGGAATTTTGCCCTCTCCGTAACCGGCGTTGCTGCCTCCGGCGCCTCCGCGGTGGCCGGGCAGTCCCATGTGTCTTCGCTGTCGGTGTCGGACAACGCGGCAAACGTCGCCGCCAACCTGAACGCACTGCAGACCCTGGCGGCGGCAGGCAAGCTGTCGTCGATCAACCTGAGCAGCAGCGGTACACTGGTCCTCACCGCGGCGCAGCTGGCGGCTGACAGCACGGCTTTGGCCGCCATCACCGGAAACTATACGCTGGTGGTGACCGGGGTGTCGGCGGCCGGTTCGTCCGTCGTGGCGGCCAATGCGCAAGTGGCGTCGCTTGCCGTGACCGACCTGGCGGCCAATGTGGCGAGCAATCTCGCCGCCCTGCAAAACCTCGCCGCGGCAGGCAAGCTGTCCTCGATCGCCTTGACCGACGGCGGCACGCCGGCGCTGTCGGTGACCGCTGCCCAATTGACCGCTGATGCGACCGCCTTGTCCAACCTCACCGGCAGTTTTACCTTGGCGGTTACCGGGGTTTCCGCGCTCAATTCCTCCATTGTGGCGACCCAGGCGCATGTATCCTCGGTGGCCGTGTCCGATCTGGCGGCCAATGTGGCGAGCAATCTCGCCGCCCTGCAAAACCTCGCCGCGGCAGGGAAACTGGCCTCGGTGGCCGTTTTCGACAGCGCGGTCAATGTGGCGGGCAATTTTGCCGCCCTGCAAACCCTTGCCGCATCAGGGAAACTGGCCTCGGTCGCGGTGGCCGACCTGGCGGCCAATGTGGTCGCCGCTCTCGCCGCCCTGCAAAACCTGGCCACGGCGAGCCGATTGTCGATCACCTTGACAGACGGCGGCACGCCGACGCTGTCGCTGACCTCCGCACAATTGGCCGCCGATGCCGCTGCCTTGGCCGACCTTACCGGCAGTTACGGGCTGGCCATCACCGGGGTTTCCGCGCTCAATTCCGCCAACGTGGCGACGCAGAGCCATGTGTCCTCGGTGGCCGTGTCCGACCTCGCGGCCAATGTGGCGAGCAATCTCGCCGCCCTGCAAAGCCTCGCCACGGCAGGGAAATTGGCCTCGATCGTCCTGAGCGACGGCGGCACGCCGGCATTGTCGCTGACCGCCGCGCAATTGGCCGCCGATGCCGCCGCCTTGGCCGATCTCACCGGCAATTTTGCGCTGGCGGTTAGCGGGGTTTCCGCCGGCAATGCCGCGACCGTGGCGACCCAGACCCATGTGTCCTCGGTGGCCATATCCGACAGCGTGGCCAATGTGACGGGCAATCTCGCCGTTCTGCAAAACCTCGCCGCGGCCGGCAAGCTGGCCTCGATCGCCCTGACCGGCGGCGGCACGCCGACACTGTCGGTGACCGCCGCGCAATTGACCGCCGATGCCACCGCCGTGTCCGACCTTACCGGCAGCTATGGGCTGGCAGTCACCGCAGTTTCCGCGGTCAATTCTTCCACCGTGGCGACCCAGTCGCATGTGTCCTCGGTGGCCGTGTCCGACAGCGCGGTCAATGTGGCGAGCAATCTCGCTGCCCTGCAAACCCTGGCCGCGGCCGGCAAGCTGGCCTCGGTGGCCGTTGCCGACAATGCGGTCAATGTGGCGAGCAATCTCAGTGCCCTGCAAACCCTCGCCGCGACAGGCAAGCTGGCCTCGGTTGCGGTGTCCGACAGCGCGGCCAATGTGGCGAGCAATCTCAGTGCCCTGCAAATCCTCGCCGCGGCAGGCGAACTGACCTCGATCGCCGTGACCGGCGGCGGCACGCTGTCGCTGACCGCCGCGCAATTGACCGCCGATGCCACCGCCTTGTCCGACCTTACCGGCAGCTATGGCCTGACGGTCACCGGCGTGTCCGCGGCCAATTCCTCAACCGTGGCGGCCCAGGCGCATGTGTCTTCGTTTTCCGTGACCGACAGCGCGATCAATGTGACCAGCAATCTCGGCGTCCTGCAAACCCTTGCCGCGGCAGGCAAGATGACGTCGATCGCCCTGACCGATGGCGGCACGCCGGCATTGTCGCTGACCGCCGGGCAATTGGCCGCCGATGCCACCGCCCTGTCCGACCTCACCGGGAATTATACTCTGGCGGTTACCGGGGCGTCGGCGGCAAGTTCGTCCGCCGTGGCGGCCCAGTCGCATGTGTCCTCGGTGGCCGTTTTCGACAGCGCGGTCAATGTGGCGAGCAATCTCGATGCCCTGCAAACCCTCGCTGCGACAGGGAAACTGTCCTCGATCGCGCTCAGCAATAGCGGCACGCCGGCGCTGTCGGTGACCGCCGCGCAACTGACCGCTGACGCCACCGCCATCTCCGACCTGACCGGCAATTTTACGCTGGCGGTCACCGGGGTTTCCGCCGTCAATTCCTCCACCCCTGTGTGCCAATGATTCTTGCGACAACCTCGGGCTATGAGGTTTAGTGAGTGTCACACAGGGGGACGGTCAGTGGTTCATCCATTATCTGCGTATGCAGGCGGAGCAAAGGACGG
>CAIOJO010000217.1 GCA_903858635.1 uncultured Telmatospirillum sp. | reverse complement strand
TTGTCGCCGGAACGACGGCGGCCAATGTGGTAGATTTCTTCATGGCGTTGCTCTCCTTTGCGGATTCGACACCCCGAGCCTACAGGCTCAAGGTGAGCAACGCCTGCCCTCCAATTTCAACATCGACCGGGACATCCCCTCGAATAGAGCATCACCGGGTTGCGCATCTGCGCCACCACTTCGCGCATGATATGGATGCTTTCCGCTTCCAGGCGCTGCAAGTGCGTCCGCAGGGTCATTGGGCATCGAACCAGTCGTCTGGGCCGGCGACCTGACGGAATCCCTCGACGACCAGGGGCGATTCCTTCGGCAGGCAAAGCAGGTTGATCGACACGGTGCCGGCGAAGATATTGTCTCGGTGGCGATTGAAGTTGTCGGGATTGAACAAGGGCGGCGTGTGCCACCAGCAGGCATAGCCAAGCCGGTCCACAAGGCGGATCAGGTCCGCCGATTTTTCCCTTCGGTCGTTCTCCAGATACAGGATAGGGCGGTGACGGGCGATCATCTGGCGGGCGCCGGCCAGAACCTCCGCCTCCATTCCCTCGACATCGATCTTGAGCAAGCGCAGAGCCGGCACATCCAACGCGTCCAGTGGGACCATCGCCACCTCTTCGCCGCGGTCCACATCGCATAACGAAATGCCGCCAAAGTTGTTTTCTGCGCGGTAGTCCAGCGGTGGCACCAAAAGGGAACCGGGCTGCCGTCCGGCGGCGGCATGATGGGTACGGACGTTGAACAGTCCGTTTAACGCCAAATTGGCGCAGAGCAACTGGAAAATCACCCGCTGCGGCTCGAAGGCATGAACCATACCGCCAGGGCCCACCTTCTTGGCAAGATGAACCGTATGCGCCCCGATATTTGCCCCCACCTCGACCACCACATCACCCGGACCGACCAGTGACTCAAATAGCTGCGCCTCGGCTTCGCTGAACTCGCCATAAAGATCGAGCGAGCGCCCGACATACAGATCATTGGGCAGGAACAACATCCGGCCGTGCCGGCAGTCCTTGAGGGCGGGCACCGGAACAATCGCTGGGACCGGAGCCGGAGCTGCTGCGGCGAATACCGGTTCCGGCTGGCCCGCCAGTCGTGCCAACTCAGACGCCATCCGTCGCAGGACTCCGCCCCAATCTCCCTTGGCCGTCTGACGGAACAGCCGGACCGACGGATACCAGGGCGTATCCTCGCGCCCCATCATCCAGCGCCATTCGGCAACGAACGGCAACATCACCCAGGCCGGCCGGTTCAAGGCTCCGGCCAGATGCACCGGCGAGCTGTCCACCGAGATCAACAGGTCGATGACCGAGACGATTGCCGCGCTATCCTCGAAATCCTCGATCTCCGGCCCCAGATCGACCAGGGTCATGCCGGCCGGCGGCGATTTGGCCTGGTCGGCTTTCGGCCCCTTCTGCACCGCAAGAAAGGTCACCCCGTTCATCGCCAGAGGGGCCAAACTGGCCAGCGTCACAGAGCGGTTGGCGTCGTTGAGGTGTTCGGGCCGCCCGGCCCACACCAGCCCGACCAGCGGCCGCGGCAATTTCGCCAGGCGCCTTTTCCACTTGGCGAGGCGGCGCTTGTCGCCGCTCAAATAGGGCATCGGGCCGGGCAGATCCGCAAGCTGCAGGCCCAAGGCCATCGGTAGGCTCATCATCTCGCAATGAAGATCGAAGGGCGGCGGCAATTCTCCCCGCAACACGATCTCGTCGATGCCGGACAGGCGCCGGGCGAAGGCGATCTGTTCGGCGTTGATCTGCAGCACCAGGTGGGCGCCGCTCTTCTCCTTCGCCCAGGGCAGCATCCGAATGAACTGAAACGTATCGCCATAACCCTGTTCGTCATGGATGAGCAGCCGTTTCCCTGGGATCGGCCGGCCGTCCCAGCGCGGCGCCTGGACCTTGCGTTCCAGATGGCTGGTATGCTGCAGGCGGTAGCGATAATGATATTCCCGCCAGCCGCGATCGAAATCGCCCAGCAACAGCAGGCTTTCCGCCAAATCGAAATGCAGCTCGAAATGGCCGGGATTGGCCTCCACCAGCATCTTCTGGATCGATGCGGCCTCCTCGATGCGCCCCTGCCGGCGGACCGCCGACGCCAGCAAGGACCACAGATGCAATGGCCCGCGGCCGCTTGCCAGCAAGGCCCGCAGCAGGGTTTCCGCCGTTTCCAATTGATCGGCGGCCAGGGCCGCCCGGGCCTGGCGCTCGGCCTGGTCAGCCGACAGGACGGTCATGCTTGCTCGAGCGTCAGGCCCAAGGCATCCAGCAGCGGCCCAAGATGCCGGGCGTGAGCTTTCCATCTTCCGACACTGGCCCGGTAGATCGGCTGACGGACCTGATTGACGCTGGCGGTGCGCACCGGACGCTGCGTCTTATGGAACTCCAGACAGGCCTCGTTCCATTCCAGACCGCAGAAGGCGATCAACTTGCGCGCCTCGCTTTCCAGATCGTCGACCACCGACTCGTAGCAAACCTCGGTGTAACGCTGGGCGGGAAGCAGTTTCGCCCAGTGGTCGGTCAGGCGTTCATAGGCCCGGTAAAACAGGCCGAGTTCGCGCAACTCGTAGGCGAATTTCTGCTCGCCATGAAACAGCTTGGTGTAGCAGGACAGGCAGGTGTCGACGGCATCCCGCCGGCAATGAATGATCCGCGCATTGGGCAGGATCAGATGGATCAACCCGGCATAGAGGAAATTGGCCGGCATCTTGTCCACCACCCGAGAGCGCCCCTGGGACAGCCCGCGCAGACGCTCGACATAATGCCCGCCAAGCCGGGCCAGATCCTCGGGCAGCAATTGTTCCACCAGTTGGGGATAGCCGATCGGGCGAAGATCGGGCCCCGAGATGCGATCGACCATTTTTTGCAGGATGGTCAGTTCCCCCGCCCCCTGCACCTGGGGATGCGAGGCCAGGATCTGCTCGACCAGGGTCGTGCCGGAGCGCGGCATGCCGACGATGAAAATGGGCATGGCGGAGGGATCGCCCGCAGACGCGAACCGCGTCATGCGTTCACGATCGAAAGTCATGGCGATGTCGCTCAACCAGTTCGCCGCGGACTCGACATCGAAGTCGATGGTCGCCCGCTTCAACCGGTTGCCCTCCGCCAGATGGGCGAAGGCCGGCTCGGCCTCGCCGGCGTCCATCAGGGCCTTACCGAGGGCGAAGTGCAGCGACATCTGATCTGCCGGCCCCATCCCGTTGGCTGCGGCGCTGTCCAGCAAGGCCGACATCGCGGCAATATCGGGGTCGTCGGCGGTGAATTTTTTCAGCTCGCAGCGATTGAACCAGACATTGGCAGATCGCGGATTGATCGCCCTGGCTTGATCGAAGGCTTGCAGAGACTCCCTGTCGCGGCCGATCTCCATCAGCATCACCGCCTTGCTGACCACCGGTGTCTCCGGCGTCGCGGTGGGCAGCGACGCCGCCTTGTCGTAATGCTCCATGGCCTCGTCGCAACGATCCAGCGCCTGCAGGACCTGGGCCAGCACCTCATGCGCCTCGCTGCTTTTGTCCGCCGCCACCACCGCCTGGCGGGCGAATTGTTCGGCCTCCGCCGGCCGGTCGTCCTCCTTCAGGCAGCGGGCCTTGGCGATCAGGGCGCCGGGATGATGGGGGGCGAAGCTCAACACGTTGTCGATCCAGCGCATGGCCTCGTCCTGGTTCTTTTGTCCCAGGGCGATGCCCGCGGCATTGAGATAGGCGTCGGCGTTGCGGGGATTGAGCTCGATGGCCAGGCGGGCTTCGGCCAGCGCCTGCTCCACCTCGCCCAGTTCGTTCAACAGATTGGCCAGGTTGCTGTGCGCCTCGGAATAGGAGGCGTTCAGGGCGATCGCCTGGTCATAGTGGCGCCGGGCGTCGTTGAGCCTGCCCATGCGCTTGAAGCTATTGCCCAGATTGTTATGGGCCTCGGGGTTGTCCGGCGTCCGCTCGACCACCTTCTGCAGGCAGGAGCGGCTTTCTTCCAGCTTGCCCGCTTCCTGCAGAACGATGCCGAGATTGTTCCAGCCGGCGGGCAGATTATTATCGAGCGTGACCGCCCGGCGCGCCGCCTTTTCGGCTTCCAGCAGCTCGCCGCTTTGACGCAGCATCTCGGCCAGATTGGAATGAAACAAGGCCGACGCCCGCGGGGTATTGCAGGCGCGGCGCAAGAAGTCGATGGCCAGCGGCAGATTGCCATGGCCATGGGCCAGCAGCCCCAAAAGATGCAGGGCATCGAAATGTTCGGGCCACAGCTGCAGCACCTGCTGGCACAGCTGTTCGGCCTGATCGGCATAGCCGGCATTCCAGTGGCCGTAAGCCAGGGCCATCGCCTGGTCGATGGTCATTCCCGGTTGGGGCGGCGGGGCGGCGGTAGCCGCTTCCGGGAGCTTGGCTTTACGCGGCATGAGCGGTTATTTCGGGGCAGCGAGGGATTTCAGGGCGGCGGCCAACCCGTCCAGCTTGACCGGCAAATCGACCACCTTGCGGTCCTGGGTGACGAAGCGAACGGTCATCTGTTTGCCATTGCGGAAGCTGTCCAGCGCCGGGGCGTCCATGTCGATCACCGAACGGCAGCCGCCCGCCTCACAGCTTTCCAGGGGAACGGCGAGGGGTTTGGCCTGGTCGACGGCAAGCACGAGGCCCGGCGGCAGCAGGATGCCCAGGGGCGCCGTCAGGATCAGCCGGGGCTTGCCGTCCGGCCCCAGATAGCCGAATTGCGATTTCAGCAGGATGGTCCGCTGCGGCATGGCGTAGACGAGTTGCTGAACGAAACAGGCCTCCTTGGCCCCGTCGGGGCTTTTCACGCACTGCTTGCTCCACAGCGGCCCGGCATTCGCGGCGTCCTTCGCGGCCTCCGTCTTGCTGGCCGGTTCGGCATGGAGCGGAACGGCGGTCCACAGGAACGCCAGACCCAAGGCCAGAACCGCCGCTCCGGCCACGGTCGGCACCCGGAACCTGGAAAATCGCATCAGAATTGGCTCCTGAAGACCAGCCGGCCGGTATTGTCCATGAACCCGTGATGGAACTCGCCATCATATTCGATTGTGAAGGACAGCGCGGCGGACCGCAACAGGGTGGCGCCGGCGACGACGCGGGCCCCATCGGGGTCGACCCGGCTTGTCGTGTCGACGAAGCCGGCTCCGCCCATGCTGGCCGACAAGGCGATCGGGCCGTTGACATAGGAATGCACCCAGCTCGCCTGCAGATCGGTTTCGATCGGCCCCAGCTCGAGCTGGAACCGGTGGCTCAGTCTACCGCCCAGTTCGCTTTCCACGCCGTTGAGTCCGGCACGGCCGACCGCCAGATCGGCCAGGCCGGCGCCATTTTCCGTATAGGCCCGGTTCTCCAGCCGCCAGGCCTGCAAGGCGGCCAGCGGGGTCACCGTCAGATCGCCCAGCGCGATGTCGTATCCGCCGCCCAGCCGGGCCAGATATTGCGCGCCGTTGAATTTGGCCGTCGCCCGGGCGCCGAGGAAATCGATGCCCCGGTTCTGGTCATATTGGTTGAACCCGGCCGACAGCAGGCCTTGCGCGAAGGCGCGACCGCCGTCGGGGCGCCACAGGCCGTAGCCGTTCACCTGATAGCTGTCCAAAGTGGTGGACTCCGCCGAACTGTCGGATTTTCCGCTGGCCGAATGGCGCAGCCAGTTGACCGCCAAGCCGCCGGTTACATCCTTCGCCAGCGGGACATCGACGCCGAACAGCAGGCCGTAGGCGGTGCCGTCATAGCCGTCGGCGCCGGCGCTGCTGCCGCGGTTGACGGCACCGCCCAGGACCTCGCCCCACCAGGCCCCCTGCCGCGCTTCCGAGCCCGCTGCCGCGCCCGCCGCATCACTGCTGCCGACGGCCCACAGATGCCGCTCGACGGCGGTCACCATCGGGGTGGCGAGCATCGCGCCGTCGTTCAGTTGCGGCGTCACCTGGCCCACCCCCAACTGCTTGAGGGCATGGGTTTGTTGCGGCTGGCCGAGGGCGGAGAGACTGCCGAGCAGCGGCTGGTACGCGGCGGCGCCGGCCAGCTGGTCGAGAACCGCCCCCACCGGCTGGGCATGGCCGCCGGCGGCCTGGCCGATCTGTGTCCAGCTGATCGGCGTCGAGGCGCCGTTCCCGGTGATCACCGTCCAGTCGGTACCGGTCAGCGTGACCAGATGGTTGCTGCTGACCGTCGCGGTCAGACCGCCGGAGGCCTTCTGGCCGTCCTCGGTTAAACTGGCGGCCGAGATGAGGGTCAGGCTCTCGCCGGGGGTCAGCGAGGTGCCGTTCAGCGGGACGATCGAAATGTTGTGGCCGGTCAGGCTGGCATTGCCGCTGACCACCAGCTGGCCGTAACTGGTCGGCGAGGCGACGCCGATGACCAGGGCGCCGCTGCCCGATTGGCTGTAGTTGCCGCTGATCGAGATGGGCGCGTTCACCTGCAGATTGGCGTTGTTGCTCACCGTGCCTTTGCCGGAACCCACCGTGACATGGTCGTTCAGCAGCAGGTTGCCGCCGGTGAAGGTGATGCCGGAGCTGATGATGCTGCCGATCGCCCCGGCGGTGGCCCCGGTCAGGGTGCCCAGGCTGCCCGACGCGCCGCCGGCGATGGTCAGATCCTGGCTGGCGGAAACGATGTTGCCGGCGATCACGCCGCTGTTGGTGATGGCGCCAAGGCTGCCGGTGTTCAAGATAGCGGTGCCGGAGCCCCCGCCCCCGATCGAGCTTGCCGAGGCACCGGCCAACTCAGCTGCGGTGGCACCCCTAAGATGACCCGCATTAAAGGTGATAGTGCCTTGAGGGGCGGCGGTGAGCGTACCGTTATTGAACAGCGAGGCGATGGTGCCCTCGTTGTCAATGCCGGTGATCAAGCCAAAGAAATTGCTGATGGTGTCGATCACGCCTACATTTAATATGCCAATAGTTCCGCCGATGATCGCAGCAAGCGTATTGTTGATGGCCGATATTTCGCCAAGTAAGTTATTTATGCCATATTGGCCGCCGACGATGGTGCCGAGGTTATTGGAGATGGTGCCGATGTAGCCAGACCCACCAGCATAAGGGCTCCCAATGTTGCGGATGCCGATTTGGTTGCCGCTGATGGTGCTGATGGCACCGCCGAAGGTGCCGGTGTTGGTGATGGCGCCTATGCTGCCGCTGTTGTCGATCGCCGCGATTGGCTTGCTGCTGCCGATGATGCCGATGATGCCGCTGTTGGTAATGGCACCGATGTTGCCCTGGTCGTTGATGATAGCGTAAGAGCCACCGCTGATGCGGCCGCTGTTGGTGATGGCGCTGATCGGCGCGTCAGCACCGTTCTTTATGGCCGCAATGCCGCCGCTGATGGTGCCGCTGTTGGTGATGACGCCGATCCTGCCGCCATCTCGCAACTCGGTGGTGTTAGCGGCGTTAACGATGGCGGTAATGCCGCCGCTGATGGTGCCGCTGTTGGTGATGGCGCCGACGCCATAATAAGCGGTTTCTATGGCTCTATTGCCACTGCTGATGACGCCGCTGTTGGTGATGACGCCGATGCTGCCGCCTTCGAAAGAGGTGAAGATGGCGAAATTGCCGCCGCTGATGCTGCCGCTGTTGGTCAGGCTGGCCAAGCCGGCACAACCGCCGAGGACAACCCCAGTGTCAGAGGCGCTGATCTTCCCGGTATTGGGCAGGGTGGTGCCGGAATCGACGACGGTAACGCCAACCGGCACATTGGTAATCGTTCCGGTCCCGCCGATCGAGCCGAGCGTGCCCGAGGACAGCGTGCCCGCCGTCGTCGTGGTTATGGTCACCGGCCAATAGGGCGTCGGCGGTACCAGCTCCAGCGTATTGTTGACGACGGTCAGCACATCTTTGCTGCCGCCCGGCAGGGACGCCAGCGTTACCGAGTTGCCGCCAACCAGGGTGTTCGCCGAAATCAGCGCAATGGTGCCGGTACCGATGGACCCCGTGATGGAGACCGTCCCCGCCAAACTGGCCGAACCGGCGACCACCAATTCGCCGAAGCTACTGTTGGGGGATACCCCGATGACCAGCGTGCCGGCGCTGTTCTGGACATAGTTTCCGGCAACCGTAATGGTGTTGTTGACCAGAAGATTGGCCTTGTTCGTCACCGTGCCGGAACCGACGCTGACATGGTCGTTCAGCTGCAGGGTGCCGCTGGCGAAGGTCACGCCAGAGCTGGTGATGGTGCCGATCGATCCTGCGCCGCCATACCCGGTCAGGGTGCCGACGGTGCCGGTCCCACCGGCGATCGTCAGAGCCTGGCTGGACGAAGAGATGTTGCCGGCGATGGTGCCGCTGTTGGTGATGGCGCCGATGCTGCTGCCGTTGATGATGGCGAAACTGCTGCTGCTGATGGTGCCGCTGTTGGCGATGGCACCGATACTGCCGCCAACAAAGTTGCCAATGGCGATCGTGCTGCCGTTGATCGTGCCGCTATTGGTAAGCGTGCTGATGCTGCCGAAGTTTTCGATGCCGGCCACGGAACCGCCGATGCTGCCGCCGATGGTGTTGGTCAGCGCGCCGATGGTGCCCAGGCTGACGATGCCGACGCTAGCACCGATGCTGCCGCTGTTGGTCAGGCTGGCCATGTTGACCAGCGTGCCGACCGCGACCCCGGTGAGGCCGGCATTGATCACGCCGAGATTGGTCAAGGTGGTGCCGGAACCGATGACGGTCACGCCGGTCGCAACACCGGAGATCGTTCCCCCGCCGTTGATCGTGCCGCTGCTGATCGAGCCGGCGGCATTCGACAGCGTGCCCGTCATGGTCACGGGCCCGGTGACCGGCCAGTAGGGAGCCGACGGCACCACCAGCTCCAGAGCTTTGCCGACGATGGTCAGCGTGTCGTTGGAACCATTGGGCTGAGCCAGCGTCATGCTGTTCGTGTTGGCCACCAAGCCAGTATTGGCCGAGACCAGGGTGATGGTGCCCGCGGCAAGCTGGCTGCTGACCGAGACCGTCACCCCGGTCAAGGTGGCCCCGCCGGTGACCACCAAGTCGCCGTAGGTCGAGGCCGAGGCGACGCCGATGACCAGCGCGCCGCTGGCCGACTGGACATAGTTTCCGCTGATGGTGACCCGCGCGTTGACCTGCAGCGTGGCGCCGTTGGTCACCGTGCCGGAGCCGACCGAGACATGGTCGTTCAGCAGCAGGGTGCCGTTGCTGAAGCTCACGCCGGAGCTGGTGATGGTGCCGCTCGCCCCTGCCGACCCGGTCAGGGTGCCCACGGTGCCTGTCCCGCCGGCGATGGTCAGATCCTGGCCGGGCGAAGCGATGGTGCCGGCAATCACGCCGTTGTTGGTGATGACGCCGATGCTGCCGACGTTGAAAATGGCCCACTGGCCGCTGCTGATGCTGCCGTTGTTGGTCAGCGTGCCGATGCTGCCGATGTTGTAGATGGCCTGGATGCCGCTGATGCTGCCGCTATTGGTCAGCGTGCCGATGCCGCCGTCGTTATTGAGTCCCGCCGATCTGGCAGTGATGACGCGGCCGTTGTTCAGCGCGCCGATGGTGCCGGAATTGTTGATGCCGCTGACCGAGCCGCTGATGCTGCCGCTGTTGGCCAGGCTGGCCATATTGACCAGAGTACCGACATTGACTGCTGTTTGGCTGGCAAGGATCGTCCCGTTATTGGTCAGGGTGGTTCCGGATCCGGTGACGGTCACGCCGACAGGAATACCGCTGATCGTTCCGTTGCTGCTGATCGAGCCGAGGCCCGAGGACAGCGTGCCCGGCGTCGCCGTCGATAGGGTCACTGGCCAGTAGGCCGGTACCAGCTCCAGGGCATTGCCGACGATGGTCAGCACCTCGCTGGAACCGCTCAGGGTCATCCCGCCGACGCTGCCCAACAGGGTGCCGGCCGAAACCAGCGTATAGCTGCCCAAAGGCAGCGCGCCGGAGGACAGAGCGCTGACGAAAATCGTCGCCCCCGCCAGATTGGCCGTGCCGCCGACCACCAGTTCGCCATAGGACGAGGCCGAGGCGACGCCAATGACCAGAGCACCGCCGGATTGGACATAGTTGCCGCTGATCGAGATCGTCCCATTGACCTGCAGCGTGGCATTGTTGGTCACCGTGCCGCTGCCGGACCCGACGGTGACATGGTCGCCCAGCAGCAGGGTGCCGTTGCTGAAGGTCACGCCGGAGCTGGTGATGGTGCCGACCGCCCCGGAGGCTCCGGTCAGGGTGCCGACGGTGCCTGTCCCGCCGGCGATGGTGAGGTCCTGGCTGGACGATTTGATGTTGCCGGCGATCACCCCGCTGTTGGTGATGGTGCCGATGCTGCCGGAGCCGGTGTTGAAGATGGCGTTCTTGGTGCCGCCACCGCCGCTGATGATGCCGCTGTTGATCAGCGCGCCGATGCTGCCCGAGTTGGAGATGCCTGTGTAGCCGCCTGTGATGGTGCCGTTGTTGTTGGCCAGGGTGCCGATGCTGCCGGCGTTGGTGAGGCCAAACAGACCGCCGCTGATGGTGCCGCTGTTGCCCAGGGTACCGATGCTGCTGCTGACCGAGTTGTTTTCGAGGCCGATATGGCTTGAGGTGATGGTGCCGCTATTGGTCAGCGTGCCGATGGCGCCGGAGTTGTTGATCCCTGTGTAGCCATTGATGCCGCCGGCGGTGATGACGCCGCTGTTGTTGCCCAGCGTGCCGATGGTGCCATTGTTGAGGACGCCGGTGATCGCACCGATGGTGCCGCTGTTGGTCAGGCTGGCCAAGCTGTAACTAGCGCCGACATTGACCCCGGTGAGGCCGGCATTGATCGTCCCGTTATTGACCAGGGTGGTGCCGGAACCGATGACGGTCACCCCAACCCCGGAAACGGAAATCGTTCCCCCACTGCCGATCGAGCCGACCAGCGTTCCCGTGGTCAGCGTGCCGGCGGTGGTCGTGGCACTGGTCACCGGCCAGTAGGGAGCGGCCGGCACCAGTTCCAGAGTGTTGTTGACGATGGTCAGCGTCTCGGTGGAACCGTTGACGCTCAACTTGCTAGGATCACCGACCAAGCCGCCGCTGGCCGAGACCAGGGTGATGGTGCCCGCGGCAAGCTGGCCGCTGACCGAGACCGTCACCCCCGTCAAGGTGGCTGAGCCGGTGACCACCAAATCGCCGTAGGCCGAGGCCGAGGCGACGCCGATGACCAGCGCGCCGCTGCCCGACTGGACATAGTTGCCGCTGATCGTTACGGGCGCGGTCACCTGAAGCGTGGCGCCGTTGGTCACAGTGTGGCCGGCGCCGACGGTGACATTGTCGTTCAGCAGCAGCGTGCCACCGGTGAAGCTCACGCCGGAGCTGCTGATGGTGCCGATCGATCCTGCGCCGCCATACCCGGTCAGGGTGCCGACCGTACCCGTGCCGCCGGCGATCGCCAAAGCCTGGTTGGGCGACGCGATGTTGCCCCGGATGATGCCGCTGTTGGTGATGACGCCGATGCTGCCGCTGCCGGTGTTGGTGATCGCGGTCGGGCCGCTGCTGAAGATGCTGACGCTGCTGCCGAACAGGCTGGTGACGGTGACGGCGACGGTGCCGCCGCCGATGGTGCCGCTGTTGACGATGGCGCCGATGCTGCCGGAATTCCTGATGGCGTCGGTGCTGCCGCTGATCGTGCCGCCGCTGGCGTTGGTCAGCGTCGTGAAGGTGCCGTCATTGTTGAAGATGGCGGATTGGGGGCCGGCGATGGTGCCGCTGTTGGTCAGCGTGCCGATGAAGGCCGTATTGGACAGGCCATTGCCGCCGAACAGCACCGCATTGTCGATGATGGCGCCGATGGTGCCGCCGTTGGTCAGGCCGAAATTTTGGCCGCCGATGGTGCCGCTGTTGGTCAATGTGCCCAAGGCGGTGCCTGAAGCATTGACCCCGGTGTTGCCGCCGGCGATCAGCCCGCCGCCGGTGACGGTGAAATTGCCGCCGGACCAGCTTTGCGGGCCCAACGACGGCGCGCTGATCACAGTATCCGCCTGGGCCGGCGGCGACGCCGCCAGCGCCGACATCACCGCGACGGCGGAAACGCCGGCCGCCAGGGCGGTGCGCAACGACCGCCCTCTCCGACCCCAGCGTCCTTCTGTCATCGATTGCTCCCCGGCGTGCCGTTGCCCGCGGCCGTCGCTATTCCACATCGACTAATTCAAATGTCCCCAATACAACCCAGGCTGTCAACCGGCAAAATTATAAGGATTCCAAATTAAACGCTGATCAGAACAGGAGCGGAGTGACAGTTGCTCGTCCGACAGCCGCCATTCCGCTCACGGCCCAGATCCGCAAGTGTAGCCAGCGACTGCCGATCTTCAGGCATTCCTCGCAGCCGTGGGCGCTCGGCTTCACCACCTTGACACCGGCCAAATGCGAGCAAATCTCACTCATCATTGATCTGCCGTCGTTTGCTGTCGAGACCGCGAGCGCAGTTCACTCGCTTAGATGGTGTCACATGTCCGACGAACCAGCGTTTCCGGCGCCTAGCCTCGATCCGACCGATCCCTATGCCCGCGAGGCGCAGATATTCCCGCAGCTAAGCCAGGACATGGCGGCACGGATTTGCGCCTATGGCCGTGTCGAAACTCTGCCAAAAGGGACGCTGGCCTTCCAACGCGGCCTGCGCACGGTGGATTTCTTCCTCGTACTTCAAGGCATGATCGAGGTCTTCGACACAGCCCCCGATGGCGTGCCCAAGGTTCTCACGGTGCATAGGGACGGCCAGTTCACCGGCGAACTCGACCTGTTCAATGACCGGATGATCCTGCTTTCGGCCAGGGCCAGTGTCGACACCGGGTTGTCCGCGTGCCGCGGGCCGAGTTCCGCCGCCTGGTCTCCGGCGAACCCGACATCGGCGAAATCCTGATGCGAGCCTTCATCTTGCGCCGGGTCGCCCTGATTCAGCACGCGCATGGCGGCGTCGTCCTGATCGGCCCAGGCCACGCCGGCGACATGCTTCGACTCCAGCGCTTCCTGATCCGCAATGGCTACCCGCATCGGCTTGTCGATACCGAAGCCGAGGCCAACGCCGATGGCTTTCTCGAGTGCTGCAAGGTGACCGCCAATCATCTGCCGGCGGTGATTCTGCCGGGTCAGACGGCATTGTGGAACCCGACGGCGGCGGCCCTTGCCGACGCCCTTGGCTTGACCGAAGCCATTGATCCGGCGTCGATTTACGACGTGGCGATTGTCGGGGCCGGGCCGGCAGGCCTGGCGGCGGCGGTCTACTCCGCGTCGGAAGGCCTCAAGACCATCGTTATCGAGGGGACCGCACCGGGCGGTCAGGCGGGGACCAGCTCGAAGATCGAGAACTATCTCGGCTTCCCCACCGGCATCTCCGGTCAGGCGCTGGCGGGTCGCGCGCAGGTCCAGGCGCAGAAATTCGGTGCCCATCTCGCCATCTCACGCAATGTCTCCGGCATCGACTGCAGCGAGCGGCCCTTCCAGCTCAGTCTCGAGGACGGACGGACGGTCAAGGCTTGCGCGGTGGTTGTCGCCACCGGCGCCCGCTACCGCAAGCTCACCGTGCCGAATTGCGAAAAGTTTGAAGGTCAGGGCCTCCATTACGCAGCAACCGCAATGGAGCAGCATCTCTGCGTCGGCGAGGAGGTAATCGTGGTGGGCGGCGGCAACTCGGCGGGCCAGGCGGCAGTGTTCTTGTCGCAGACGACAGGCAGCGACAGCGAGGGGATGGCGCTTGCCTCTCCCTATGCCACCACCAGGCCCGGGCTGTTCGCCATCGGTGATGTCCGCTCGGGGTCGGTCAAGCGGGTGGCTTCGGGCGTCGGAGAAGGCTCGGCCGTGGTCCAGGCGGTGCACCGGTTCATCAACCCCGACCTGTCTTGAGGCGGGCCAGGCGTTGGCGGCGTGACCGGGAGTCTCACTTGCCCCTGCGACGCCGCGATTGCCTCGGCGGCCCTTCCGCTTGCGACACCGTATCCGCGGGCGACGCTGGCGGCCACCATCCTCGGCTCCAGCGTCGCCTTCATCGACGGGTCGGTGGTCAACGTCGCCCTGCCTGTTCTGGCGCGCGACCTTGGGGCCAGCGCGGCAGACCTGTCATGGACGATAAACGCCTATTTGTTGCCCCTCAGCGCACTGATGCTGCTCGGCGGCGCGCTCGGCGATCACTTTGGCCGGCGACGCCTATTCCTGATTGGGCTGTGGAGCTTTTCTCTTGCCTCCTTCGCCTGCGCCGCGGCGCCAACGCTCGGCTGGCTGCTGGCCGCTCGGGGTCTGCAGGGAATAGGCGCGGCCTTGCTCATGCCAAACAGCTTGGCCATCCTCGGCGGCGGGTTCACCGGCGAGGCTCGTGGACGGGCTGTCGGCAGCTGGGCTGCGACCGGCGCTCTGGCTGGCGCGCTCGGACCGATCGTCGGCGGCTGGCTGATCGACACGGTCGGCTGGCGGACAATCTTCTTCCTCAATCTGCCCCTGGCCAACGCTGCGGGCTGGCTCGCTTGGCGCTATGTGGCGGAATCCAGGGAAGCTAAAGGTGCCGCGCCGCTCGACTGGGCGGGCGCCGGGCTTGCGACCTTGGTGCTCGGACTGCTGACCTGGTCGCTCACCAGGGCGATCGAGCCCACCGGCGGTCGGGCGCTGCCTTGGTCCGCCGCGTTCGCCGGTTTCGCGTTGCTCGGCATCTTCCTGTGGGAGGAACGTCGGCTTGGGAATCGAGCGATCATGCCCATGGCAATGTTCGCCGCGCCCACTTTCGTTGGACTGACGTTGCTAACCTTCTTTCTCTACGCCAGTCTTGGCGGTCTCCTCGTGCTACTGCCGTTTTTCCTGATCGGGATCGAACACTGGTCGGCGACGGCCGCCGGATCTGCCCTGTTGCCGGTGCCCTTGGTAATCGGTGTCGGGTCGCGGCTCATGGGCCGGCTGACGGCTAGAATCGGTGGCCGGTTGCCGCTTGCCGTCGGCTCGATCGTCGTTGGCCTGGGTTTCGGCCTCTATGCCCGGGTCGGCGGCGGCATCATCGACTATTGGACGGACCTGCTGCCGCCGACCATGCTCGTCGCTCTCGGCATGTGTGCCTGCGTGGCTCCGCTGACCACGGCAGTGATGGCCGCGGTCGACAGCGATCATGTGGGCGCCGCCTCAGGGTTCAATAGTGCGGTGGCGCGCCTCTCGGGCTTGTTCGCCACGGTGCTTCTCGGGTTCGTTTTCGCCCGGCAGGGGGACACCGAAAGCTTCCTCGACGGGTTCCGCTCGGCGGCGCTGATTGGTGCAGTTTCGGCCGGGCTGGCGGCGTTGTTCGCCCTCTTGCTCATCGACAGGACAAATCAAAACCTCGCCGAACGGAACTGAGTTGGGAGGAAACCGCGAAACACTTGCGTCTGGGCGTCTCAGACGTGCACCCGTTCATTTCGTGCGGGATCGGCTATTTTTCTGGTTTGGATATCTTGCATCCGATTGTCGGATTTATCGGGGGAAAGAATCGTCGTCCAGATCAATGCCGTACTTCTCGATGCGCCGCGTATCGCGGTCAATCACCACGACATCGACCGGCCTGCCGGGCGGATTCTCCACCGTAATAACCAGCTGATCCGGCCGAACCGGCCCAAGGGGCACCTCGCGATCGGGCAATATGGCTATGGCCGTTTCGCCTGTCCATATGATGACTTGCCCTTTATTTGCGGCAGCCGCCCGGGCCCAGGCCTGGATATCGGAGTAAAATGGTTCCGACCGCCACGCGCCGGGGCGGCCCGAATCGACGAAGATTACCGCTCGCCTGGCCTGTGCCTCGTAGAAAAGAACCATTTTACAATTGCTTGGCTGCCAATGGGGGCCGATATCGGCGGATGAGACGTATCCACAAAGAAAGCTTTTGCAGACGGCTGGCCGTTCATCGTAGATGCGACAGCCCGTGCCAATTTCACAGTGAATGCACCACTGATCTTTGGGCTTGTTCAAAGGGGGCACTTGCATCAATTTGCAACACAATGTGCAGCCACGACAGGTCCGCCCCTCGACTTGTGAAACATTGATTATGTCGTCACTCATGTCGTTCAGCGTCCCGGTCTGTGTGTGGTTGGGTGTCGGTCAGGGCTGCGCGGTCAGGGCGGCGGGCAGGCCGTCCCGCACCGCATCTTTTCCGGGCGATGCGGTGTCTTTGGGTTGGAGTCTGGGGGGGAGCGGCGATGCGGCTTCCGGTGGGAGGGGTGGCGCCGCCTTGGCCTCCGCCGCCTTGGCCGGCTGGGCGGCCGGCTTGGGCTTGGCCTTTGCCGCTTCCTTGGCTGTCTTGGCGGCGGCGGCCTTGTCGCGGCGCAGGCGGGCTTCGGCGTCGGCGATGTCCTCGGCGCTCAGCCGGCGCCGTAACGAATCGATGGCGATCTTCGGCTGGAATGACAGGTCCTGCTCTTCCAATTCGGCCAGGTCGCCTTCCTGCGAACGGCGGTACCAGTAATAGGCTTCGTACGGGTCCGGGGTGACGCCCCAACCCGCTTCATAGGCGGCGCCCACCATGTATTGGGCCGCCGGATGGTTGTGCAGCGCCGCCTTCTTGAGCCATTTCACCCCTTCGGTCGGATCGCGCGGCACGCCGCGGCCCCGCAGGATCATGCGGCCGATGGCGTATTCGGCGTCGGGCTGAACGCCGGCTGCGACTGCCTTCCGGTAGTATTCCATCGCCTTGGTCAGATCGCGTGGGCCCAACTTCGCCGATTCGTACAGCAGGCCCAACGCATAGAGTGCATCGGCATTGTTGGCTGCGGCGGCTTTTTCATACCACTGCTTGGCCATTTGTGCATCGAACGGCACGCCGAGCCCAAACTGGTATAGGTATCCGATGGAGTACTGTGATCGAGGGTCGCCGGACGCGTCGCCTTGCTGCCAGGCCTCGAGGGCCTTGGCATAATCCCCGGCCTGCAAGGCGCTGACGCCGTCGTCGAATTGTGCCGATACTGACCTGACGCCGAGCAGCAGCACTGCGACCGCCGACAGCACTAAGCGAAGCTTCCGGTTCATGGGCTGTTTATAGTCCGACCATCGATCCAAGTCACGCTTGCGGTTGCTTTGCCCCGACCAGGCTTTCGCTTGGGTTCATCTGAGGCGAAAAACCATCGGGGCTTACAGGAAATTACAGCAAGATGCTTATTCAATGGTTGCGTTTAATGTGACGAATGCGCAAAATCATCGCTGCTGAACCCATAGACGGGGAGGGTCTGGGTGCAGGGGAGTTGCCGCAAGTTCGGGGCGTTGGTTGTCGCTGCATTGTTGACGGTATGCACGCCTGCGGAAGCCCTTCAATGTGTTCCTTTCGCGCGCGAGGTATCGGGCATTAGCCTTCGCGGCGATGCCTGGACCTGGTGGACGGCCGCTGCCGGTCAATATGAACGCGGCCAAATGCCGCGCATCGGCGCCGTCGTCGTCTTCAAGAAGCATGGATCGATGAGTCACGGCCATGTCGCCGTGGTGACGCGCGTCGTCAATTCGCGCGAGGTGCTGGTCGACCATGCCAATTGGGCGCCGCACCGGGGGCGCGGCCGTGGGCAGATCTCCAAGATGGTCGCCGTGACCGACGTGTCGCCGCGCAACGACTGGACCGAAGTGCGGGTCTGGAACGTGGCGACCCAGGATTTTGGCACGCGCACCTATCCGACTTACGGCTTCATCTATCCGGGCTCGCCGCGTTCCCATGTCATGCAGGCCGCCTGGACGCCACCCCATGACGTCGCTCCGGTCGTCGCCATGAAGCAATTGGCGTCGCCGGCCGAATGCCGCCCCGCCACGGTGGACCCACAGCTCGTCGTGGCAATTGCCGATGCGGTGGCATCCGACCCGAAGCCGCTGGCGACGGGGCAAGCGAAGGATCCGGTCAAGACCGTCGAGGCGGTCAAGGCCGAGGCGCCGCAACCACCGCACGCCGAACCGGCGCGGCCGGTCATGGTCGCCAGGAACGAGGTGCCGGTCGTGGCCACGCCGCCGCGGGTTGCATCGCCTGCGGCCCCGCCGACGGCGGCGGCCGTCCCGATGGCCAACGCCGAAGCCGTGTGGGAAGACGACGCGGCGATGGCCAAGCGGTTCGGTTCGCAGCACTACTGAAACAGCATTGTTCGGCAGTCTGTTGCGAACCTGCGCCCTCGGCGCTGAGAGTTCCATCGAGCTGATTGGCCGGCCGCCTCGACCCGGTATGGCGCGAGCGAATGAGGCGCGCGGCCCGCTAGCCGCTCTTATTCACCAGACCGCTGGTGGTGGCCCACTTTCAGATTTTCTTTATGCAAGGCGAGCATGACCGTAGGGGCCTACGGGCTCCTTGGTGGCGGTCAGTTTCTGGAGCGGAGGTTAGGTGTTTCGGAGGC
>CAIOJO010000216.1 GCA_903858635.1 uncultured Telmatospirillum sp. | reverse complement strand
GCCTCCGAAACACCTAACCTCCGCTCCAGAAACTGACCGCCACCAAGGAGCCCGTAGGCCCCTACGGTCATGCTCGCCTTGCATAAAGAAAATCTGAAAGTGGGCCACCACCAGCGGTCTGGTGAATAAGAGCGGCTAGCGTATGTAAACGCCAGGAAGTCGGTAATGTTTCCTGTCAGTGCGACCGTCGCGTTGTGCGATCGGCGCAGTTCGCATCGAACTCGATAAGCTGCAGTGCTTCCCCTCACTGCTGGCCAGGGCCGGGCCGGACCTTCCCCCAGGTCCCCCGGCCCATACTTTCCCCCCTGGTCAGTGGAAGGTCAGTTTCACGGTCCAGCTGCCGCGCGACATGCTAACTTCGTCAATGAGATCCCTAACGGCCCGGCGCCCGCCGCCCATTGACACGACGGCAGCGACGCATAGCGCCACCACCTCATATTCGGTCGTGGCGCCTTCCGAAATTCCCTTCGCGGTTCGTTCCACCCAGTCCAAGGTAAACGCGTGCTTCTGTCGGTTCGTCGGCTACAGCGCGGAAGATCTGATGGGGCTAACCCCGGTCGACTTGGCCCCTCCCGAGGATCAGCCGCGGGAAAGGGCGGCTTTGGCGGGCTATCTCGGCCCGCAAGGTTTGGATTTTCAGGCTGAGAAGCGGTACATCCGCAAGGATGGCGTCGTCATTTGGGTGCAAGTGACCGCCACCCTGGTCTTGGATCCACAGGGCAACCCCCTTCGCTCCATCGGGATTGTCGAGCAAATCACTGCACGCAAGCAGGCCGAGGAGGCGATCAAAGCCGCCAAGGCCGAGGCCGAGCAGGCGAACGAAGCCAAATCGCGCTTCCTGGCCGCCGCTTCGCACGACCTGCGCCAGCCCCTTCAGGCAATCAACCTTTATCTCGGCGCCCTGGCCGGCCGACTGGCGCCGGGCGATGCGCCGATCATGAAACACATCGACGTTTGCCTGGGCAGCCTCAGCTCCCTGCTCGGTGACCTCTTGGATTTGAGCAAACTCGACGCCGATGTGATCCGGCCAAACAACACCGACTTCCCGCTGGCCGAGCTCTTCCGGAACATCGTCTCCGCCCATGCCCCGGCGGCCGAAGCCAAGGGCCTTCGTCTGCTGGCCGTCTCCACCAAGCTGTGGGCGAAGTGCGATCCGGTCTTGGTCGAGCGCGCGGTCGGTAATCTGCTGGCCAATGCCATCCGCTATACCGAGCAGGGCGGCGTAGTGATCGGCTGCCGCCGACGGGGCGGGAAAATCTGGGTTGAGGTGGTGGATAGCGGCATCGGCATCCCGATCGACAAGCATGAGGTGATCTTTGAGGAGTTCCACCAACTCGGCAACCAAGAACTCAGCCGCGAGAAGGGCACCGGCCTCGGCCTTGCCATTGTGAAGAAGACGGCGGCTCTGTTGGGTTTGGAGATTAGGGTAACCTCGCGTCTTGACCGCGGCTCGACCTTCGCTTTGTCGGTTCCCTTGGGCCTGCCCGCCAGGATCCATGCGTCGTCCCTCTCCGAGGAAGGTGGACCTCTGCACATCGCCCTGGTGGAAGACGACGCCAATGTGCGGGATGCCCTCGCCTTTGCCCTCACCTCAATCGGCCACACCGTCATCGATGCGCCTTCCGGGGAAGTACTCTTGGCGAGGATCGAGGGTCTGGTGCCGGACTTCATTCTCGCTGATTATCGGCTGGGCGACGGGAAGTCCGGGCTGGACGTGGTGGCGGCGGTCAGGGCCAAGGTTGGAGAGGATGTCCCCGCCGTGCTGACCGGGGACACCGATCCTGCAGTGGTTCGCCGAATAGACGCCTGTGGCGCCACCGTGTTGCACAAGCCTATTCAGCTCGATGCCCTCAATGCCGCCCTCTGCCGGCAGAGGGCGAGGTAAATACAGCAGGGGCGAGCACGCGCGAAGCGGAAGCGGCCAGCTTCCATGGCGCTCACGATCGTCCACCGGGCCAACGGCCAGCCCTATACCGGAAACGGCTTCAGCACGATTTGGCAGCGCGAGCAGGACCGTTTGAAATGCCATGGACTGCCGTTCCATGGGCTCCGCAAGAACGCCACGACGGCGCTGGTCGAAGCCGGCTGCAGCGTGCAACAGGTGCAGGCGATCACTGGTCACGCCACCTTGGAAAGGGTGGCGCATTATAGCCGGGGTGCTGACCAAAAACGCTTGGCCAAGGAGGCCATGCGCAAGCTTACCGACGGTTGTGACCCAGAATGAACGACGAACAACACCTGCTGACGAGTGACAAACCTTCGTTCCGGAGTGACAAACCGGAACAAATGCGAACGATAATATCGTTCATTTTCAATGAGATAATGGTCGGGGCGAGAGGATTCGAACCTCCGGCTTCTAGCTCCCAAAGCTAGCGCTCTACCAGGCTGAGCTACACCCCGAAGCCCAAGGTTCTAGGGGGTTCGGCCAATTTCCGCAAGGACAGAGATTGGAACAAAAGGGCAATTTGGAGCCGTTTTTGACATATGAGTCCCAAGGAATCCCCAAGGTCGAGGTTGCTGGAATGTTCTGTTTCTGACGCATGAAACGACGCGCCAACCGAAGCCAACGGTTTGCCCTGTAGTCTGATTCTGCTCCCGGCTGGAGGGATATTCCCGGGAAAGAACGTCGCTCGACCTCAAATCTGGCCCAATGACCGAAGGTAGGCACACTTTTCGGCCAGACCGATCGATCAGCTTGGCCCAAGGCCGAGGTGCCCTATCGTTCGATTTCCTCACTTGAAATGGAGATGTCACCGGCACGGTTACGAATTCGCAGTGACATTGGAGTCGATTGCATCCGCCTGACAGAGACCGATGCCATGTCCTCGTCAAAAGCCGGCAGCAGGCTCAGCGATTGCGGCCTGATTCATTTAACGGATATCGCAGACAATCGGCGTCAAGATGAAAGATGATGGCCTATATTACCATTTGCCGTAAGTGAACCCTCCGACGGTGCCATGCGATACTCATGACGCGCGAGCATTAAGTCGGAGGCCTCAAATTGTTTGGAAAATATCTAAACCGCACCCGCCATGCCACAAACAGCGACTCAACGATGTCACCGGGCAGCCCAGATTCCCCACTTTGGAAATGCTGGGAAGATCTCTCTCGCACAATGGCGGACGGTAATATACGGCTTACAGAAATAAAACATACGCAAACATTGAAGACAAACTTATTCCGCGAAGTAGTTGTTGAGTATCCCACGAATGCTGGAGCACTTCGCACTTGGTTCACTTATATCATCAGGATACAAGAAGGGTCAGAAGCAGGAGTAGACACGAACAGCCCTCGACACATTGGTTTTTTTGCAAACCCCCTAATGACAGACGGCGCATATCACAGTCAAACAGGAAAGAACTTTTGGGCGTGCGGATGTTATTCCTTATATGACGTTAAAACAAAAAGACAAATTAAGCATGTTGGACCATGGCTTCTGGAGATGTCTTATGAGAAGTAGCGATTCGAGGCTGTTGCTGCGCCGGCTCGCTTACACTCGTCCGACATCATTCGGCCGCTTTGCTGTGGATGCCAAGATCGGCGAGCTGGCGCTGGAAAACGATTTTTTAGTCGGCGCGCTCAGCAAGGCCGGCATGCTGAGCGCAAAGAAATGATCGACCGCACGCACGATCTTCCGCTGATCCGCTAAGCGGAGGTCCTGAAGCTCAGCCGCAGCAGCGTTTATTACCTGCCGCGCCCCATGTCGCCGGCGACCTTGGCCATTATGAGGCGGATTGACGGGCTGCATCTCGAATTCCCGTTTGCCGGCAGCCGCATGCTCCGCGATCTGCTGTACGGCGAGGGCATCGATATTGGCCGCGAGCGGGTGGCCCGGATGATGAAGCGCATGGCCATCGAGGCGCTTTATCGCCGGCCGAACACGTCGAAGCCGGCGCCGGGACACAAGATTTACCCCTACCTGCTGCGCGGCCTGACGATCAGCCGGCCGAATCACGCGTGGGCGATGGACATCACCTACATTCCCGTGGCGCGCGGTTTCGTCTACCTGGCCGCCGTCGTCGACTGGTTCAGCCGGCGGGTGCTGGCTTGGCGGGTGTCGATCACCATGGAGACGGAGTTCTGCCTCGAAGCGGTCGAAGAAGCCTTGGCAAAGCACGGTAAGCCGGAGATTTTCAACACCGACCAGGGCAGCCAGTTCACCAGTATCGGCTTCACCAGCTTGCTGCGGGACAACGGCATCGCCATCAGCATGGATGGCAAGGGCTCCTGGCGTGACAACGTGTTCGTCGAACGGCTCTGGCGTGCAGGAAAGACGGCCGTGATGGTCCTGGTGCATGGTGCATGGAATTCCGGCGCTCTCGTCTTTTGGGGCGTGTCGTCGGTCAATGCCGCCAGGCCGATTGATGGGCCGCTGGCGGTGTCGCCATGACCGCCCCCGCAGGTTGCCAACTCGTCGGCCGTTGGCGGATAGTCGACGCGGATTTGTGGGATAACGACTATCTCGACCTCGTCGAACCCGCCCACGTCACCTTCGACGAAGATGGCCGAGGTGAGTTCGCATTTGGAGCCGTCAACGGCACCATGGAACTCGAATACGCCCGTACCATGATCTATTTCAGTTGGGCAGGGTTCGACGAGGGGGACGAGGTGAGCGGCTCCGGAACGGCAGAACTCGAAGACAACGGCATCCTGGAGATCGAGCTATCTTTCGACAATGGCGATGACGCTGTCCTCAAGGCCCGCCGAAAGCCACTCCTTCAACAGGCTGATAAACGAACAGCAAAAGATTGACGGAGGAATGGGTGATGTGCCCAAAGAGCCCAAAAGAAATTTGGTCAGAGCAATTCGAGGCGGCCGAGAACATCAAGGTGCGGTACGGGGGCAAGGCAGCATTTGACTATATTGTCGCCGAGAAATTGATGAATTTTGCGGATGCGGCCAGGCAGAACCCTGAATTTGCCAGAGAAATGCCGACGTTTGTCGCGGCTGTCAGGCGGATGTTCGAGCAAAACGAGATGTCGGCGAACCTGGCAGGGCTCGAACGAACGGTGACCGAGGCCGAAATCGACCTCACCGACGAGGATGACGTCCTCCGCGAAGAGCCCGCCACGGCCGCCGAGCGGATTGCCAGGTTCGCGACGATCAAGGAACTTCTGAGCGCGGCCAATCTTGGCACCGCATGAGGGTTGTCGATCAGGTCGGCTGGTCCCAGCTGTCCTGCGCGTAGGCGCCAACACCGGAAGTCGGCAGTCGAGGGCGTCCCGCGGTGCAGACCAACGCACTCACGATTCCTGGACCGAGTAACCGAGGCTCGCATATCCCTTGATCCGTTTTACGCTCATGCGGGCCAGCACCGGGACGGCGGTGTCGACATAGTCGTAGATGATCACTTCGCGTTTGGCCGGATGCAGGCGGTGCAGACGGCCAGCGTATTGAGCGAGCGTCCCACGCCAGGAAATCGGCATGGTCAGGAAGAGCGTGTCAAGCCGGGCATCGTCGAAGCCCTCGCCAAGGTAGCGGCCCGTGGAGATCAGGACGCGCTCGGCACCGTCCGGAATGGCCTCCAGTCGCCCCACCATCTCGCGACGCTTCTTGACCCCCATTCCACCCTGCAGGACGATGACGTTGCGGGCGAACCGCGACAATCGCTCCGCGAGTCGCATGGCATGTTCCTTTCGCTCGGTCAGGATCACCGGCGAACGGTGGGCCTCCAGGGCCTTCAGGACGTCGTCGAAAATCATCGCATTGCGCGCTTCGTCCTTGGCCAGTGCGTTGTAGATCTCCTGGATCGGCGGGCGCTCAGCATTGATTTCTTGCGGCAGGGCAAAGCCGGTGGTGCGCCGAATCGCGCGGTGACTGAATGGCCGTTGGGCAGCTTGTTGCCGCGCATCGACCCGGAATCGCACTGGTCCGCACTGCATGAAGATGATCGGATGGTGCCCGTCCTTGCGGGCGACGGTGGCCGATAAGCCGAGGACATATTTGGCCTTGCAGCGGCGTGCCACCTTTTCGAAGGTGAAGGCGGCCAGATGATGGCATTCATCGACGACAAGATGGCCATAATCTGCGACGAGATCATCGACCTCGCCCTTCGTGCCCAAACTCTGAATCATCGCGACGTCGACTATCCCGGTGGGTTTATGCTTGCCGCCGCCGACCTGGCCGACAGCCGTGGACGGTAGGTCGAGAAACATGCGCAGGCGGGCGATCCATTGGTCGAGGAGTTGCCGCCGATGGACGAGGATGAGCGTGTTGGTCTTACGGGCAGCAATGACAGAGGCGGCGACCACGGTTTTGCCGAAGGCGGTTGTCGCGGCCAATACGCCGGTGTCATGACGCAGCAGGGCATCAGCGGCAGCCTGCTGCTCGAAGGTCAGTTCACCCAGGAAGTTGGCATCGAAGGGGCGGCCGGAATGGCGCTCGTCACGAAGCCGGAGACCGATGCCGAGCGAGGTGAGCAACTGGTCCACTTGATCGCGGCAGCCGCGCGGCAGAACGACATGATGGGAGAGTAGATCCGCACAGCCTATGATCCGGGGAATATTGAAGGTGGTCAGCCGCATGGCCTGCTTGCTGTAAAATTCGGGGTTTTGGAACGCGGCCACGCGGATGAGCCGGTTGACCAGGGCAGGTGGCAGGCCGGTGCGGTCGACATAGATTTGGTCACCGAGGACAACTTCGATTGAATCCGGCAATGGGCCGGCGATGGGCGTTTCCGGTTTGCGCCGGGATGGGGATGCCAGCCAGGGCTCCGCATCTTCATCGTCAACTGGCAATCGCACACCGAGGATGCGGCCTTGTCGTTCCGCCTCATCGACCACGCGGGAGACCTCTGTCATGGAGATTCGACGAACTCCCGACAAATATCTCCATTGATCGGCATGCGGCTGAAATTCCTCGTCGAGGAAGACGCTATTGGCGGACTGGCGAGGACCATGTTGCAAGGGCAAGGCAATCAGGTTGCCGAAGCAGCCCAACGGCATGGTGTCCTGATTCGGAAAGAACCGGTCGTAGGATTCGAAGCCGATATCAGGCGCACGGTCCATGGTCTCGGTGAGGATGTGCGCCCCCAGGCGACGAGCCAAGGCGGCCGGGACTGGCTCGGCGAAGAAGATCCAGACGTGGGCACCGTTCCCGGATCGGGACCGTTCCAACGCGGCGGGAACTCCCTTGACCCGACAGGTAGCCAAGAAAGCAGCCACGTCGCGCTGCCAACTCTCCTTGTCGAAATCGGCGGCCGGGAACCAGCAGGTCTCGTCGGCCAGCAAGGGATAGACGCCGACGATGAAGTCCCGGCCGTCGGCTCCCTTGCCGCGCAGGTGCGACGCGATCACCGAATCCGTCAGCGCCAGAAAATCGCGGTTGGACCTGTCCGCCATTTTGTCTTCGGGTTTGAGGCGCGACCATGGAGGGCGCTCGGTGGTGCAGACCGGTGCGTAGCCCGACTTGCCGGTTTTGGCGCTTGTCCAACGTTTGGCAAAGACGTCCTCGCGGCCGCGGAACAGCGAGCGGAATAGGGCGATCTTGTCGGCAGGAGGGGATGCCCCCGTCACTGGTCCTGACGGTGAAGGCAGATGCGCGTCCCCGTCTTGACGCTGCCGCTGCTGGGCGACAAGTTCGCCAAGTCGGGCCTCCAGATGCGCCCGTTCGCAGTCGAGAGCGGCCAACCGCTGCTTGATTGCCGCGATCTCATCTTCGGGGAAGGCAGATGATGTCAAAATCCGGCCCGATCAGCCGTTCGCCAGCCAGTCGCGGACCTCGGGGAGCAGCGCCTCGATGTCGGCAAGGGCGTCCTTTACATGACCTTGATCAGGCATGGCGGGAAACCAACCGCCCGGGCTGGGATAGCGCCAGGCGGTTGCCGCAGCCGACAGATCGTCCAACCCCAGCAGGTCCTCCTTGAACATGTGTCCGTCGGGGAGCATGGCGGCGGCTTGGCCAATGTTGTGTGTCCGGCCGACGGCGACGCCTTCCTTTTCACACACGGCACGGGTGAGCTTCTCCGCCGCCTGCTGGACATGGAAGATTGCCTGGTCGGGCAGGTCGGGCAGAAGCCGGTGAGCAGCGGCGATATCGCGTTCGGCGGCGGTCACCAGGGCAGCAAGACGGCGCGCCGTCACTGCGGGCTCTTATTGCGGTGCCATCGCGCACGCAAGGGGCTGCCCGGGCGGGCGTACAACAGGCGCCCCTCGCGGTCTGCGGCATAGGCGATAGTGCCAGCCTGGTGGCGATCGGCCTCAAAATCGGCGACCCGGCAGGGAACGACATCGACCCCGATTCCACAGCCGGCGACCGGCGCGTAAGCGGTGAAATAATCCGGAGGGCCAGTCTGCCCGTCGGGCAGTATCACCAACAGGTCGAAATCGCTGTCCGGCCTGCCGGCATCCGAGGCGCGGCTGCCGAACAGGAAAATGGCTTCAGGTCGGAGCGCGGCTCGCAGGCGTCCAACGAGAAAGGACAGTACAGCTTCCTCGCTGCGGAAGGGACCAAGGTTGCGGGGGCCTTCGAGCGCATCAGCAGGAAGGCCGGGAGCCGATCGCATGCGGATGAATTCCAGCATCGACGTGGTCAGGCCGGGATCGTCCTTGATGGCGTTGACGACCTCGCGCACGGCGTCCTGCCGGTCGGACTGCACTCGGAATGTCATCGTCGGAGTGGCCAAGGCGGTCTCTCTAGGGTGTGTAACACAGGTTGGCTAATGTGTAATACAGAGCGTGGCTTCCTGCAAGGGGGGCGGCGGTCACAAAATGGCGGTCGCGCCATGATGGTCCCCCACGTATGCAGCACGGCGGTCATCCCGATGTGAGCGCCGAGATGTTGGGGTCGGCCGCGATGATGATCGGCGCCTCGGTGGCGGCCTTGAACAGCAGGCCATAGATGACCGCTTCGCCTGATGCACATGGAAGCGACGGATGTCCTCCGCCGTCACCTTGTCCGGATACCGGCCAAAGAAATCGGCGAACCTCTTGACGGCTCGGATGTACCCTTGCTGAGTGTGCCACGACATCCGACGCATGGTCATCTCGTCGGTCATGCGTTGGCGCAACGGGCTGATGGCCTTCGTGGTCATGAGGGACCTCCTTGTATGGGCTGAGGTTGTGAAGCCCCATCCTGACCTACATGCTGGCCGCGTTGGCGGAGATCGGCGACTGTTTGCCTTCCGGGTGGCAATTTCAAACTGATACCGCCGAACTGAGATACCACAGCATTCAGGCGGCACTTTTGAAGATTGGCCCCATATCTGACCAATCGTCCCTCAAAATGGCTCTGCAGTGTCTCTGTGATGTCTCTTTCGATAGACAATGACAACTTTTTTCCCAAAATGGCGTCACAGAGACGCCGCAGAGACGTTCCGCAGAACTGATCTATATTTTCAAACGACTGCTATCTCGAGTTGATACTTTGATTCAGTTGGTGTAGCTTCTGAAAGTCGGCTCCTCCGGTCGTCAGTTGCGATGTTAAGCAGCGTTTGAAGGGAAAACTGCGGTTTTCCAAGTGTCGGGCGGCACCTTGTGCCTATAAAGCTTGCCTATCCGCCTTTTACCCACACCTACCACCTATAGTGTGTTGCCATTCCCCGGAATAGAGCTCGCCGAAGGTAGGGGCGACCGCATCGCCAGCGAGTCCGAGGAGACTCCGGAAGGCGTTGAATGGGTAAAAGCG
>CAIOJO010000215.1 GCA_903858635.1 uncultured Telmatospirillum sp. | reverse complement strand
GCCTCCGAAACACCTAACCTCCGCTCCAGAAACTGACCGCCACCAAGGAGCCCGTAGGCCCCTACGGTCATGCTCGCCTTGCATAAAGAAAATCTGAAAGTGGGCCACCACCAGCGGTCTGGTGAATAAGAGCGGCTAGGGACGCGCCCTTAGCGGCTAGGTATTCGCACCAATTGTTCGGCCGCGCCGCTTCCGTCTAAATTGGACCCTCGCCTGGTCTGAAGGTCCAGGTGGGGGGCGTCCATCGTGTCGCCGACAACACCCCTTCGGACTTGGCCGCCCAGCACGTCCCTTCCCCAGCCTGGTTCCCTCCCGACTCGCAGGCCTGGGCACTGCCGGGTCACCGCTTCAAGGGTGGTGACCCGGCGCCTTTCGCCCGCCCTCACACGGCGCCGCCGCCAAGCCCCAGATAGCTTTCCATGACACGGCGGTCGTTGGCCAATTCGGCCGCAGCCCCCTGCAAGGTAATGCGGCCCAACTCCATGACATAGCCGTGGTCGGCGACCTCGAGTGCGGCGCGGGCGTTCTGCTCGACCAGCAGAATGGCGACCCCCGCCTGTTTCAGTTCCCTGATGATCTGAAACACGTCGCGGACGATCAGCGGGGCCAGACCGAGGCTGGGTTCATCCAACATCACCAGACGCGGACGTGCCATCAGGGCGCGGCCCATCGCCAGCATCTGTCTCTCGCCACCCGACAGCGTATCTGCCGGTTGGTCGCGCCGCGCCAACAGGCGGGGAAAGCGGCCATAGACTTCGTCCATCGCCTTGCCGACCCCGTCGCCGCGACGACGGAACGCGCCCAGACGTAAATTATCGCGCACCGACATGGATCCGAACAATTCACGCCGCTCCGGCACCAGACAGAGACCGGCGGCGACGCGGGATTCCACCTGCTGCTTGCTCAGGTCGCGCCCGTCAAAGGCGATTTGGCCGGCGCTGGGCAGCAGGCCCATGATCGCATTGAGCAAGGTGGTCTTGCCGGCGCCGTTGGCGCCGATGATGGTGACGATGGCGCCCTCGGGCACACGCAGCGACACGTCGCGTACGGCCTCGATCTTGCCGTAGGCGACGGATACGCCGTCGAGGGCCAGGATCGGCTCCATCACCGCACGCCTCCCAAATAGGCCTCGACCACCGCGGGCTCGACCCGGATGACGGCGGGCGTGCCCTCGGCCAGTTTCTGGCCGAAATTCATCACCACCAGGCGATCGACCAGCCCCATCACGAAGTCCATGTCGTGCTCGACCAAGAGGACCGTCACCCCCGCTTCCCGCAGACTGCGGAGTACGCCCGCCAGCGCCACCTTCTCGAAATGGCGCAGTCCCGCCGCCGGCTCGTCGAGCAGCAGCAGGAACGGATCGGCGCAGAGCGCCCGGGCAATCTCCAGGATGCGCTGCGAACCCAGCGGCAGACTGCCCGCCGTGTCGTGCATGAACGCCCCCAGACCGACCCGTTCGAGTTGCCGTCCGGCCTCGCCGAGCAGGCCCGCTTCCTCGGCCCGCTCGAGGCGCAGGCTTGCCGCGACGAACCCGGCCGATCCTCGCAAATATGCGCCAAGGGCGGCATTCTCCAGGGCGCCCAACTCGGTCAGCAGGCTGGGGTGCTGGAAGGTGCGGGCAATGCCCAACCTGGCGATCTCGCGGCTCCTCATCGCTTCGAGCCGGTGCCCGCGGAAGCGGATCTGGCCGGAACTCGGCGCAAGCACTCCGGTGATCAGGTTGAACATCGTGCTCTTGCCGGCTCCGTTGGGTCCGATCAGGCCGACAATCTCGCCGGCCCGGATGTCGAATGACAAACCGTTTACCGCGGCGAGCGCGCCGAACTGCTTGGAGACCTGGTCGACCTCGAGCAACGGTTCGCCCGCCGCCGGCTGTTGCCGCCGCGGCAAAGGCTCGGCGTGGGTCGGCCTGGCCGAACGGCGGGGCGTGGGAACGAAGCGGGCAAGACAAGGGAGCAATCCCTCGCGGGTGCGCTGCAGCAAAACGATGACGAGCAGACCAAACACCACGATTTCGTAATTTCCGTCATGCCCGAACAGGCGCGGCAGCAGGTCCTTCAGCCACTCGCGCAGCAAGGTCAGGATGGCAGCGCCGGCAAAGCCGCCCCAGACCTGGCCGGCACCGCCGATCACCGTCATGAACAGGTAGTCGATGCCGCCGTTGATGGCGAAAGGCGAGGGACTGACATAGCGCAGGAAATGCGCGTAGAGCCAGCCGGACAGGCTGGCCAGCAGCGCCGCATAGACGAAGACGACGATCTTCAGGCGCCCGGTGTCGATGCCCAGGCTCGCCGCCATCGTCGTATGGCCGCGCAGGGCCCGGATGGCCCGTCCGAGGCGCGAATCGAGCAGATTGCGGGCGGCCAGCAGGGCGCCCAGGGCGATCCCCCAGATGACCACATACATCTGCCCGGCGCCTTCGACCGGCCGCCCGAACAGGGACAGTGGCGGAATATCGGCGATGCCCGAGTTCTTGCCGAGAATTTCCAGATTGCCGAAGACGAAATAGATGGCGATGCCCCAGGCGATGGTGCCCAGCGGCAGATAGTGCTCGGACAGCCGCAAGGTGATGAAGCCGAGAAACAGCGTGACGAGCCCGGTGAGCGCCAGGCCGGCCGCCAGGCCCAGCCAGGGCGTCCCTCCGTAGACGGTGGTGGTCACGGCGGTGGCATAGGCTCCCAACCCGACAAAGGCGGCCTGGCCGAACGAGGTGAGCCCGGCGATGCCGGTCAGCAGCACCAGGCCCAGGGTGACGATGCCGGCCAGTCCGACATAGTTCAGCAACGTCACGTAATACTCGGGCAGTACCAGCGGCGCCGCGACGATGCCGGCAAGCACCACCGCGATGGGAAGATGCCGTCTCACTGTCCCTCGTCCTTATCGTTGCGTGGCACGGCCAGGGAGCGCCAGAGAAGAACCGGGATGATCAGGGTGAACACGATCGACTCCTTGAAGGCGCTCAACCAGAACGACGAGCCGGCCTCGAGGAAGCCGACCAGAATCGAGCCCAGGGCGGCCAACGGATAGCTTGCCATGCCACCGATGGTGGCCGCGACGAAGCCCTTGAGACTGATGAGGAAGCCGGTGTCGTAGTAGACCGTGGTGATCGGCGCGATCAGGATGCCCGAGATCGCCGCGATGAAGGCAGCCAGGGTGAAACTCAATCGTCCGGAGAAATAGGGCGAAATGCCCACCAGCCTGGCGCCCACACGATTCACCGCGGTGGCGCGCAGGGCCTTGCCGTAGACCGTCCGCTCGAACAGGGTCCACAGCGCCAGGATCACCACCAAGCTGGCGAAGATCACCAGCAGGCTTTGCGCCGTGATGTTGAGGACGCCGAGCTTGAACGAGAATGTCGAAAACGGCTTGGCGCGGAGTCCCTCGCCACCGAAGAATGCCAGGCCGAGCCCGGTCAGCACGTAATGGGCCGCCACCGCGACGATCAGCAGCACCAGGACCGAGGCATTGGCCACCGGCTGGAAGGCAAGGCGGTAGAGGATCGGACCCAGCGGCGTGACGATGGCCAGGGTGGCGACGACCTGCAGCCACAGATCGTCTGGCCTGGAGGCCGACCACCGGGCCAGAGCGGCGACTGCGAGCGGCAGCGCCACGTAGAAGGCAAGGCGCGCCGGCAGGCGTCGCCAAGCGTTGCCTCGGGCCCCCAGGCTGTCGACGACCACCACCAGCACACCACCGACCATCAGCAAGATGACGGTTCCGGGAACCACCCCCGCCTGAAGCGAGGCAAACGACAGGGCGGCGAACGAGATGAACTCGCCCTGCGGCACGAAGATCACCCGGGTTACGGTGAAAACCAGGACCAGGGCGAAGGCCAGCAGCGCATAGATGGCGCCGTTGTTGATCGCGTCCTGCGACAACCACAAAGCAATGTCGATGTTCATTCCGGCGTCCGCGCAAAACGGGGAGGGATATGGCTCACGTCCCCTCCCCTCCCCGCGTGATGAAAATGGCCTGCCACTAGCCTTAACTTTATCCCCTCGCCGGGCGGGGCCATCCGGCCCCTTGGCCGCCGCCTCAATGGCGGCTGGTAAGAACTGCGCCCGTCGAGGGC
>CAIOJO010000214.1 GCA_903858635.1 uncultured Telmatospirillum sp. | reverse complement strand
TGCAACGGCTGTCGCATATCACCACCGACCTGCAGGAAGGCGTCATGAAGACGCGCATGCAGCCGATCGGCAATGCCTGGGCCAAGCTGCCGCGCATCGTCCGCGACCTGTCGGTGGAAATGGCCAAGAAGATCGATCTGCAGATGATCGGGGCCGACACCGAACTCGACCGCCAGGTGCTCGAGCTGATCAAGGATCCGCTGACCCATATGGTGCGCAACTCGGCCGACCATGGACTGGAGCCGACCGAGGAGCGGCGGCGGATCGGCAAGCCCGAGGTCGGCAAGATCCTGCTCAACGCCTATCACGAAGGCGGCCACATCATCATCGAGATCACCGACGACGGTCGCGGCCTCAACATCGCCCGCATCCGCCAGAAGGTGCTCGCCAACGGCCTGGCCAGCGAAGGCGAACTCGACCAGATGACCGACCAGCAGGCGGCGCAGTTCATCTTCCGGGCCGGCTTCTCGACGGCGGAGAAGGTCACCTCGGTCTCGGGCCGCGGCGTCGGCATGGACGTGGTGCGGACCAATATCGAGAAGATCGGCGGCACCATCGAGCTGAAGACGCAGCAGGGCCGCGGCACCAGCTTCATCATCAAGATCCCGCTGACCTTGGCCATCGTCTCGGCCCTGATCGTCGAATGCGCCGGCGAGCGTTTCGCCATCCCGCAGATCAGCGTGCTGGAACTGGTCCGCACCACGGCCAATTCCGAACACAGCATCGAGGTCATCAACGCCGCTCCGGTGCTGCGCCTGCGCGATCGCCTGCTGCCCTTGGTGTCGTTGCGCACCTTGTTGCACCTGGGCGGCGACGAAGAGGGACATAACGAGACCTTCATCGTGGTGAGCCAGGTCGGCACCTACAGCTTCGGCATCATCGTCGACCGCGTCTTCGATACCGAGGAAATCGTCGTCAAGCCGGTGGCGCCGATCCTGCGCCACATCAGCATGTTCTCCGGCAACACCATCCTGGGCGACGGCTCGGTGATCATGATCCTCGATCCGAACGGCATCGCCGGCAGCACCGGCGAGATCGCCGGCACCAGTCAGGCGGCGGCCGAGACGACGGCGGCCCGCGACAGCCATGCCGAGCAGCGGCAGTCCCTGCTGGTGTTCCGCGCCGGCGGCGGCGATCTCAAGGCGGTGCCGCTGGCCCTGGTCGCCCGCCTGGAAGAGGTCGATGTGGGCGAGATCGAACATTCGCACGGCAAGCCGGTGGTCCAGTACCGCGGCAAGCTGATGCCGCTGATCTCCATCGACGGCAGCTTCAACATGAAGACGGAAGGCCAACAGCCGGTTCTGGTGTTCGCCGACCAGGATCGCAGCATGGGCCTGGTGGTCGACGAGATCGTCGACATCGTCGAGGAACATCTGAAGATCGAGCTGGCCGGCGAACAGGCCGGCCTGATCGGCACCGCCGTGGTGTCGGGCAAGGCCACCGACGTCATCGATGCCGGCTTCTACCTGGTCCAGGCCTGGGGCGACTGGTTCGGCTCGCCGGACCAGGAATTCCAGGGCAAGCCGGTATCCGGCAAGCGGATCCTGTTGGTGGACGACAGCCCGTTCTTCCGCAATCTGCTGACCCCGCTGCTATCGGTCGCCGGCTACGAGGTGACCTCGGTGGACAGCGCCGATGAGGCCCTGTCGCTGCGCGAGGCGGGCGACGATTTCGATGCCATCATCAGCGACATCGAGATGCCCGGGATGAACGGCTTCGAGTTCGCCCAGGCGGTGCGGGCGGAGGGGCATTGGATCGGGGTGCCGATGGTGGCCCTGTCTTCGCACGCCACCGAGCGGGACTTCGAGCGCGGTCGGGAAGTCGGCTTCACCGACTACGTGGCGAAGTTCGACCGCGACGCGCTCCTGCAATCCTTGGCGCAATCCCTCTCGGCGAAAGGTGCCGCATGAACCAGCTCGTTCCCACCACGTCCAAGCTCAATTCGCAAGAGTTGGGCTCGACCGAGGACCACGAGGACTTCGTCACCATGTTCATCGAGGGCCAGATGTTCGGCATCCCGGTCCTCCTGGTCCAGGACGTCCTCGGCCCGCAGAAGATCACCCATATTTCGCTGGCCCCGCCCGAGGTGGCCGGATCGTTGAACCTGCGCGGCCGGATCGTCACCGCCATCGACGTCCGCCTGCGCCTGCGCCTGCCGCAGAAGCAGGGGCAGGGGCAGGGGCAGGGCGACAGCATGAGCGTGGTGGTCGACCTGCAGGGTGAACTCTACAGCCTGCGGGTCGATTCGGTGGGCGAGGTGTTGAGCCTGCCGGCGGCCAAGTTCGAGCGCAACCCGCCGACTCTCGATCCCTTGTGGCGCGAGTTCAGCACCGGCATCTATCGCCTGGATGGGAAGCTTCTGGTCGTTCTCGACGTGCCCCGGCTGTTGGATTTTACCAAGGCCGAGGCGAACTGATCCCGTTGGGGCGGGACAGGGCGCAATGAAGGCAACACGGACGAACGCAGATGCCGCTTCGCGGCGCCCGGACAAGTGGACAAAGTCGATGGACTTGTCCGTGTTCGTCCGTGGATGTCCCTGTGCGCACCGTGTTTACTGAAGATGAAGTGCCGCTGCGGCGTTCCCCGGACGTGATTTAGGCCGGGTCCAGCTTCAAATCGAGCAAGAGGTCGATCAGGCCTGCCTCGGCGACGCAGGTCGCGGCCTTCGACGGGGTCATCCATTCCCGCCGGCGCTCGGCGCGCTCCGGCCAATCCTCCAATTCCAGGTGGACAGCGAACAGGAAGACCTCGACCCGGCAGTGCTTGCGCTTGGTTTCGCTGAAACGCTTGTAATACTGAAATGTGGCGAACGGCCTTCTGGCGACTTCACCGATCAGGCCGGCTTCCTCGAAGGCTTCCTGGGCGGCGACCTCGCTGCCCTTCATGTTCTTTTCCGGCCACCCTTTGGGAATCACCCAGCGGCCGGTTTCGCGTGACGTAACCAGCAAGACCAGCAGTTCGCCGTCGCGCACCGTGTAGGGAAGCGCGGCATACTGCCTGTAAAGTCTTGTCTTGCCACCGGCAGCCATCGCGGTTCCTTTTGGGCTGCGCTCTTATCCAGCAAGCGCCGCCCCGCTGCAACACAAATGTCACAAATAAAATAGGTCTAAGGTGGCCGCCAAAAAAGGGCGGCATCGTCGATTACCCCTCCGAACTATGGTGATTCTAGGGACGTTGTGTCTCTTCCGTGCTAAGAGAACGGGAACGTTGGGGGGCGGTCATGTTGATGCGTTTGTTCCGCAAATTGATGCCGAAAGAGGAAAGATTCATCGACAAGTTCGCCGCACACAGCCGCTGTATGGTCGCCGCCGCCGATAAGCTGGTCGCGTTGATGGCCCAATCCGGCGATCAGGCGTCGTTCCTATCCGACTTGTCCGACATCGAAAACGAAGCCGACGGCATCACCTATCAGACCATTATCGCCCTGCATCGGGCCTTCATGACTCCATTCGACCGCTCCGACATCCACGCCCTGATCGTCGCCCTCGACGACACGGTGGACTTGATCGAGGAGGTTGCCCAGCGTGCCGCGTTGTATCGAGTCCTCGAATTCAGCCCACGCATGCGCCAATTGGGCGCAATGATCCAGTCGATGGCGCGGTTGCTGGCCGAAGTGACACCCCTGCTGACCAATATCTCGGGCAATGCCGATCGAATTAATACGCTGTGCCGCCAGGTCTCGAACATCGAGACCGAAGCCGACCGCGTGTTGCGGGACGCGCTGATCGATCTTATCGCCCAGCAGCCGGAAACCATTGTCTTCCTCGGTCGCAAGGAAGTCTACGAGCTGCTCGAAGCGGTCACCGACCGATGCGACGACGTTGCCGACGTCATCGAGGGCATTCTCCTGGATCACGTCTGAGCGCCGGCAATGGGTTCATTTCACATCGGATTGCCGACCTTGATCGCGATCATCGTGATCGCCCTCGGGTTCGACTTCATCAATGGCCTGCACGATGCGGCCAACAGCATTGCGACGGTCGTTTCGACCCGCGTGTTGCCCCCCAAGGCCGCCGTCGTGTGGGCGGCCGGGTTCAATTTCATCGCGTTCCTGTTTTTCGGCGTTCATGTGGCGACCACCATCGGAACCGGCATCGTGGCGCCGTCGGTGATGGACCCGCTGGTCATCGTCACCGGTCTGGGCGGCGCCATCCTGTGGAACCTGTTCACTTGGTGGCTCGGACTTCCCTCGTCGTCATCCCATGCGCTGATCGGCGGCATCGCCGGTGCCGGGGTTGCCAAGGCCGGGTTCGCCGCCATTGTGCTAGACGGGTTCATCAAGACAAGCGCCGCCATCGTGCTGTCGCCGGCCGCCGGCTTCCTGCTCGCGCTGCTCATCATCCTGATCGCCTCTTGGCTGCTGCGCCGCAAGGCGCCCTTTGCGGTGGACCGCAGCTTCCGCCGGCTGCAACTGGTCTCGGCATCGCTTTATTCCCTGGGTCATGGTGGCAACGATGCCCAAAAGACCATGGGCATCATCGCCGTCCTGCTGTTCTCGCAAGGCTTGCTGGGCGAGAGCTTTCATGTCCCGCTTTGGGTGGTGTTGGCATCGCAGCTGGCCATGGGATTGGGAACATTGTTCGGCGGTTGGCGGATCGTCCGCACGATGGGATCGAGGATCACCGACTTGAAGCCGTTCCAGGGGTTCTGTGCCGAGACCGCGGGTGCCATCACCTTGTTTGCCGCCACTTGGTTCGGCATCCCGGTGTCGACCACCCACACCATCACCGGGGCCATTGTCGGTGTCGGTTCGGCGCGCCGTGCGGCGGCGGTCCATTGGGGCTTGGCCGCCAACATCGTTTGGGCTTGGGTGTTCACCATCCCGGCGGCGGCGGCCATCGCCTACGGTACGTTCAAGATTGCCTCATTGCTGCGTTGAGTATTTCTACCTGACGTTGCCGATGATTCGCCAAGCAACCCCGGCGCTGATGCCCCTGCCGTCACCGGAGAAATACTGTCTTGGGTAGTATTCTGGCAAAGCCCCCTAGCCGCTCTTATTCACCAGACCGCTGGTGGTGGCCCACTTTCAGATTTTCTTTATGCAAGGCGAGCATGACCGTAGGGGCCTACGGGCTCCTTGGTGGCGGTCAGTTTCTGGAGCGGAGGTTAGGTGTTTCGGAGGC
>CAIOJO010000213.1 GCA_903858635.1 uncultured Telmatospirillum sp. | reverse complement strand
CTACGCCATCAACCTCGTCCGCGCCGTCGCCGACAAAAAATCCATCAAGCTCAGGCGAAAGGCCGCCGGCTGGGATGTGCGATACCTCGCCGCGATCCTTGGGCTACCGGCTCGTTAACCTGGATTCGGAGCCCTGAGGGCGGCATTGGCGTCGAAGCCAGCCGATGCGCCTTCGGGCTGGGCGTGGCCGCGGCGCAGGCCGAGCCACTACCGCCAGCGGCGCCGGCGAACACCTTCTTCGTCACGGCCGGGCTTGACCCGCGGCTGCCCACTGTGGATCGACGCATGCGTCGATGGGGCAAGCCCGGGGTGACGAGACAGGAGAGCGTTTCCGTCTGAAGGCAACCCGCTCTAGAATCCGCTGCCTGGGTGATCGGTGTGGCACTTCTCCCCGCACTGCTGGAAGGAGTCGAGACCCCCTCCGATGTAGATGCTTTTCAGGGGGCCGAACTTCTCCACATGCTTTGTCGGATAGGAGGGATGGCAGGACAGGCAGGCAGCCTTGCTGGCGCGCTGGATGCTCTCGTTGTCGCGATGGCAAGCCGAGCATTGATCCAGCGGTGCCGTGAAGCGTTCGCTGCGCGAGTGGATGAAGTGGATGCGGACATAGGCCTCGTTGTCGGGCTCAATGGTCAGCGGCGCGTGGCAGGCGTTGCAGGCGGCGAGGTTGCCGTTGCCATGCAACAGCTTCGACAGTTCGCCGCCGTCCTTGTGGCAGTTCGTGCAGTTCCCCACCGTCAGGCGCGGCTCGCTGTGCTGGGTGGTGCCGATTTGCACCTCGATGGTCTCCGAGGTGGGGATATCTTCGCCGAGGTAGACACGGCGACCCTTGACCGTCACCAGATAGGTGCCGGGCTGCGCATTGGCGGGGACGCTGAAGGTGAACTGGTCGGTTACCGGTGCCGCCCAGCCGGCATGCTTGGGATCAAAGGCGCCGCCGAACAAGTCGTTGGAGGGCGGGAACAGCTGGAATTCGCCATAAAGCCCGTCGCGCTCGGGCTTGGCGACGATCTGCGTTACGTTCTTGCCCAGGAAATCTTCCAGTCGAACCAGGCTGCGGATCGGCTGCAGCGCTTGGGTCGGACCAATTATCTGTGCCATCAGCATGCGCTCGCGGTGCTTGCGCCGGTACCAGGCTGCCGCCGGTTCGCTGAAGCCTCGGTAGTATTGCAGGCCAGCGGGAGCCCGGCCGGCGAGAAAATCGTTGTAGGTGGGCAGGTGGCCTTGGGCGTGCAGCCGCTTGCCGTCACCGTCGAGCTGGCTGAGGCGGAAGGTGATGGCCGAGCCCGCCGCATAGGTGCCGTCGGCGCGCGGCGGCGTCAGCGTCTCTATGGCGATCTTGTAGCCGTAGCCGAACTGCGGCGCGTTCACCGGCTTGACGGGAATGGTGTAAGTTGCCGCCGGCGTCAGCGACCAGCGCACCTGCAAAGCAGCAGTTTCGGCGGGCAGCCGCAGCGTCTGTTCGGGATGGCGGGAATTGCGCAGTTCGACCAGGGCTTCTTCCTCGAACTTGCGCGCCTTGCTGCAGTCCGTCTCGGACTTGCAATCATAGGCCCACTGGATGGCGCGGAAACGGTCGATGAACATGGTCTCGCGGTTCGGCTTGCCCTTGTCGAAGCCGACCTCGACGCTGACCGCTGCCGCGATGGCCTTGCCCGCTGCGTCGACTGGGGTGATGGAGAAGCGCGCCGGCTGGCGCATCCAGTCCGCACCGCTATAGAAACGCCGCCGCGTGCGGCTGCCGTCGGGGTTGGGCAAGTCGACGAATTCCTGTTCCATCCGGACATTGGCCCAGGACAGGCCCGCCAGCATGCCCTTCTTCGCCAGACCGGTGACCTCTTCATCACGGTTCGCTTTGCTGTGAACGCGAAAATCGATCTGGTTGATATAGAAAGTCTGACCGGCCTTGACCTGCAGAGGCACGCCCTTGCCGTTGTCGATTTCCAACGCCAGGCCGACCGCATTCTCCGTGGCAGCCCAGGCAGAACCGAGGGCCAACCAGGAAAAGGTAAGGAAGCTTAGCAGTAGTCGCCGGCACAGTACTTTCATTTGCAGACCCCTATTGATTAGCATCACGCATGTGCCCTGGGCGCGACGCCCAAAGGGCGGCCAAGAAACGGTTGCCTGCGCCTTCGGACCTCGACCATCCATTGGGGCTTGGATCTAATATTGCTTATATATAAACTATTTTCCATTCTGGGAATCAAGCGATTTTCCAGCCCGAACCCTCCACCCCGAGGGAGCAGAACCGTGGAGATCGACACCGCGACTGCGCGAGCAGCATGCCGATCGACAGCCGCCGCCCACTGCCAACGCGATACTGTCCGAAGTGGGGCGGCCTTGCGGACCGCTGGGCAACACGTCGCCAAGTGACCTGACTATGCTTTAAGACGTTGAAACGCTTTGATCTTAGCCATTTGAGACCCTGTTTCCTCATCAAGGTAAGAGCAACCCGGCCGTCAGCGGGATCTGGAAATAGTTGCAAAATCATGTGACTATGCAAGCCCCTGCAGGAGCGCAGTGATGATGATTGGCGATAGGAGGATGTAGGCGATGGGTTGCAGTTCCTCTCTCTTCTCGCTTCGATCGCTCGTCCGCTTTACCCATACGGATCCGGCCGGTTACGTATTCTTTCCCCGTTATTTTGAGATGTTGCAGGCTGTTGTCGAAGAGTGGTTCACTGAAGCTCTTGATCTGAAATATGCTGATCTGATTATCGGATTGCGGCTAGGTACGCCCACCGCTTCTATTCAATGTGTCTTTATGAAACCGTCGCGGCTGGGCGATGCCTTGGAGATCGCGGTGATCTTGGAGCATGTCGGCAACAGTTCATTTCGTTTGCGGTTCCGTGGCGGCGTCGATGGCGATCTAAGGTTGGAAGCGGTGTCGACGCTCGTGTTGATAAACCTGGACGATGGTCGCCCGAGGCCCATTCCTTCGGATCTCCGCGCCCCTATGGAGCGCTATCGCGAGCTTTCCGTAAGATGGGCCTCTTTGGAAAACTGACGTGTCGGCAACTTCGGTTTAGTGATTAGCCTATCGGCCGGTCAGGGATTCCGACGGACGTTGGCCAAAGAACTCCGTGTATGTCTTGGCAAAGGCACTGCCGTTATAAAACCCCCAGCGGGCGGCGATATCGCCAACGGTATCCCGCCCTGCCACGGCGGCGCGCAAGGCCTCGTGCACCTGGCGCAATCTCACCTGCTTCAAATAGGTCATCGGACCGATCCCGAAGCGCTCCATGAAGCCCATCTGCAGGGTACGAATGGACGCACCGGCGACTGTGACCAGATCCGAGGAACTGATTTCGTCCTGGCAGTGGTCGTGGATGTACTCGACGGCGCGGGCCACCGTGGAGCGTCGGCAGGGACTGGACCGTCCCTTCTGCAGCGTTGGATCGTCGCCCAGCACCAGCAGCAGCGACAACAGAAGTGACTCCTCCAGGGATCTCGCACTAACACCTTGGCGAAACGCCGATTTGTCATCCAGGCATTCGCGACAGATGGTGCCGAGAACATTGGCGAAACTGCGACCACTGCCGCTGCGCAGATCCATCTGTGAGGCGGCGCGGGGCAGCCTGCGCCAATCGCGGTCCGGGTAGTGCTGGCCAAGGAATCGGCGGAAATTGCTTTCGGGAAGCGACAGCACCAGGGCCAGGCTGTCCTGGCTCCAGAAGGTGTTCATGGTGTCCTGCGGCGAATAGATAAGCGCCTTGCCGGGCTCGATGGCGCCTTCCGCCTGCAGGTGTCCGCGCAACGGCACCATGATCTGGTAGGAGTTGATGGGCTCGGAGGTCACATGGACTGGCACGCCGTGACGAACGCCAAACAAATGGCCGACATTCATCGCCACATGGCTGATCTTGATGTTCGAGGGTTTGGCCAGACCGGGATAACGAAAGCGCCGCGGATCGATGATATTGCTGACGGTCTTTTCGGCGACGCCAAGATCCTTTGAACGCAGCATGGTCGCCACGTCCATCGGAAACCCTCTGATCCCAAGTATCGCATCAGACATATGGCGGCCTCCCACTGTCTGTTCTGCCAGACTTTCCTTGAGAATGCATGGTTTCGCACAGAGGGTCGAGAAATTCTGCCCCAGTTTGCGCAAATGCGTCATTCCGTTGCGCCCCGTCGTTACCGACCTCTCCCGGACCCATGCTAGCGTCCCGGTCAACAAATGGGAGGATTGCAACGATGGCCGATGTTCAAGGCATTACGCGTCAGGACCGCCCGGTGGATCTGTGGATCGGCGGCAAACGCGTCGCCCCCGAATCCGGGCGCTATTTCAACGATCGGAATCCGTTGGATGATTCGACCTTTGCGCAAGTCGCCGAGGGCACCGCAGGAGACATCGACCGCGCGGTAACCGCGGCCCATGCGGCCTTTCTGGCGAACCGGACGCGACTGGCCAGCGAGCGGGAAGGCTGGCTGTGCAAGGCGGCCGAACTGATGGAGGCGCGGCGCGGTGAATTCGTCGATATTCTGATCGACGAAGTGGGGTCGCCCGTGGGCAAGGCGCAATTCGAGGTCCAGTACGCCATCAGCTGTCTGCGGGCCGCCGCCGGTGTCTGCCGCCGCGTCACCGGGCAGACCCAGCCCTCGGAGATCCCGGGCCGCTTCAGCATGAGCCTTCGCGAGCCGGTGGGGGTGATCGCCTCGATAGCCCCGTTCAACGTTCCGCTGCTCAAGACCGTCAAGCTCAGTTCGACGCCGCTGGCCACCGGCAATACGGTGGTCATGCTGCCATCCGAAGAGGCCCCGATGGTCGCCCACCGGCTGGCCGAAGTCTACCGGGACGCGGGCGTGCCGGACGGCGTCTTCAACGTCGTCAGCGGCTTTGGCGAAACCATCGGCGACTCCTTGACCACCCATCCCTTGACCAAGGTGGTGATGTTCACCGGATCGAGCCGAGTCGGCCGCCACATCGCCGCCCTGTGCGGTCAGCATATGAAGCGTGTCGTCCTCGAACTGGGGGGGAAAAGTCCGCTGGTGGTGCTGGCTGATGCGGATCTCGATCGCGCGGTGGAGGCCGCCGCCTTCGGGCAGTTTTTCTTCCAGGGTCAGGCCTGCATGGCCTCCAGCCGGATCTACGTGGAAAAATCCATCCAGGAAGAATTTACCCGCCGCTTCAAAGCACTGGCTGAAACCCTGGAAATGGGAGACCTGCGCGTCCCCAGCACCTGGGTTGGCCCGATCATCTCCGAACGCCAGCGCAATCGCGTGCGCACTCATATCGAGGATGCCCGGGCCAAGGGCGCCAAGGTGATCGCCGGCGGCCAATGGATCGGCAACTGTTGCCAGCCCACCATTCTCAGCGAAGTCTCGGAAGAGATGACCTTATGCCGAGAGGAAACCTTCGGCCCGGTTACCTCCATCTACCCGATCAGCGGGCTGGATGAGGCCTTGCAGCGGGCCAACGACACCAATTACGGCCTCAGCGCCGCGATCTTCACCCAGGACATCTCCAAGGCCATGGCCTTTGTCCAGGGGGTTCACTCGGGCATGGTTCATATCAATGCCCCCACCCTTCACGATGAGCCGCACGTGCCGTTCGGCGGCGTCGGCGACAGCGGCTTCGGGCGCGAGGGCACCGACATCGACATCGACACCCTCACCGAATGGAAATGGGTGACGATTCAATTGCCGTAACCATACGAAACGTCTCCAGAATGAGAGGGCGCCATGAAAGTCAAAGCGGCGGTCGTTGCCGAAAAATCGGGAAACTTTACGATTTCCGAGGTGGAACTGGCGGAACCGCGTGACGACGAGGTTCTGGTTCGGATCGTCGGCGTCGGAGTCTGCCATACCGATCTGGTATGCCGCGACGCACTGTATCCGGTGCGCTTTCCGGCCGTCTTCGGCCATGAAGGGGCCGGGGTGGTGGAACGGGTGGGCTCCCGGGTCACCAAGGTCCAACCCGGCGATCATGTGGTGCTGACCTTCCGCAGTTGCGGCCAATGTCCAGCTTGCCGTCGCGGCGACCCCACCCATTGCGCCAACATCTTCGCCTGCAATTTCGGAGGAACCCGCGGCGACGGGTCCTGCACCATCCATCACCACGACCAGCCGTTGTTCGCCAACTTCTTCAACCAGTCGTCCTTCGGCACCCATGCCCTTGCCAGCGAAGCCAACACCGTCAAGGTCCGCAAGGACGTCCCGCTGGAGCTCCTGGGACCGCTCGGATGTGGCATCCAGACCGGAGCTGGTGCCGTCATCAATTCGTTGAAGCCGGCGGCCGGATCGTCCATCGCGGTATTCGGCTGCGGCTCGGTCGGCCTCGCCGCAGTGATGGCCGCGCGGGCGGTGGGCTGCACCACCATCATCGCCGTCGACCTGCTGAGCACCCGGTTGGACTTGGCCCGGGAGCTGGGCGCCACCGACACCCTCAGCCCGGCCGCGGGTAATGTGGTGGAAGAAATCCATCGATTGACCGGATCCGGGGTCGATTATTCCCTTGATTGCACAGGAATACCGACGGTTCTGCGGCAGGCGGTGGAAAGCCTGACGGTCCCCGGGCTGTGCGGCCTGATCGGTGCCGCTCCCCTTGGCACAGAGGTAACCCTGGACATGAACAGCATCATGTTCGGACGAAAGTTGATGGGCATCATCGAGGGAGACAGCGTCCCGGATCTGTTCATTCCGAAGCTTGTCGAGCTCTACCGGCAGGGCCGCCTACCGCTGGAAAAAATCGTCACTTTTTACACCTTGGACAACGTCCAGTCGGCAGTTCGCGACTCGGAAGAAGGCCGGGTGATCAAAGCTGTTCTCCGGCCATAGAAGATGGAGCTCCTGCATGCGTAGAGTTGACCGATGCAAATCCGCCGGCCGCTGGCTGCTGACCGGCCTGCTCGCCGGAGTGACCCTGCTGGCGGCCGCGGAAGGCAACGCCGCACCGGCCAAAGTGAGCAGTTGTGTGGCCTGCCACGGCGCCGACGGGGTCGGCAAGGCGCCGCAATACCCCAATCTGCGGGGGCAGAAAGTCGGGTATCTGGTAAAACAGCTCAAGGCCTTCCGTGCCGGCGACCGCAAAGATCCCTTCATGAGCGTGATGGCCAAGCCGCTGACCGATGCCGACATCGCCGGTCTGGCGGCTTTCTTTTCGAGTCTCAAATAAGCCCCTCACCGCGCGGAGGATACTCGTATGAATATGCCGCCAACATCCCGTCGCCAGACCCTCAAGCAGCTGGTGGGCATGACCGCGCTGGGCGCAATCAATGCGCTGCGCCTGCCGCGCGCCATGGCCGCAGAGACCGCGCCGCCACTGTCCATCGCGGGCTTCGGCGGCAAGGTCATTTCCCGCCAGGATCCCGACTACGAACTATGGCGCGAGTCCATGGTCTGGCATTTGTCCAAGCCGACCCGAGCTCCGGATGTGATTGTCCAGGCCAAATCCGACAAGGATGTGATCGCGGCGGTCAATTACGCCGCCGCCCACAAGCTCAAGGTGGCGGTGCGCAGCGGCGGGCACAATTCCAACGGGTCGGCGCTGCGCGACACCGGCATGCTGATCGATCTCTCGGCCATGGAGGAGATCAAGATCGACAAAGTAAAGCAAATCGCTTCCATTCAATCGGGAGTCAGAAGCCTGGATTTGGTCAATGCGGCCCGTGACAAAGGTCTGAGTTTCCCGGTGCCGCATTGTCCCTCGGTGGGGCTGGGTGGCTTTACCCTGGGCGGAGGCATGGGCTGGAATTGGTCCCAGCGGGGCGGGATGGCGACGTTTTCCATCACGGGCGCCGAGATCGTCACTGCCGACGGGCGCCTGGTGCACGCCACCGCGACGGAGAACCCGGATCTATACTGGGCGGTGCGTGGTGTCGGACCCGGCTTCTTCGGGGTCGTCACCCGCCTGCATCTGCAACTCTATCCGCTCCCCAAGGCGATCTTGGCCAGTTCCTATATTTTTCCGCTGGCTGACCTGGAGACGGTGACCAGCACGCTGGAGGCCATCCGCAAGGAGCATGATGTCGGCCGGGTCGAGATCATCACCGTGTTGATGCACCACCCGGAAGTGCCGGCCGATGCGCCGCCCGAGAAATCCAAGATCTGCTTTTTCACCGCCTTTGCCTTCGAGGAGAACGAGGAGAAGGCGCGCCAAGTCCTCCAGCCGTTTGCGCAATCGGCACTGGCCACCAAATGCCTGGTCAAAATGGAGAACCAGCCCTTCAATTTCGAAGGTCTTTATGAACACTATTTCAGCCTGAATGACCCGGCGGGTCGTTGCGCCCGTTACGCGGTGGACAACGTGCTCACCGACCAAGGGGGCAAGACCTTGCAGGCGCTGGCGGCGCATTTCCGCACCGCGCCGACCAAGGATTGTCACGTCCTTGCGGCGTTCAATCTGCAAATCAAGCCGGCCACCGATGCCTGCTTCTCCTGGGTGGCCGATTGCTTTGTCGGTTGCTATGCAATCTGGGATGACGAGCAGGACGACCCGCGCATGTTCGCCTGGCTGGGCAAGACGCTGCCCCTGATGGATCCCTTCGCCAAGGGGCATTACGTCAATGAGATCGAAGGCCGCGGGCACCCCGATCGCTACCGGCAATGTTTCAGCGACGCCAATTGGCAGCGCTTGCAACAGCTAAGGCAAAAACACGACCCGAAAGGCGTGTTCCACCACTATCTGGGGCTCAGCTGACAACATGACGCACCGTCCCAACAGTCCCGCTCAGGTCATCAGCGATCTTCAGCGTATCATCGATGCGCTGGAGGCGCGCGGCCGCCTGGTGCGGGTGCGCTCCGAAGTCAACTCCCGCCACGAACTGATCGCCATCGCCGCCCGTTTTGAGGGCGGTCCGCGGGCGGTACTGTTCGAGAAGGTCGCCGGTTCTGCGTTTCCGGTGCTGGCGGGGCTGTACTGGTCCCGCGAATTGCTGGGTGACCTGTTCGGCAAGCCCGAACGCGCCTTGCCGCAGCACGTTTCCACCTGCATCAAGGAATGGCAGCACCAGCCGGTGAATCCGATCGTGGTCCCCTCCGGCCCGGTGATGGAGGTGACCGAAAGCGACGTCGATCTGACCAGGCTGCCGATCCCGGTGCACGCCCTGGGCGACGGCGGCCCCTATTTCGATGCCGCCGTAGTGATCGCCAAGGATCCCGAGACGGGCGTCCGCAATGCCTCGATACAGCGCTTCCAGGTCATCGGCAAGGATCGCCTGGCCATCAATATCGACGCCGGCCGCCATCTTGAATTGTATCTGGCGAAGGCGGCTGAAAAGGGCGTCCCGTTGCCCATTACTCTTAATGTGGGGGTCGGTCCCGGATTGCATTTCGCCGCCGCCACGCCGGCCGAAACGGCCCCCGCCGACACCGACGAATTGGGCATCGCCAGCGCTTTCCACGAAGCGCCGCTGGAACTGGTGCCGGGAACGGTGTCCTCAGTGGAGATGGTGGCGGCCGCCATGTGGGGGTTGGAATGCGAGATCGTTCCCGGAGAACTCCATGACGAAGGCCCCTTCGCCGAGGTGACTGGTTACTACGCCTTGGTGGCGCCGCGGCCGATGGTCCGGGTCAAGCGCATCCACCGGCGGCGCCAACCGGTGTTCCACACCATTCTGTCGGGCGTCGAGGTGTTCAACTCGGTCGGACTGCTGGGCGAAGCCAACGTGCTGGCGATGCTGCAGACGCAGGTTCCGGGGGTCATGGACGTCTATTTCAGCCACGGCGGGTGCGGCTTTTATCATGCGGTGGTGCAGATCAATCAGAAACGGGCTGGCTGGGCCAAACAGGCTGTGATGGCGGCCTTCGCCGCCTTCCCGCCCCTGAAGATGGTGACGGTGGTCGATGACGACGTCGATATCCGCAATCCCGGAGATGTGGAATGGGCAATGACCACCCGCCTCAATCCGAAAACCGGCATCCTGGTGGTCGAGAACGTTTTCGGCCACGGCCTCAACCCGACCTTCCCCGACTATCTGGGAACCAAGGTCGGGTTCGATTGCACCCGTCCGTTCCCCCATACCCCCCGCTTCGACCGCGCCAAGGTCAAGGCGGCGGAGGAGGGCGGTTGGGACATCCACCTGCCCGAGGTCACGGCCATCCTCTCCTGACTGCCGTGCTGAATTAGGATAATTGCTCCGGCAAAGAAGCTGTCCGCCTTGGTGCCTCGCTCAGGTCCAACGTGGCGTATAGACCTCGACCGCCTTGTATTGGGACGGCCAGGCCAACGGCCAATCGTAATGGTAGGCGGCATGCCGCGTCCAATAGGGATCGGCGAGATGCATGCGGGCG
>CAIOJO010000212.1 GCA_903858635.1 uncultured Telmatospirillum sp. | reverse complement strand
GGTCGGCCAACGGTGACCCTTGTCTGCACCGCAGCATTTCTCGATTAAGGAGCGGCTTCGCCGCCGGTTTTTTCCCGTCAAGCGGCTTTTGCACGCAAAAGCCGCTTGACGGCAGCCGCCTCATATAAGGCCGGTGCCACTAAGATTGCGCCAATGACGGTAGAAGCGTCCCCTTACACCAGGCGCCCCTTGATGGTGGCGAAATCTTCGACCTTGGTCTGCGGGCCGATCACCGTGAAGGTGGGGGTGCCGGCGAACAGGCGCTGGGCCGCCTTGGCCACGGCGGCGGCGTCGACCGCCTCGATCTTGGCGATGATCTCTTCGACCGGCAGGATCCGGCCATAGATCAGGATCTGGCGGGCCAACTGCTCGCAGCGCGAACTGGTGCTTTCCAGCGACATCAGGATGCTCGCCTTGAGCTGGGCCCGGGCCCGCTGCACTTCCTCGGCGGTGACGCCCTTGGTGACGTTCATCAACTGGTCGCAGAGGACGGGGATCACCTCGGCCACCTCATCCTCGCCGGTTCCGGCGTAGACGGCGAACAGGCCGCCGTCGTGATAAGACGCGGTAAAGGAATAGATCGAGTAGGCCAAGCCCCGCTTCTCGCGGATTTCCTGGAACAGGCGTGACGACATGCCGCCGCCCGCCACCGTCGACAGCACCGAAGCGGCATAGAAATCGGGATCGTCGTAGGACACCCCGTCGAAGCCGAGCACCAGATGCACCTGCTCGAGATCGCGTTCCTCGCGGTATTCGCCGCCCTGGTAGTGGGCTCGCTCAAGCGGCGGCGGGCGATTGGGCGGCAGGGCGACGAAGCTTCGCTCGGCAAACTCGACCACCTTGTCGTGCTCGAGGTTGCCGGCCGCCGCCAGAATCATCCGTCCGGCGCCGTAATTGTCGTGCATATAGCCGGCGACGGTTTGCCGCGACATGCCGCGCACCAGTTCGGCGGTGCCGAGAACCGGCCGACCGACCGCCTGGTCGGGAAAGGCGGTGGCCTGAAAGTAATCGAAAACGATATCGTCGGGCGTGTCGATCGCCTGGCTGATCTCCTGAACCACCACCGCCTGTTCACGCGACAGCTCGGCCGGGTCGAGGGTCGAGTGCTGCAGGATATCGGCGATGATATCGAGCGCCAGGCCCACATCCTCTTTCAGCACCTTGGCATAATAGGCGGTGTGCTCGCGCGAGGTGTAGGCATTGAGATGGCCGCCAACCGCCTCGATCTCTTCGGCGATGGATTGCGCCGAGCGACGCTCGGTGCCCTTGAACGCCATGTGTTCCAGCAGATGCGACACGCCGTTGATGTCGGGCGTCTCATGCCGGGTGCCGGCATTAACCCAGACCCCCAGCGACGCCGTCTCCACCGTGGGCATGCTGTCGGTCACCACCGTCAGGCCATTGGCCAGGCGGGTCAGGCGGATGCCGCCGGGGGTGCTCATGCCGCCACCCGGGCGACCCGTCGCACGTAGTCCTGGACCACGGCAAGATCATTGGGCAGCACGTCGTAACGTTCGCTGCGGTCGAACAGGTCGGCCAGCCGGGCCGGCAAGGGCGGCCGGACACCGGTCGCCGCCTCGACGGCGTCCGGGAACTTGGCGGGATGGGCCGTGGCCAGGGCCACCATCGGAATCGCCGGATCGCGGCGGCGGGCGCGGCCGGCGGCGATGCCGACAGCCGAATGGGGATCGATCAACTCGCCGGTCTCCTCGAATAATTGCCGGATCACCCGGCGCGTCCCGTCATCGTCGAGGCGGAATCCGTCGAACACCGCCCGCACCCCGGCCATCCGGCCGTGGTCGACGGAGAAACTGCCGCTTTGGCGAAACGCCCCCATCCGGGCCTCGACCTCGGTCGCATCCTCGGCGAACAGGTCGAACAGGTAGCGCTCGAAATTGGAGGAGACCTGGATATCCATGCTGGGACTCAAGCTGGGCACCACCTGGCCCATCCGCATCTCCCCGGTCTCGAAGAAGCGGGTGAGGATGTCGTTGCTGTTCGAGCCGACCACCAGCTGGCTGATCGGCAGCCCCATGCGGCGCGCCGCGAAGGCGGCATAGACATTGCCGAAATTCCCGGTCGGCACGGCGAAGGCCAGTCCGCGGTCGGGCGCGCCCAGGGCGGTGCCGGCGGCCACGTAATAGACGATCTGCGCCATGATGCGGGCCCAGTTGATCGAATTGACCGCCGACAGATGCATCTCGTCGCGGAAGGCCTGGTCGTTGAACATCGCCTTCACCAGGTCCTGGCAGTCGTCGAAGGTGCCTTCGAGGGCGATATTGTGCACATTGGCCGCCGTCACCGTGGTCATCTGGCGGCGCTGCACGTCGGAGGTGCGGCCGTGCGGATGCAAGATGACGACGTCCACCGCGTCGCGATCGCGACAGGCCTCGATGGCGGCCGAGCCGGTATCGCCCGAGGTGGCGCCGACGATGGTCACCCGCTGCCCCTTCTTGCTCAGCACATGATCGAACAGCCGCCCCAGGAGCTGCAGGGCGTAATCCTTGAAGGCCAGGGTCGGACCGTGGAACAGCTCGAGCAGCCAGTCGTTCGGACCGAGCTGCTTCAGGGGCGCCACCGCGGCGTGATCGAAGCCGCCATAGGCATCCGCCACCAACTGGGCGAAATCGTCTTCGGCGACGCTGCCGTCGAGGAACGGCCCCATCACCCGAACCGCGATCTCGGCATAGGACAGCCCGGCCATCGCCCGCAGATCGCCGGCCGACAGGGTGGGCCAGCGAGTTGGCAGATAGAGACCGCCATCGCGGGCCAGGCCGGCCAGGAGGACATCGTCAAAGCCGAGGACCGGGGCCTGTCCCCGGGTACTGTGATAGATCAATGGCATTGCTCCAATCGGGCGAGCGCACACCTTAGCGACCCATATGGGACGGTACAAGCGTCAGGCCAAGCCGTGACAGCCCGTCCGACCGCAAGTGTCGATTAGGAGGAGAAACCGCCAAGACGCCAAGGCGCCAAGGTAGATCCGCAGATGGCGCAGATGATCGCAGATGGGAGGACAATGCCTTCGGCAATGCGATGGCGCCGCAGGCGTCTTCACCATCTGCGGGGATCTGCGTCATCTGCGGATTTCCTGCGTGCTTGCCTTGGCGCCTTGGCGTCTTGGCGGTTCATCGGAACAATCACACCACCGCCTCCTCGCCCAGATAGCGGCGGCGCAGATGGTCCTTGAACACGCCGGCATCCAGGGGCCGGCCGGTGGCGCGGATCAGCAATTCATCGGTGCCGAGCCGCGAGGCCTGGCCGTGCACATTGGCCCGCAGCCAGCCAAGCAACGGCTGGAAGTCGCCGGCGGCGATCGCCACCTGCAGATCGGGCACCGCCTTGACCGCCGCGTCGAACAGCTGGGCTGCGGTCATGGCGCCCAGGGTATAGGTGGGAAAATAGCCGAAGGCGCCGTCGTACCAATGGATGTCCTGCAGGCAGCCCTGCCGGTCGTCCGGCGGCGTCTCGCCCAGCAGGTCGCGGAATCCCTCGTTCCAGGCGCCGGGCAGGCCGTCGACGTCGAGATCGCCGGCAATCAAGGCCCGTTCCAGGCGATAGCGCAGGATGACATGGGCCGGATAGGTCACCTCGTCGGCATCGACCCGGATGAAGTCGGGCTTCACATGCAGGTTGATGGCGTAAAGGGTCTCGACCTCCCAACCGCCCGACCGCCGGCCGAACGCCTCGGCCATCAGGGGCGCCGCGAAGGCCAGGAATTGGCGCGAGCGGGAGGCCTGCATTTCGATCAACAGGCTCTGGCTCTCATGCAGGCTCATGCCGCGGGCCCGCCCCACCGGCTGATGCCGCCAGGCCACCGGCAGGCCGCGCTCATACAAGGCATGGCCGGTTTCATGCAGCACCCCCATCAGACTCGACATGAAGTCGGCCTCGTCGTAGCGGGTGGTGATCCTGACATCGTCCGGGGTGCCGCCACAGAACGGGTGCTGGCTGATATCCAATCGCCCATGCTCGAACTCGAAGCCCAGCCGCCCCATCAAGCGAAGCCCCAGTTCCTTCTGCCGCTCCACCGGGAACGGGCCGGCCGGGCCGGCCGGCAGCGCCGGCTGACGGGCCAGCACGGCGCCCAGGAATTCGGGGAGAAAGGCGCCAAGATCCTCGAAAATGGCATCGATGGCGGCGGTGCTGCCGCCCGGCTCGTACTGGTCGAGCAGCGCGTCATAGGGCGAGACACCCAAGGCCTGGCTCTTGATTTCCGCCACCTCGCGGGTCAGCCGCAGGACCTCGGCCAGCAGCGGCGCCACCTGGGCGAAGTCGCCGGCGGCGCGGGCCTCGCGCCAGGTCATCTCGGAGGCCGAACAGGCCCGCGACAGCGCTTCGACCAGTTCGCCCGGAACCGCCGCCGCATGCAGCCAGTCGCGCCGCATCTCGCGCAGATTGGCGCCTTGCCAATCATCCAACGGCTCGGCGGTGGCTGCATCGAGCAGGTCCTTGACCTTCCCGTCGGTCAACATCTGGTGATGCACGGCCTTCAACGTGGCCAGTTGCCGGGCCCGGCTGGCGGCGCCGCCGGACGGCATCATCGTCGCCATATCCCAGTGCAGCATCCCCTGTGCCTGCTCGATATGCGACAGCCGCGCGAACAGCTCTTCCAGCGTTGCATAAGCCGGCATTTTTTGACCTCTCGAACAATGGGCGGAAGGATATAGATAAGGAGTACCGCCGGCTGCGGCGAGGGCCTTGGTCAGAGCCGGGCATGGTGGGAACCCTTGCCGAAGAACCTATTGCGCTGCAATACGCCCAAATTTAGGCTGGCCAATGGTCGCTGAAAGAAGGGAGTGGGGCAATGAACCGGAAACCCAAGATTGCTGTGGTGCTCTCCGGATGCGGGGTCAACGACGGCGCCGAGATCCATGAAGCGGTGCTGACCTTGCTGGCCATCGACCGGCAAGGCGGCCAATACCAATGCTTCGCCCCCGATATGGCGCAGCGCGACGTCATCGACCACGCCACCGGCAAATCGATGGCCGAGAGCCGCAACGTCATGGTCGAAGCCGCCCGCATCGCCCGTGGCCAGATCCGCGACCTGGCCGAGTTCAACCCGGCGGAATTCGATGCCCTGGTGTTCCCCGGCGGCTTCGGCGCGGCCAAGACCCTGACCAGTTTCGCCGTCGACGGGGCCGATTGCCAGGTCGAGCCGTCGGTGGAAAAGGCGGTGCACGGCATGCATGACATGGGCAAGCCGATCGGTGCCCTGTGCATCGCTCCCGCCATCCTGGCCCGGGTGCTGGGCAGCGTCGAGCTGACCATCGGCGACGACGCCGGAACCGCCTCGGCAATCGAGGAAATGGGGGCCAAGCACCGCAATGCCGGCCATGGCGAGGTGGTGGTCGACCGGGCCCAACGGGTCGCCACGACTCCCTGTTACATGCTGGAATCGACCATCAGCCAAATCGCCGACGGTGCCGGCAACCTGGTCAAGGCGATCCTCGACATGGTCCGCGAGGAATCGAAGGCGGCGTAATAAATTGCCCTCAAGCGCCGGGCGGGGCCATCCGGCCCCTTGGCTCGCTCCGCTGGCGCTCCGCGGGCCCTCAACGGGCCAGTCACCAGGCTAAAGCCTGGTTCCAAATTGCCCTCAAGCG
>CAIOJO010000211.1 GCA_903858635.1 uncultured Telmatospirillum sp. | reverse complement strand
TGGCCGAGAAGGCCGAGGCGAGGATCAGGCCGATCACCACCGTCAGCACCGCGGTCCAGGCCAGATTGGCATAGGGCAGGGCCAGGGTGAATGGCAGCACCCCGAGGATCGAACCCCAGATGACGTATTTGCGGCCGATGCGGTCGCCGATGGGGCCGCCGACGATGGTGCCGATGGCGACGGCAAAGAGGAAAACGAACAGATAGACCTGGGCATCCTGAATCGACAGGTTGAACTTATGAATCAGGTAGAAGGTGTAATAGGTGTGCAGGCTGGCCAGGTAGACGTATTTCGAGAAGATCAAGGCCAGCAGGATTGCCAGCGTGGCGATGATTTTGCGCCGCGGCAGCGACGAGGGTGCCGCCTTGCGACTGCTCTTCGCATTGGCGAGCTGGTGCGTCCGGTACCAGTTGCCGACCTGCCATAGGATGACCATGGCGACCAGCGCCGCCACGCCGAACCAGGCGACGCTGCCTTGGCCGTGCGGAACCACGACGAAGGCGGCCAGCAGCGGACCCAGCGAGGTTCCGGCATTGCCACCGACCTGAAACACCGATTGCGCCAGGCCATGGCGGCCGCCCGAGGCGGCACGCGCCATGCGCGACGATTCCGGGTGGAACACCGAGGAGCCCATTCCCATCAGGGCGACCGCGGCCAACAGCATGGCGAAATGCGACGCCACCGACATCAGCAGCAGGCCGGCCAGCGTCAATCCCATGGCGAGGGCGAGGGAGTGGGGCTTCGGCCGGTGGTCGGTGTAGAGGCCGACCACCGGCTGCAACAGCGAGGCGGTCATCTGGAAGGTGAGGGCGACCAGGCCGATATCGGTGAAACTGAGAGAAAACGAGGTCTTGATCACCGGATAAAGAGACGGCACCAGCGACTGCATCATGTCATTCAGCAGATGGCAAAAGCTGAGGGCGCCAAGGACGGCGAATACGGACTTGTCTTCGGTCTTTTGCGTTTCCAAGGGTCTGCCAATCGATGATCCGAACGGGGCGCATCATGCCAGCTGTGCAATGCCGGTCAAATGGCTTCTGTCATTGCCGCGCCAAACTGCTCCGGGAGCTTATATGGCCTGCACGGCCAGATAAAACAGGGCCACCAGCCCCACCAAGGTGTAGGAGTTGACCTTGGTGAAGTAGAGGGCGGCGGTGGCGACGGCGGTGGTCGCCAAAGCGAGCGCATCGGCATGGGCGGCGCGCAGCACGGTGACGGCACCGGCGAAGATCAGGCCGACGGCGACCGGGGCCAGGCCCCGCTCGATGGCGCGGCGCACCAGCGAGCCTTCGTTGCGCTGCCACCAGCTGGCGGCCGCGTAGACCACCACCGAGGACGGCACGTAAATGGCCAGGGTGGCGAGCACCGCGCCCAGCAGCCCGGCAACCTGCCAGCCGATCAGCGCGGCGATCAGCGTGCTGGGGCCGGGGGCCGCCCGCGAGATGGCGAACAGATCGGTGAATTGCGCATCGCTCAGCCAGCCATGCACGACCACGCTTTGATGCTGGATCTCCGGCACGATCGCCTGCCCGCCGCCGAAGGACAGGATCGATAGGGGGGCGAACACCAAGGCGAGCCCCAGCAGGCGGTTATCGGCCATCCTTGGCTCCCCTCTCCATGATGAAGGCCCAGCCGATGCTGAGCGGGATGGCGACCAGGACCACCGGCACCATGGGCCAGCGCAGGACGCCGACGACGATGAAGACGGCGACGGCGATCGGTGGCGCCATCAGGTTGCGTGGCAGGCGTCGCGCCACCTTGATGCCCATCGCCAGGGTGGCGCCGACGCCCGAGGCGGCCATCCCGCCCAAGACGAAATGGACGGCGGGCAAATGGCCGTAATTGCGGTACAGGGCGCCCAGCACCAGGATCACGCCGAAGGCCGGCACCACCATGCCGAGGACGGCGATCGCCGCGCCGACGCCGCCCCGCAACTGCAAGCCGACGTAGAGCGCGATATTGACCGGATTGGCCCCGGGCAGGACCTGGGCGACGGTGAGTCCGGACAGGAAGGCCTGGTCGTCCAGCCAGCCGCGGCGCGCCACCACTTCCCGATGCACCCAGGCCTGCACGCTGCCACCGAAGGTCATGGTGCCCAAGCGCAGGAAGACCCCGAGCAGCGGGAGCAGCCCGACCTTGGCGGGGGGCGGGGCGTCGCTGTCGCGTGTTTCTGCGGTCATGGTAAGTCCCCGACGAAAAAGAATCGACTGCGATGCTGTTCCGCCAAGAGGAACATGTGATGCCATCGACAACGCCGAGCATGCGGCGCCTCGGTTAGTGCGCCGATCCTACATCAATCGAATAATCGAGTGATAGTAATTTGCTTATGAAGGAAGAGTTACTGCTGGTATTCCGCCAGGCGGAACATTCTGTGTGGACGATCTTTCGCAGTGGAGCGTCCCGAGGCTGTGAGAAAATTAGTGGCGCCGCCTGTGAAAAAAGTTAGTGGCACCGGCCTCCGTGCCGGTGTTCCGGCGGAGCCGGACGGCTTGCATTTCCGCCGCTCCGCGGCGCAGGCCGGTAGGGACGCCGACCCCACTGAAACATCCCTTACAAGACATCGCCGGCGAAGGGCAGCCGGCCCTGCCGATCCTCGACCTCGATCACCCACAGATCCGAGTCGCGACCGACCTGGCGGGCGATATAGGCATCGGCCGCCGCTTCCTCGACCGGGTCGTCCCCGGTGCCGCGCAGCCAAGCCGGCTGCCCCTGGGCGGTGCGCATCTGGGTCAGCACGCGAAAGCCGCCACCCAACAGGTTCTGTTTGATCAGCACGGCGCCGGCGTCTTCATCGCCCTTGCGGGCGACGGTGGCCGAGACCCCCTGCGCCTGACAGGTGCGGACGGCGGCCTGCACCCAGATCTTCGCCTTGAGGCGGGGTTCGGCCATTACTCTGGTTTCCGGGCAGACCACATGACGGGGCGATCATACATGGATGCCGGCCTTGCGTGGAACGGAACCTGGATCGCGTCGGAGGGCCTTCATGGCGGCGGGGTTTGATCCCGGTCAGACGCTCAGATCGACCAGATGTGTGCGGCCGGTGCCGATGCCGGCGGAGACGGTGGGACTGATCCGGACCGAGACCGGCTGCCAGTTCACCCCGGCCCGCCTGGCCAGGGCGGCCGCCTGGGCGTTGAGCTGGTTGATGGTGGCTGCCATCTGGGCGGAAACCCCGCTGCCGGCATCGGGCAATAGGTCGGCGATCTGGGCGGCGACGGCGTGGAGGCTGCCGAGAACCGAGGATAGGGCCTGTATCGTGCCGGCGCTGGCGCCATTGACGCCGGTGCCGGTCTGCTCGGTGATCGCCGAAGTGACCGCGCTCAGGATCTTCGAGGCCTGGGTCGCCATCTCGGCCAGCCTGGTCGTGTTCCCGGTCCTGGTGGCGGTTTCGGCCTGGGCCTGCAGCGCCGATGCCGATTGGGCGGCGATCTGCAGCTTGTCTGTGGTCGTCGAGGCGGCGTTGAGATTCGGCAGGGTGGACCCGGTGGCGCGCCCGGACATGTCGTTCCGAAACGGGTTGCCCGACGACGCCTTGCCGAAAGGCGGAATGGTGCTGCCGGTCGGGCTCGTGCCGGAGGGGGTGAGCCAATTCGTTGCGCTGATCGTCATGTCCCTGCACCTTTTGACCGGCGCCTCGGCGAAACTTGCCGATGGGCATTGCCCCTGGGCAGATGCGACCGACTAATCCGCGGATTTCTGCCGTTCTTGCCGCCGATGACTCGCGTCATGGGACTGACAACTCAAAATTCGTGCCAAGTGTTAGGGAGCGGCGATCGGGGGCGTGAGGCCTGTGGAATGCGGGCGCGGTCTGGTCGATGCCGACGTTCAGTTGTGCCAGATCCTGGAACTGGCCGATGGTTTCGGATGGGCGGCCCATAGCTTTGAGGTGCCCCACCCCTGCCAACCGACTGAAAATCGATAAGAGTCTGACGTAGGCCGGCTACTTATCCACAGCGGCCGACCATGAACTCTTTTGATGCTCGCCTTGTTGGGTCGGGGGTGGGGCTGCACTGTCATCCCATTGGGATGACAGTTGCCTTGTCATCCCAATGGATCCCGCTATATTTCCCCGGGAAAAGTCCATCACATGACAGGAGTTGACCGACATATGGCCCAAGTCGGAACCGAGAGCCGCCTCAACATGCGGGTTGCGCCGGACCAGAAGGCCCTCATCGAACAGGCTGCGGCGGCGCGTGGCCTCGACGTTACCGCTTTCGTGCTGTCCGCCGCCATCCGGGAAGCCGAGATGGCGCTGACGGAACGGACATATTTTGTCCTCGACGCCGAAAACTATGACCGCTTCCGGGCCCTCTTGGACCGCCCAGTTCAGGAGAAGCCCGAGGTGGCCGCTTTGCGCGAAAGGGTAAAGACGAGCAAGTGGGTCGTTAACGAATGACATCTCCAAAGATCACCGTCAGGTTTGAGGTGCTCGGCCGTCAGCATGACGTCAGCGCCTTCGACTGCGGACGTGATTCTCTGGATACGTACTTACGTGATCACGCCCTATCCGCCCCGGCCCACGGCCTGGGGCGCAGCTGGGTTGCTGTCGACGACGAGCACACCGTGCTCGCTTACTACACTTTATCTCTGACCACATTTGTCCGCGCTGAAGCGCCTTCACGCGTTGCCAAAGGCATGCCGGCCTATCCGCTCCCCGCCCTGCTGCTGGCCCGCCTCACGGTCTCCCGCGCGGTCCAGGGCCAAAGCCTCGGGCTGGTCAGTCTCGATGCAGCGATGAAACGCGCCTTCACGATCGCCCGCAATCCGGACGGATTGCCCGTCCGCGCCCTCATCGTCCATGCCATCGACGCCCTTGCCGCGGAATTTTACTGGAAGCGAGGGTTCGAATCGTCCCCGACCAATCCACGACACCTTTTCATGCTGATGAAAGACATCGAGGCCTATTTCAGCTGATCACGCGGGGTGCAATCGCTCGTCCTTGTTGCCGCCGGCTGCTCCTGGCGCCGGCGGCCCTCAGCCCTTGGGTCAGTTCAGCCGCATTTGGAATAGGCGCAGTTGGTGCAGGTGTCGCAGCCTTCCTGGCGGACCAGCGACGGCTGGCCGCATTTGGGGCATTGCCGCAATGGCCGGTGGCCCATATTCACCGCCTGCTTGCCCTGGTTCGGCTTGTCCTGGCTGGCCGGGTCGGGCAGGAAGCCGATATTGATCATGTGCCGCTCGATCACGTCGCCGATCGCCGCCAGCAGCGACGGCACGTATTTGCCACCCATCCATTGGCCGCCGCGTGGGTCGAACACTGCCTTCAATTCCTCGACCACGAAGGCGACGTCGCCGCCGCGCCGGAACACCGCCGAAATCATCCGGGTGAGCGCCACCGTCCAGGCGAAATGCTCCATGTTCTTCGAATTGATGAACACTTCGAAGGGGCGCCGCCGGCCGTCCTGGACGATATCGTTCAGGGTGATGTACATGGCATGTTCGCTGTCCGGCCAGCGTATCTTGTAGGTGGCGCCCGGCAGTTCCTCGGGCCGATTGAGCGGCTGGGTGAGGTGGATCACCGCCCCCGCATCGAAGGCGTCCTCCGGCCTGGCGCGCGCCGGTTCGAGCGGAAGCTCGGCTTGCGGCGCGGCGGTTTCCTTCTTGACCTCGAGCACCGCCCCGGTGACATCGTTGGGGCGATAGGTGGTGCAGCCCTTGCAGCCGGACTCGTAGGCTTGCAGATAGACATCCTTGAACGGCTCGAAGCCGATGCCTTCGGGCACGTTGATGGTCTTCGAGATCGAACTGTCGATGTATTTCTGCACGGTGGCCTGCATGACCACATGGTCGCCGGGCGACAGGGTCTGGGCGTCGACGAAATAGTCGGGTAGGGGCGTCGCCTCGCCGCGCAGCCGCCGGAACAGGCGGACGGCATAGTCGCTCACCTCCTCTTCGCGACGACTGCCGTCGGGCATCAGCACGGTGCGGGTATAGGCGAAGCTGAACACCGGCTCCAACCCGGACGAAACGTTATCGGCAAACAACGAGATGGTCCCGGTCGGCGCGATCGAGGTCAACAGGGCGTTCCGGATGCCATGGGCGCGAATCGCCGCCTGCACCTCGGGCTCCAGGCTCTTGACCGTCTCGCCCGCCAGATAGGCCTCGGCGTCGTAGAGCGGAAAGGCCCCCTTTTCCGCCGCCAATTCGGTCGAGGCCAGGTAGGCCTCGCGGCGCAAGACCGACAGCCATTGCTCGGTCAGGCGGATCGCCTCGCGCCCACCGTAGCGGGCGCCACACATGATCAGGGCATCGGCCAAGCCGGTAATGCCGAGGCCGATCCGCCGCTTGGCCTCGGCCTCCTGCCGGTGTTGCGGCAAGGGGTAGTTGGAGACGTCGATGACGTTGTCCATCATCCGCACCGCGGTGCGGACCAGCCCGCCAAGACGGGCCGGATCGATGCCGGCCCCATCCTCGAACGGTTTGTCGACCAGCCGGGCCAGGTTGATCGAGCCCAGCAGGCAGACGCCGTAGGGTGGGAGGGGTTGCTCGCCGCAGGGATTGGTCGCGTGGATATTCTCGCAATACCAAAGATTGTTGAGGCGATTGATGCGGTCGATGAAGATCACGCCCGGCTCGGCAAAGCTGTAAGTGGCGCGCATGATCTTGTTCCACAACTCGCGCGCCGGCAGGCTCTTGTAGGCGGTGCCGCCGAAGGTCAGCGACCAGGCCTCGTCGTTCTTCACCGCGACCATGAAGGCGTCGGTCACCAGCACCGACAGATTGAACATGCGCAATCGGCCCGGTTCACGCTTGGCCTCGATGAACGCTTCGATGTCGGGGTGATCGCAGCGCATGGTGGCCATCATCGCGCCACGCCTCGAGCCGGCGCTCATGATGGTGCGGCACATGGCATCCCACACATCCATGAAGGACAGCGGACCCGAGGCGTCGGCGCCGACCCCCTTGACCGGGGCACCCTTCGGCCGCAGCGTCGAGAAGTCGTAACCGATGCCGCCGCCCTGCTGCATGGTGATGGCGGCTTCCTTGAGATTCTCGAAGATTCCCGCCATGTCGTCGGGGATGTCGCCCATGACGAAACAGTTGAACAGGGTCACCTTGCGATTGGTCCCCGCCCCCGACAGGATGCGCCCGGCCGGCAGGAACAGGAAATCCTCCATCGCCTCGAAAAAGGTCTGTTCCCAGCGTTGCCGATCGGCCGGTTCGGCCGCCGCAAGATAGCGGGCAACCCGGCGCCAGCTGTCGTCGATGGTCTTGTCCACAGGCTCGCCGCCCGGCCCTTTCAGCCGGTACTTCATGTCCCAGATTTGCTGCGAGATGGACGCCATCTGCGTCATGACCATTCTCCGCCCAGTCCGTTTCCGGTCCCTCGATCGTTGTCAAAAAGGGCGGAAAGCGAAGGCTTTCAATATTGAGAAGGCGACTCTAGGGCCCGCTGCCGGGCCCCGTCAAGCCCCGTTGTTCTCATTTTGTTTCCACATCTGCAGCGTGCTGCAACGCCTTGAAATTGTTCGGCGCGTCAGGGTTATCCACCTGATCCACGCGGCGTGCCGATGCGGGGCCTGTCACGATTCCACAGACTTATCCACATGCGGCATCACTGACGCGGCCGCGCCGGCTGTTGCAGCCAAGCCGGGAAAGCGGCCCATAGCCTCGGCCTCGAGGCGCCGGGTGGCGGTTTCGATTCGCTCTTCGAGTTGGGCCATGAAGGTCTTGCGGTCAAGGCCCCGCGGCATCGCCGGCAAGACCTCGAGGACGATCACCCCGGACCGCCGCAGGAAGGCGTCGCGCGGCCAGAACAGCCCGGAATTCAGCGCCACCGGGACCACCGGTGCGTCCAGGCCGGCGTAGAGCATGGCGACGCCGGAATGGTACTCGCCGGCGACACCCGGCGGCTGGCGGTGTCCTTCCGGGAAGATGATCACTTGGCGACCGTCGGCCAGGGCTTGGCGGGCCCCTTCCACCATCAGTTTCAAGGCCCGGATGCCGGCCTTGCGGTCGATCGCCACCTGCTCGGTCTTCTTCATGTACCAGCCGATGAACGGCAGCGAGAGCAGCTCCTTCTTGAGGATGAAGGCCGGGTCGACGAGCAGATCATGGAACACCATGGTGTCCCATGCCGACTGGTGCTTGGCGGCGACGATGACGGGGCCGGCCGGCAGATTCTCCAGGCCGCGCATTTCGAACGACAGGCCGAGCACGTTCCGCTGCAGCAGATGCGCTCCGTTCAGCCACAGCAGGGCGGCGCGCTGCATGCCGCGGCGCGAGGCGAGGCCGAGCAGCGGCAAAAAGGCGATCGACAGCAAGAGCGTCCAGGGCAGGAACAGAAGCTGATAGAGCAACGAGCGAAATGCGGTCACGGCAGGTCCTCCAGCGGCTCCGCCCACTGCCGAAGCTTGGCGGCCAGGTATTTGTTGTATTCGGACGCGATCAAATGCGCGGTTCCCGGCCACCGCCACCATTGGTTCAGCTTCACCGTGTCGGGAAAGACCGGATGCGGAATGATGACCGTGCCGGGCATGGTGTGGCGGAACTCGGCCAGGCTGCGCTGCATATGGTAGTTGGCGGTCACCAGCCGGAGCGACGCGAAGCCTTCGGCCCGCATCCAGGCGGCGGTCTCGGTGGCGTTGCCGACCGTGTTGTCGGCGGCGTGGCCGAGCACGATGCAGCATTCCAGTTCGTCCGGCTTCTGGCGCGACAGGCGTAGCAGCTCGGTCACATCGATGCCGCGGTAGACGCCGGAGACGAACAGTTTCTTGCCCATCTTCTGGCGCAACAGGGTAAGTCCGGTGTCGAGCCGTTCGGAGCCACCGGTCAGTACGACGATGGCATCGGTCGGGGTGGTCGGATCGTCGAGCTGGTTGGGCACGCCGGCGGCAAACCAGATGAAGCCCGCCAGCCAGACAAAGACGATTACGACAAGCAGGCTGGTCCATCGGAAAAGGGCGTGCGGGAGGCGGCTGACAATCATCTCAGGCGAGCTTCAGAGCAGGCGAGCCAATGTCTGATGCACCGCCAGGCGGGCGGTCAGCATGGCCACGGTGGCGGCCGCCAGCGGCAGCAGCAACACGGCGGCCCACCCGATCCAGGGCAGCGTCAGCTCGGCCAGAAAGCCACCCTGCAGCCGATTGGTGCCGATACCGATGGCGGCAAGGATCGGTACGTTCAGCGCCAAGCCGATGATCCCACCGCGCAACGCCAGGGTGAAGGCGCGATCGGCGAACTGACGGCCGATATAGCCGTCGGGAGCGCCGATCAGGTGCAATACCTCGATCACTTCCCGGTGCACCGCCATGCCGGTGCGGGTGGCATAGAACACCGTGGCCGAAGTGGCGCCGCCAATCAGCAAGACGATGCCGACCGCCAGCCACTCGATGCTGCGGGACAGGCCGATCAGCCGCGCCAACCAGATGCGATGGTCGTCGAGCGAGGCGCCGGGGACCGTCTGCGCGAGCTTGCGCGACAAGGCGTCGAGATCGACCGGAGTATCCGCTTTCAAAGTGACGTCGATCAGCGCCGGCAGCGGCAGTTCCTTCAACAGGTCGCTGTTGCCCAGCCAGGGCGCCAGCAGCGCCACCAATTGCTCCTGGGTCAGGGCGCGGGCTTCGGCGATGCCCGGCGTGCCTTTCAGCAGGGCCAGTGCCGTCTCCACGTAGCGCCGGGTGCGTTCGGCCGATTCGCCAGCTTCGCCCGGAGCGGCGGCGATCTCGATGGTCAAGGTGCCGGAAACATCGCGGTCCCAGCGGTTGATCAGGGTGTTGAGAATGAACACCCCGGCCAGGGCGACGGCCGACAGGAACACCATCGGCGCCACCAGCCAAGGCAGGAACCGGCTGGTGGCGTCGTCCTTGAGCGGCAGGTCGGAGCGGCGGTCGAAGATCATGCGGGCGACCTCATCCAGCCCTCAGCCGACCGTTTTCCAAGCGCAGCCGCGGATGGTGCAGGCGCGACACCAGGTGTTCGTTGTGGGTGGCGACAATGACCGTCGTTCCCAGCTTGTTGAGTTCATCGAGCAGATACATCAGGCGCATGGCGATGTGATCGTCCACATTGCCGGTCGGCTCGTCGGCGAGCAAGAGATCTGGCCGGCCGATCACCGCCCGGGCGATGGCGACGCGCTGTTTCTGGCCTCCCGACAAGGTGGGCGGTTTGGAGTGGATATGCTCGGCGAGGCCGACCCAGTTCAGGAGGTCGGGCACATATTTTTGGATCTCCTCTTCGCTGGCTCCGGCCACCCGCAATGGCAAGGCCACATTGTCGAGGGCCGACAGATGATCGAGCAGCCGGAAGTCCTGGAACACCACGCCGACGCGCCGGCGCAGCGCCGGCAGTTCGTAGCGCTTGGCTTGGGCGACGTCGCATCCGAACAACACGATACGTCCGCGCGTCGGCCGTTGCGCCAAGTACATCAGTCGCATCAACGAGGATTTGCCGGCACCCGAGGGGCCAGTAAGAAAATGGAAAGAAGCCGCCTGCAGGGCAAAGCTAATATCTTGCAAGATTTCTGGACCGGGGCCGTATCGCACGCCGACGCCGTCGAACTGAACCACATTGGCTCTGTCTGCCGCCTCACGTCGCACGCTAATACCCCTCTCGGTCGGCCCGCAGGATTACATGGGGATGTCGGTTCGTCCAGCGCGCGCTTGTGTTGCAACAAGGGGCCGCCTATAAAGAAAACTGTTCTAGCGGTTCGCTTGGCTAATGATCGTAACCTGCCCAAATTGCGAGACCCGTTTCGCTGTCCCTCAGTCCGCCCTCGGCACGCGGGGACGCACGGTGCGTTGCGCCCGCTGTGGCGGCAAATGGCACCAGACGCCGGAGTCTCATCTCGACGACATTCCGCTGGAATCCCCGGCCGGAGCGTCGCGGCGCGACACCTTGGCCGATCACCTGTTCGAGACCGAAGACGAAGGGGGGCACTCCTCCGAGCTGGCCTATCAGGCGGCCGGCAATACGGCGTTCGATTTCGGCTCGACGCCAGGCGAAAGCCATGGTGAGAGCCGGGTCGAAGAGGAAAGCGCCGAGGACGACCCGTTTGCCAGGATTTCCGAGCTGATGATGGCTCGGCCACCCGAGTCCATTCCCGACGTCTTCTCGTCGCCCACGCCCAAGCCGTCACCCCGCCGCAAGGGTGCGGCCGGACTGTGGCTGCTGCTGGCCCTCCTGCTGCTGGCGAGCCTTGGGGCAGGTGGCTATTTCTTCCAGGATCGGATTCTCGACCGGTGGCCCGAGGCCGCCCGCTATTATGACGAGCTGGGTCTGCGCAACGAGGTGGTGGGAGCCGGCCTGGCCTTCCGCAACTATAGCTCCGAGCGTCTGGTCCAGGACAACAACGAGGTCTTGATCGTCCGCGGGGTGATCGCCAATACCACCGAACAGCCGCACGAGATTCCGCTGCTCCGTCTGGCGCTATACAACAATCAGGCGTTGCTGCAGGAAAAGATCATCAGCCCACCGCAGACCGCCCTCGAGGCCAAGGGCACCGTCGGCTTCCGCATCACCCTCGACCAGCCGGACGCCAATGCCAGCCGCTTCGAAGTGACCTTCACGGCACCAAAACCACCCGAAGCCAAGCCCTAAGGCTTGGCTTCGGGTGGTTTTGGTTTCGGTGGTCCCTCAGGCGCCGGGCGG
>CAIOJO010000210.1 GCA_903858635.1 uncultured Telmatospirillum sp. | reverse complement strand
GGTCGGCCAACGGTGACCCTTGTCTGCACCGCAGCATTTCTCGATTAAGGAGCGGCTTCGCCGCCGGTTTTTTCCCGTCAAGCGGCTTTTGCACGCAAAAGCCGCTTGACGGCAGCCGCCTCATATAAGGCCGGTGCCACTGGACCTAGCCGCCCAGCTTGTCCAGTTCGCGAACGATGGCCTCGCCCATGACCGTGGTCGACACCTTGGCCTTGCCCGGCTGCATGATGTCGGCAGTCCGCAAGCCGCCGTCCAGCACGTTCCTGACCGCCGTATCGAGAAGATCGGCCTCGACCGTCATGTCGAAGCTGTAGCGCAGCATCATGGCGAAGGACAGCAGGGTGGCCAGCGGGTTGGCGATATCCTTGCCGGCGATGTCGGGAGCCGAACCGTGCACCGGCTCGTAGAGGGCCTTGCGGCGGCCCTGCGGGTCGGCCGCCCCGAGCGAGGCCGAGGCCAGCATGCCGAGACTGCCGGTCAGCATGGCGGCGCAATCGGACAGGATGTCACCGAACAGGTTGTCGGTGACGATGACGTCGAACTGCTTGGGATTGCGCACCAGCTGCATGGCGCAATTGTCGGCGTACATATGCTCGAGCGTCACCTCGGGATATTTGGCGTCGTGCAGCTTCTGCACCTCTTCCCGCCACAAGACGCCCGATTCCATCACATTGGCCTTTTCCACCGAATGCAGCTTGCCGTGCCGCTTCTTGGCCAGATCGAAGGCCACTTCGGCGATGCGGACGATTTCGCTGGTGGTGTAGACCTGGGTGTTGACGCCGCGCCGCTCGCCGTTCGGCAGCGTCTCGATGCCCCGCGGCTCGCCGAAATAGACGCCGCCGGTCAATTCGCGGACGATCATGATGTCGAGCCCCTTGACCAGTTCGGTCTTCAGACTCGAGGCCTCGGCCAGCGCGTCGAAGACGAAGGCCGGGCGCAGATTGGCGAACAGCTCCATATCCTTCCTGAGGCGCAGCAGGCCGCGCTCCGGCTTTTGCGCGAAGGGCAGGTTGTCCCATTTCGGACCGCCGACCGCCCCCAGCAGCACGGCGTCGGCGGCCAGCGCCTGGTCCATGGTCTGGTCGGTGAGCGGCGTGCCATGCTTGTCGAAGGAACAGCCGCCGACCAGACCCGTCTCGACGTCGAAGCTGATATGCCGTTTCTTGGCCATCCAGTCGATGACCCGCTGAACCTGGGTCATCACCTCGGGGCCGATGCCGTCGCCGGCCAGGATAAGAAGCTTCTTGGTGGTCATGAAACGGGATCTCCGGAGGTGACGAGACTTATTCGTTACAGCCAGGGCTGCTGTTGCTTGCGGCGGCTCTCGAAGCTGGTGATCTTGTCCTGCTTCTCGAGGGTCAGCGCGATATCGTCGAGACCGTTCAACAGGCAATGCTTGCGGAACGGATCGATGTCGAACTTGATGCAGCCGCCGTCGGGACCGGTGATTTCCTGCTTCTCGAGGTCGACGGTGACGGTGGCGTTGGCGCCGCGCTCGGCATCGTCCAACAGCTTGTCGACATCGGCTGGGGGAAGCTGGATCAGCAGGATGCCGTTCTTGGCGGCATTGCTGTAGAAGATGTCGGCGAAGCTGGGGGCGATCACGCAGCGGATGCCGAAATCCAGCAGCGCCCAGGGGGCGTGCTCACGCGAGCTGCCGCAGCCGAAATTGGCCCCGGCCACCAGGATCGTCGCCTTGCGGTAGGCCGGCTTGTTCAGCACGAAGTCCGGCACTTCCTGGCCGTCCTTGCCGTAGCGCATCTCCTCGAACAGGCCCTTGGAAAGACCGCTCCGCTTGATGGTCTTCAGCCACAGCTTGGGGATGATCATGTCGGTGTCGACATTGATGATCGGCAGCGGCGCCGCCACCCCCGTCAGTTTGGTGAACTTTTCCATGGTCCCTTCCCCTTAGAGCTTGCGGAGGTCGGTCAGCCGGCCGGTCACCGCGGCAGCGGCGGCCATCGCCGGGCTGACCAGATGGGTCCGCCCGCCGCGACCCTGGCGGCCTTCGAAATTACGGTTCGAGGTCGAGGCGCAACGCTCGCCTTCCTTCAGGCGATCGGCGTTCATCGCCAGGCACATCGAGCAGCCGGGCTCACGCCATTCGGCCCCGGCCGCCCGGAACACCGCATCGAGGCCCTCCTGCTCGGCCTGCTCCTTGACCAGGCCGGACCCCGGCACCACCAGCACCCGCATGCCGCTGGCCACCTGGCGGCCATTCAGCACCTGGGCGGCGGCCCGCAGGTCTTCGATGCGGCCGTTGGTGCAGGAGCCGATGAACACGGTATCGACCTTGATTTCTTCCAAGGGCGTCCCGGGGGTCAACCCCATATAGGCCAGCGACCGCTCGACCGCGGCGCGCTTGCCCGGATCGGCGACCTCGGCCGGATCGGGCACCTTGCCGGTGATCGGCAGGACATCCTCGGGGCTGGTCCCCCAAGTGACCATCGGCACCAGCTTGGAGGCGTCGATCACCAGTTCCGCGTCGAAATGGGCGCCGTCGTCGGTGTTGAGCGTCTTCCAATAGGCCAGGGCGGTCTCCCAGGCAGCTCCCTTGGGCGCCTGCGGCCGGCCCATGACGTAGTCGAAGGTGGCCTGGTCGGGAGCGATCAGCCCGGCCCGCGCCCCGGCTTCGATGGTCATGTTGCAGACGGTCATGCGGCCTTCCATCGACAGCCCGCGGATGGTCTCGCCGGCATATTCGATGACATGCCCGGTGCCACCCGCGGTCCCCAGCCGGCCGATGATGGCGAGCACCAGGTCCTTGGCGGTGACGCCCGGCGGCAAGGCGCCCTCGACCCGCACCAGCATGTTCTTGGCGGGGCGCTGCAACAGGGTCTGGGTGGCCAGCACATGCTCAACTTCGGAGGTGCCGATGCCGAAGGCCAAGGCGCCGAAGGCCCCGTGCGTCGAGGTATGGGAGTCGCCGCAGACGATGGTGGTGCCGGGCAGGCTGAACCCCTGTTCGGGACCGACGATATGGACGATACCCTGGCGGATGTCGTCCATCGGGAAGTACTGCAGGCCGAAGAACCTGGCATTGTCTTCCAGGACCTGCAGCTGGATGCGCGATTCCTCGTCGGCGATGCCCTTGCTGCGGTCCGTGGTCGGCACATTGTGGTCCGGCACCGACAGGGTCGCCTCGGGATGGCGCACCTTGCGCCCCGACATGCGCAGGCCCTCGAAGGCCTGCGGGCTGGTCACTTCATGGACCAGATGGCGATCGATGTAGAGCAGGCAGGTGCCGTCATCCTGGACATCCACCACGTGGCTGTCCCAGATCTTGTCGAACAGGGTGCGGGGTTTGGCCATGACGAACTCAACGCTCCAGTCTTCGAGGAAGGCGAGCGGGGTCGGGCATGAGGGCCCAGTCCCGCGGGGCCTCCGGATGGGTGCGGTAACGGGACGGGGCCCTCAAGACCCCGTCCGCCGACTCAAAGGGCAGACTACTTCTTGTCGGCCTTCTTTTCGGCGGCGATCGCTTCGCGCTCGGCGGCCGCCAGCTTGGCCGAATAACCGGTGGTCTGCTCGGCGATCCGGGCCGACTTGCCGCGGCGGTCGCGCAGGTAATAGAGCTTGGCGCGACGCACGTCGCCGCGGCGTATCACCTCGATCTCCGCCACATTGGGCGAATACAGCGGGAAGATGCGCTCGACGCCCTCGCCGTAGGAGATCTTGCGCACGGTAAACGAGCTGTTGAGCCCGTCGTTCTTGCGCGCGATCACCACGCCCTCATAGGCCTGCAGACGCTCGCGGCTGCCTTCCACCACCTTGACACTGACCTTGACCGTATCGCCGGGGGCGAAGTCGGGAATGGTCTTCCCGGTGGTCAGCTTGCCGATCTGCTCCTGCTCGATCGCCGAAATGATATCCATGGCTCAACCCTCTTTTGCCTTGCTGGCCGCGACGTGCCGGGTCCATAGATCCGGCCGCCGCTGCCTGGTTACCTGTTCCGCCTGACACAGCCGCCAGGCGCGAATCTTCTCGTGGTGGCCGGACAGCAGCACTTCCGGCACGCCCCGGCCTTGCCAATCCTGCGGCCGGGTGTAGTGGGGATATTCGAGAAGGCCCCACTCGAAACTCTCTTCCGCCAGCGACTGCTCCTTGCCCACCACACCGGGCAACAGCCGCACGACGGCATCCATCAACATCAGCGCCGCCGGCTCGCCACCCGACAGCACGAAGTCGCCGAGGCTGATCTCCTCGGCGTCATGGGCGTCCAGCACCCGCTGATCCACGCCCTCGAACCGGCCGCACAGGATGGTCACCTGCGGCAGCCCCGCCAATTCGCGCACCCGCTGCTGATCCAGCAAGCGGCCGCGCGGGGTCAGATAGATCAACGGCCCGCCGCGGTGCGTCCCGCGGATTGCCGCGTCGACCACATCCGGGCGCATGACCATACCGGCCCCACCACCGAAGGGCGCGTCGTCGACGGAGCGGTGTTTATCGCGCGCGAATGCACGAATGTCCACCGTTTCCAGCGCCCAAATGCCCTCGGCCAGGGCCCGGCCGGCCAAGGAATGGCCGAGCGGACCCGGAAACATTTCGGGGAAGATGGTAAGCACGCTGGCCGACCACATCGGCCCCTCATGCGCCATCATTCCCTCCGTCGTCGCCCGCTGGCGGCGCCTCGGCTTCCATCTCCAGCGGCGGTTCGACCACCAGGCGACCGCCGGCCACATCCACCACCGGCACCACGGCCAAGGTGAACGGATACATCCGCAGACCCTGCGGGCCGGCCACCTCGAACAGGACGCCGCCGCCGAAGTCGAAGACGCCCTTCACCTTGCCCAATTCGGCACCGTCGGCCAGCACCGCCGTCAGGCCGACCAGGTCGGAGTAATAGAACTCCTCCTCGGCCGGCGGCGGCAGGGCGGACCGCGCCACATAGAGCTTGGTGCCCTTGAGCGCCTCGGCCGCATTGCGGTCGCCGACACCGTCGATCGCCACCGTCACCACGCCCTTGGCCTCGCCCAGCGGCTGCAGCCGGAAGCGCCGTTCGCCCGCCTCGTCCTCCACCGCGCCATAGGCCGCCACGTCGGCGGCCCGTTCGGTGAAGCTCTTGACGCGGACGGCACCCTTTACCCCATGGGCGCCCACGATGATGCCAAGGCATACGCGGTCGCCCATCGACTCTTACTCGCCGGCGGAGGCTGACTCGGCGGCGGCGGCCTCGGCGGCCTTCTGTTGCTCCTTCAGGCGCTCCTGCGCCTTGGCCTTCGGCTGCGGCTTCTTGCTCTGCTCGGCCCGCGGCTTGGCGGCAATATAGCCGGCATCGGAAAAGAACTTGGCGCAGCGGTCGGTCGGCTGGGCGCCCATCGACAGCCAATGCTTGATCCGCTCTTCCTTCAGCACCAGGCGCTCGGCATGCTCATGCGGCAGCATGGGATTGTAGGTCCCCAGCTTCTCCAGGAACTTGCCGTCGCGCGGGCTGCGCGCATCGGCCAGAACGATCTTGTAGAACGGGCGCTTCTTGGCGCCGCCACGGGACAGTCGGATCTTCAGCGACATTCTTTTCCTCGTCGTTGGGCAGTGATCAGGAATGAAGGCGGTGACACACCGCCTCGATGCGATAGCCGTCCGGATCGAACACGAAGGCGGCATGGTCGTCGGAGTCGGAGTCGATGGCGGCGCGGCCGGGCGGGCGACGGGCAATGTGGTCGGTCATCCGCCGAATCTCCCGCCACCGGGCGGCAACAAGCCGGGCAGGCCATGCCGCAGCAGACCCTTCTTGCCCATCTTGCTGACCTTCTTCATGACGTCGGCCATCTGCTGGTACTGCTTCAGGAGCTTGTTGACGTCCTGCACCGAAACCCCGGAGCCGGCGGCGATGCGCCGCTTGCGGCTGGCCTTGATGAGGTCGGGATGCTTCCGCTCGGCCTTGGTCATCGACAGGATGATCGCTTCCTGGCGATTGATCGCCTTGGGGTCGATATGGGCCTCGTCGATCTGCTTCTTCATCTTGCCGAGGCCGGGAATCATCCCCATGACGCCCTTGAGGTCGCCATCTTCTTGAGCTGGCGGAACTGCGAGGCCAGATCGTCGAGATCGAACTTGCCCTTGGCCATCTTGGCCGCCAGCTTCTCGGCCTCGTCCTCTTCGAAACTCTCGATCGCCTTCTCGACCAGCGACACCATGTCGCCCATGCCGAGAATGCGGCCGGCCACCCGATCCGGGTGGAACACCTCGAGGGCATCCAGCTTCTCGCCGGCACCCAGGAACTTGATCGGCCGGCCGGTCACCGCCCGCATGGACAGCGCCGCACCGCCGCGCGCATCGCCGTCGACCCGGGTCAGCACCAGGCCGCTGACGCCGACCTTCTCGTTGAATTCGCGGGCCAGATTGACCGCGTCCTGGCCGGTCATCGCATCGACCACCAGCAGCGTCTCGGCCGGGCGCACCGCGTCGCGGACCTCGGCCACCTCGGCCATCAGGGCCTGGTCGATATGCAGTCGCCCGGCGGTGTCCAGGATCACCACGTCGTAGCCTTCGCGGCGACCCGTCTCCATGGCCCGGCGGGCGATCGCCACCGGCCGCTCGCCGAAGACGATGGGCAGCGAGCCGACCTCGGCCTGGCGGGCCAGAATTTCCAATTGCTGCTGGGCGGCCGGACGATAGATGTCGAGCGAAGCCAGCAGCACCTTCTTCTTGTCGCGGGTCCTGAGACGCAGCGCGATCTTGGCCGAGGTGGTGGTCTTGCCCGACCCCTGCAGGCCGACCATCAGCACCGGCACCGGCGGCGTCGCCACCAGATTGATCTCGGCGGCCTCGCCCAGGGTCTCGATCAGGCAGTCGTGGACGATCTTCACCACCATCTGGCCCGGGGTGATGCTGCGCACCACCTCCTGGCCGATGGCCCGTTCCTTCACCTTGGCGATAAAGTCCTTGACCACCGGCAGCGCCACGTCGGCCTCCAAGAGCGCCACGCGCACTTCGCGCAGCGCCTCGGACACCTCGGCTTCGCCCAGCGCGCCGCGTTTCTTCAGCCGCTCGAACACCTCGCCCAGACGTGAACTCAAAGCCTCGAACATGAAGCGGTCCCGACCTCACTCAAACCAAACGACATCGGGCCGGTGCGCGAGTCTTCGCGGACCGGCCGGCCTCCTCGGAGGCAAGTGCCATCTCAGACAACTGAGAGGGACGGTTTGTACGCCCCCTCGGCGGCCCGAGTCAAGAGCCCTGCGGGAATCGCGGGGCAATCCGGAGGGCAGGCAGCCGATGCGCCACTTGCGCTTGGCAAACCGGCGCCGACGAAGTCGGTGTCTGCCAGCAAACTCATTTGCCGATGGCATCGCATCATGGGCAATATCATCAATGCCCAGGCTGACGATACTGCGCGCCCCATGATGGCGGCCAGACCGCCATAGATACGCCACAGTTGGGGGGACACTCGGGCGCTCCGCCAGACTATTCTCGGGTGGATCGTCCGGCCGAAGGAGGACCCGCATGGAAAGCCACAGCAGGCAGGGCGTCGGCGACAACAGTTGGCGACTTACCAAGATGCGATCGCCGATGAACGGCATCACCATGCCCGATGTGCTGTTCTTCCTGCGGGCCTGGAGCGCCGATCCGCTTCGGGTCGCGGCCATCGCCCCGTCGGGGCCGGCCTTGGCCGAACTCATCACGCGCGAAATAACCCCGGACTGTGGAGCGGTGCTCGAACTCGGCCCCGGCACCGGCGTCTTCACGCGGGCGCTCCTGGCGCGGGGCGTGCGAGCGGAGGATTTGACGCTGATCGAGAACGGCGGCGAATTCATCGAGCTTCTGCGGTCGCGGTTCCCCAAGGCGCGGGTGCTGCGGATGGATGCGGCGCGGCTGGACCGCCACAATCTGTTCGACGGCGTCCCGGTCGGCGCCGTGGTCAGCGGGCTGCCGCTGTTGTCGATGCCGCCGAAACAGGTGCTGGCCATCCTCGCCGGCGCCTTCGGCTTACTGCGCCAGGGTGGCGCGCTCTATCAATTCACCTATGGTCCGCGCTGCCCGGTCGCCAGACGTCTGCTCGACCGGCTCGGCCTCAAGGCGACGCGCATCGGCCGCGCCTATCTCAACATGCCGCCGGCCGCGGTCTATCGGATTACCCGGCGCGCCCCTTCCCGGCTGGCGTAAAGAGCACACCGGTTGACAGAGGAAGTACGAGAAACATAATCGAGGACCGCCCACCCAAGGTTCTGCCACAGCAAAGGACCCGTCCCAATCGGCCCGGCGGGCAACATCATAGGCTCCGGCCTAAAGAAAGTGGCATTGACCGTGCGCATCGTGATCGACCTTCAAGGTTGTCAGACCCCGACCAGCCGCCATCGCGGCATCGGCCGTTATTCCATGCCCCTGGCCCAGGCGATGACCCGCCAGTGTGTCGGCAAGCATGATGTCTGGTTGGCGTTGAATGGTTGCTTTCCCGAGACGATCGAAGACCTCCGGGATCGCTTTCGAGGATTGATCCCTCCCGAACGAATCGTCACGTTCCGACTGCCGCCGCAGCCGTCACGCTATACGGGCGGTTGGCAGAATCACGCCGCGGAGGTCATCCGCGAGCATTTCCTGGCCAACCTCGCTCCCGACATCGTGCATGTCTCCAGCCTGTTCGAAGGCCAGAACACCGAGGCGGTGACGACGATCGGAAGCATCCCCACGGCCGTCACGCTTTATGACCTCATTCCCCTGCTGCATGAAGACGCATATCTGCCGGAGGCAGATCTGCGTCGCTGGTACTTCGGCAAGATTGCGCATCTGAGGAATGCCCAACTGTGGCTGAGCATCTCCGAACATACGCGTAACGAGGCGATCTCGACCCTCGGCCTGCCGCGCGACCGGGTCGTCAATATTTCCGCCGCCGTCGCCGACTGCTTCACCCCCCTGACGATCACCAAAGCGCGGGAACGGAAACTGCGGAACCGCTACGGCCTGGTCCGACCGTTTCTCATGTATACCGGGGAGCTCAATGTTCGGAAGAACATCGAAGGCCTGATCGAGGCCTTCGCCATGCTGCCGGTCCGCCGCGACTACCAGCTTGTCATTGTCTGTTCGGTAAACGATCAGGGGCGCCAAATACTGATGGCCCATGCCGCGAAATTCGGGCTGGATCCGGCCGAATTGGTGATCACCGGATTCGTTCCCGAAGATGATTTGGTGACCCTGTACAATCTTTGCCATTTGTTCGTCTTCCCCTCGTTACATGAGGGGTTCGGCCTGCCGGCCCTGGAAGCCATGGCTTGCGGCGCCCCGGTGATCGGCTCCAACAGGTCGAGCATTCCCGAAGTGATCGGATGGAATGACGCGCTGTTCGATCCAACCCGACCATCCGCCATCGCCGCGGCCATGGCCGAGGTCCTTGCCAATGAAGCTTTTCGCCAGAAATTGCGGGATCACGGCCTGCGTCAGGCCGGCCTGTTCTCGTGGGAAGAGTCGGCGCGCCGGGCCCTGGCGGCCTTTGAACAGTTGGAGAAACCCATGACCCGGGGATCGACGTTGGAACGGAACGAAGCGACCACCGGCTTGGTCGCCGAACTGGTCGCGGCACGCGAGGCTGTCGAAGCAGAGGTCAAGACTCTCCGCGACCAGTTCGCCTGGCTGAAAGCGGAACTCGAGACGACCCAGCAGCAGGTCGTGGCAGCCGCCCACCGGGAACGGGAGCTGGCGGTCAACAACGCCCGGCGGGAACAGGAACTTTCCGCCGTCAATGCCAACAACGGCGAACTGGAGGCCGCCACCGCCCGGCTGGAGCAGGATCTTGCCGCCGTCAATGCCAGCAACGGCGAACTGGCGGCCACCACCGCCCGGCTGGAGCGGGATCTTTCCGCGGTCAATGCAGACAATGGCGAACTGCGACAGAACCTGCACGTATGGCAGGAGACAGCGCAGCAATGGCAGGCGACAGCGCAGCAATGGCAGGCCAGCGCCGAAAATCGGGTCCTGGAACTACAGGCGGTCTTCGCAAGCCGCTCCTGGCGGTTGACCACGCCGCTGCGGTGGCTTGGCAATCTCGGCCGGCACCGCGTGAGACCTTGACCGACCCGTCAGCGGGAATCGACCGCGCCTATTCGTTCATCACCCAATCCTGGATGAAATCAACGAAGCGTTCATCGACCAACGCCGGGGCGAACTGCGCGACGTGAGCCGCCGCCGCCACCACATAATCGGCGTAGCCGCCTTGGTTTCGCCAGGCATCGGACAGCACCTGGGTCATCGCGTTGCCAAGTGCGCCGGCGAATTCCGCCACATTGCCGGTCGGCACCAATTGGGCCGGGCCGCCGCTGATGGCCGGCGTGTTCGAATTGTCATAGGTCACGACCTTGCAGCCGCTGGCCATCGCCTCGACGATCGGCACACAAAACCCTTCGTGATAGGTGGGCAGGGCGAAAAGGTCGGCGTCTTGCAGCAATTGCTGTTTCACGTCCTCGCTGGCATCGCCATGGAACCTGATGGTCAACCGCCCGGCCGTGGTGTCCTCCAGCCGCTTGGCCACCGTTTCCAGTTCGGCCAGCAAGGTCGCGTCGGAAAAACCGATGTTGCCGACCAGATCCAGGCGAATGTTCCTGGTGGCCTGCGCGCGCGCGGCTTCGGCCAGCGCAGCCAGCAAATCTTGCGGTCCCTTGGAACGGACGAACCGACCGACGAAGGCGATCCGCAGGGTCTGATCGGCGAAACTCGGCTTGACCAGCGGTGCGGGAGATTTCAGTCGCACGGCAAGCGGCAGCACGGTGGCCGGCGTGTCAATCCCGTCTTGCCGCAATACGCCGAGATTGGTCTCGCTGTCACAGATCACCCGGTGAGCCAGACTGATCCGGGCCATCTGGGCCATCGATTTGTCGAACATGGGGTAGTCGTCCGGAGCCAGGGCTTCCTTGGCCGTGATGTTGTGGAAGACCACCAGCCTTTTCGCACCGTAATGCACCTTCGGCAAAAGCTCGAAGAGCGGAGAAAAAATGCCGAAGTGGAAGACGACCAGATCGCTCGCTTGAAAATGCGGGTCTTCGGCGATGGCTTCGGGCGTGGTGACCTGGTGAAACGGAATCTCCGGGTAATCGCAGCGGAAGGTGAAGAGCTTGAGATCACAATATCCGCGCTGCCGCAGGGCCTGAATTTCACCGAGGATCGCATTGGAGATGGCGTCATGCCTGACGCAAACGCCGTTGACATAGGAAATCTTCAATCGGCGATGGTATGGCGGTCGACGCTTGGCCAGGGCATAAAGCGGAAGACTGTTTTCGGCCATGCGCCGCGCCGTGAATTGTTCCTCGAACCGGGCGCGCCCCCGCTGTCCCCATTGGCGGCGCAGATCGGCGGAACGCGCCAGGCGCAGGATGGCGGCGGCCAGGGCTGGGGCATCGTCCGGCGGGACCAGAAGGCCGGTCTCCTCCGGTCGGATGATTTCCGGCATGCCGCCGATTTGGCAGCCGATGACCGGCTTGCCATGGCGCATGGCCTCGACAAAGATCAAGCCGAACGACTCGTAACGACTGGGACTGACGAAGATGTCGCAGGCGGCGTAGGCGGCGTCGAGCGTCGGTTCGTCGACCTTGCCGTCGAACCGCAGCTGCCGGACGCAGCGCTTTCCGGCCGGACTGTTTTCGAATTCCGCCCGATAGGTCTGGCCATTCGGCCCCGGCAGGCTGTCATCACCGATGATGCGAAAGCGCAGGCCAGGGTCTTCCGCCAGCACCAGCGGGATCGCCTGCAGCAGAATGTCGATCCCCTTGCGGTGCTCCAGGCGACCGACGAACAGAACGGTCCGTTCGGCCGCCTGACAGACCGCCGCCCGCGGACCATCCTCGGCCGTCGGCACCAGGTCGGCCAGGCCGAGAGGTGCCGTCACCACCTGATCCGGGGCGAAGCGGAATCCGTAGGCCCGTTCGATATCGCGGCGGATGGCCTGGCTGATCGAACGAACGGCGTTCGATTGCTCCATCAATTCCCGTTCAACGGCAAGCATGGGGCTTCCGAACGAGGCCATCCATTCCGGATCGTTCAATAGTTCGGAATGGGACTCGAGAAAGAACCGCAGCGAGGTCTGCAGGCTGGTGACCAAGGGCCAGCTGCCCTCCAGCAGGAAGGCGATGCCCTGGGCATCCCAGATCGGCGCCTCCACCACATCGAGCGGACGGTGGCCGGCAATGCGCCGGACCTCGGCGAGTGCGGTGGCCGACCAGTTCCAGATCTGGGCGGGGATCTTCCTGTCTTGCGCGGCCTGACTCTGGGCAACAGCCCGCACCAGGATTCGGTGGACCCAGACGCCGGCTTCATAATCGACCCGATCGATGTCCGAACTCTGGCAAACCACATGCACCCGATGCCCCAAGGCCGCCAAGGCGGTTGCCAAATCCTTGTTGAAGGTCGCGATGCCGCCGCCGTGATTGGGCGGATAGTCCTGGGTAACCAACACGATGGTCAGTGTGTCGCCGTCCGTCGACAGGGTCGGAAAGGGGACGAAGCGACCCGCCAACGCGGCACGGGACGCTTCGCTGATCATCGGCCCCGGCGGTTGGCACCCTCTGGTCCGGCCAACCGCAAGGGCCCTCTCGACATCCCGCTCGAAGGCGGCGGCGTCGGCAGGGGTCAACAGGCCATGATCCAGACACCACAGCACGTCCTGCCGCTGGCTGGTGATGAACCGCTCCTGCTGCGTGAAGATCCGTTCGAGCGGAAAATAGTCCCTGGCGTGCTTCAAGGTGAAATAGATCAGGTTCTTGATGACCGGATAACGATGCCGAACCACGCGCTTGTCGTTTCGCACCGTACTGGCGGCGAACTTGTGATGCACATAGGCGCCATCGAGTTGGCGGATCAGATAGCCGGCATCGACGATGCGCAGGCAGACATCGGTCTCGTCGAGGAAATATTCGAACTCCTCGTCAAACCCGCCGATATCGAGCAGCGCCTGGCGGCGAAAGGACGCATTGGTCCCCAACAGATGGGGAAACTCGAAACTTCCCGGGAAGCATCGATGCGGCATTGGCCGGGACGGCGTCATGGTGGCGTGGCCGAAACGATCCACCATGCAATATTCACATTGGAAATCATAACCGGTGTGGTCGAACACCCGCCCGCCGGCAGCGCCGACGTCCGGCCGGTCATAGGCGGCGGCGATCTGTTCCAGCCATTCCGGTTCCGGGATGCCGTCGTCATCGATAAAGGCGACGATATCGCCGTCGGCCATGCAAATGCCGATATTGCGCGACATCGACAAATTGGGCAGCGGGCACCGTCCGGCGCGGATCTTCGGCGTCCAGCTGTCGATCACGTCTTGCGAATCGTCGGTCGAAGGACCGTTGACCACGACGATCTCGAAGCCGCCGCGATAGGTCTGCCAGCGAAAGCTGTCGAGGGTCCGGTTCAGGCTGGCGGCGCGGTTCAAGGTATTGATGACGACCGAGATGGTGGGCGCGGCGCCGCTCCCGGTCATGGCTCGGTCCCGATGGGCAACCGGACAATCCTCGGTCGGTCGGCCTTGGCAGGGGCTGTCGCGGATGGCCGCTGCAGATCGGCCACCATGGTCTCCAACCGATCCAGGTCGCGGCGAAGCTGGCGCAGCACCACCGGCAGCGACAGAACGAGATTATCGAGATCCGGATCCCGCGTCGACGCTTCGGGTTGCGGCTGCTGGCTGATGCGTTCGAGTTGAGCGCCGATCCGCATCACCGTCTCGGTGAGCGCCGGCAAGCGGTAAACGGCCGCGCCGATGCGGATGAAACGGCCGAGCAGCGGTACGCAGGCCAATCTCCGGAGAATTCTTTTGAGGAAGTTCTTCATCGGCAATCCGTCATCGCTTGGAATCGGGCAATTTGAATGACCTGCAATTCAATGACCGGCTGGACGGCCTGACCCTTCATTCCGCGTAACCACGGGGAAAGTTCTGGCGCCATTGCCAAGCCGAACCGATGATCTCCTGCAGATCGTCGAACCGGGGTGTCCAGCCCAACTCACGGCGGATTTTGCCGCTCGCCGCCACCAGCATCGGTGGGTCGCCGGCGCGCCGCGGTCCGACGGTGGCAGGACAGGGCCGCCCGGTCACCTGGGCGACGGCGGCAACCACTTCCCGGACCGAATAGCCGTGGCCGGTCCCCAGATTATAGCAGCAGCTTTGCCTGTCGACGACGTCGAGCACGCGGAGATGCGCATCGGCCAGGTCGCAGACATGCACATAATCGCGAATGCAGGTGCCGTCGGGCGTCGCATAGTCGTCACCGAAGATGGTCAGGTCCGGACGTTGTCCCTCGGCGACCTGCAGGGCGAGGGGAATCAGATGCGTCTCCGGGCGATGATCCTCGCCGATCCGGCCGCCCGGATGGGCTCCCGCCGCATTGAAATAGCGTAGGCAGGCGGAACGGATGCCGAAGATGCGTTCGGCCCAGCCCAGCATGCGTTCCACCTGATATTTCGACTCGCCATAGGGACTGTCCGGCGCAATCTCGGCCGCCTCGTCGATCGCCGTCTCGCCGGCTTGGCCGTAAAGGCTGGCGGTGGAGGAAAAGACCATCTTGCGGACCTCGTGCTTGGCCATCGCCTTCACCAAGGAAACCGCATTGCTCACATTGTCGCCAAGATAGGGAAAGGGGTCCCGCATCGAATTCCCGACCAGCGAATTGGCGGCGAAATGCATCACCGCAGCGATGGGACGGCCGGAAAACAGCCGATCGAGCGCCGCCGCATCGGCCAGATCGCCCTCGATGAACCGCGCTTCGGGGGGCAAGGCCTGACGCCACCCCGTCTGCAGATTGTCGAACACCACCACATCGGCGCCCCGATCCACCAATTCCCGGGTGACATGGCTGCCGACATAGCCGGCACCGCCGGTGACGAGAATGGTTCCGCGCACGACCCTGTTTCCCCCACTCTTCGCTCGGCCGTCGGGACGGACGGAGCCGGCGCGGAGAATACGATGGGTCGCTGATGTACTCAAGATTTGGGTGCGGATGAAGAATTCGGCAGAATTGCGATTCTGACGATGGCCCACTGCCGTCGGCAAGAAATTGAACCGCCAAGCGCCCGCCAAAGGCGGGTGCTTGGCGGTGAAAACCTCCTCACCGTCATCTCGGTGATCATCGATTGGTTGGTTCACGCCGAGATTTTGGGCTATATACCCTTAGCCGTCTCGACCCGGAATTCGCAGTCGGGCGGGTCGCACGACGTTGTCGCAACGCAAGGATTGGACGTGATACAGCGCGCATTGGGCCCGCAAATCCGTGGCGGCGATGACCAGGGGCGCCCCCGCCTGTCGGTGGTCATTCCCTGCTACAACGAAGCGGAAGTGCTGGGCGAAATGGAACGCCGGCTGATTCCGGTTTGCGAGGCGGCGGTCGGGGCCGATTACGAAATCGTTCTCGTCAACGATGGGTCGAGCGATGCCACCTGGGCGATCATCGACGCGATGAGCCGGCGTCGTCCGCAGGTGGTCGGGCTCGATCTGGCGCGCAATTTCGGCCATCAGATTGCGCTGACCGCCGGACTGAGCTTCGCCCGGGGCGAGCGTATCCTGATCCTTGACGCCGATCTGCAGGACCCGCCGGAATTGCTGTCGGAGATGATGCGGCACATGGACGAAGGGGCCAATGTCGTTTACGGGCAGCGGCTGGAACGCGACGGCGAAAGCGCCTTCAAGAAGCTGTCGGCGAGCTGGTTCTATCGCATCCTCAGCAAGATCAGCCATGTCGACGTTCCTCCCGACACCGGCGATTTTCGTCTGATCGACCGCAAGGTGCTGGGTATCTTTCTGGAGATGCCCGAGCAGTACCGCTTCATCCGCGGCATGATCGCCTGGATCGGCCTCAACCAGGTCGCCCTGCAATACCGGCGGGCGGCGCGGTTCGCCGGCCAGACCAAATATCCGCTGGGCAAGATGATCCTCTTTGCGGTCGATGCCATGACCGGCTTCTCGATCGCGCCGTTGCGGGCCAGCTTCGTGCTCGCCGCCCTGTTTTTCGTCGGAGCGGTCCTGCTGTCGTTGTTCGCCCTGTATTCCTGGCTGTTCGTCGGAGCGGTGCGCGGCTGGACCAGCCTGACGCTGTTGTTCCTGGCGTTTTCAAGCGTCCAGCTGTTCTGCCTCAGCGTCATCGGCGAATATGTGGGCCGCACCTACATGCAGTCCAAGGCGCGGCCGTTGTTCGTCCTGCGGCAGATCGCAGTAAGACCGGCCAACACGGTGCGACCGGCCCCACAGCCGGCGCCGGCCGGCGAGGTTTGAAGATTTCGGACATGGCAAACAGTTACAGCGATCTGTTCTACGACTATATCGAAACCGGATCGCGGCAATCGGCGCGCCGGATTCTGCCGCTGGTCCAGGCCGGCCTGAAGCCGGACAGCGTCCTCGATGTCGGCTGCGGCCGCGGGGTCTGGCTCACCGAATGGTTAGCCTGCGGGGTCCGGGATGTCTTCGGCAGCGATGGCCCGTATGTCGATCCACAAAAGCTGACCATCCCAGCCGATTGCTTCCGGCCTCTGGATTTATCGGCGCCTTTCGATCTCGGACGGCGTTTCTCCCTCGTCCAATGTCTGGAAGTGGCGGAACATATTCCGGCCGAACGAGCCACCACGCTGATCGCCAATCTGACCCGCCATGCCGATATCGTCATGTTCTCGGCCGCCGTACCTGGTCAGGGCGGGAAATACCATGTGAATGAGCGCCCGCTGTCCTATTGGCGGGATCTGTTTGCCCAAGCGGGCTTTGCCGCCTTCGACTGGCTCCGGCCGCAGCTAGCCGGTCTCGACGGCATCGAACCATGGTACCGCTATAATGTGCTGTTCTATGTGAAGAACGACGTCGCCGGTTCCCTGCCTGGTTCGTTCCAAGAGACGGCGATCCCCAGTCGCCTTCGGATTCCGCATCGTCAGCCCTGGACATGGCGTTTGCGATGTTCGCTGCTGAGCCTGCTGCCGCCCGGGCTGGTAACCCTGCTGGCCGAGGCCAAGCATCGGGCGGTCGTTCGTCGTCTCGCCCGCAGCCAAGGGATATGACCATGCTGATGACGGCGGCCAAGACGGTTCTGGCGGTCCCGGCGGTGTTCAATCTCTATCAATGGCTGGTCGGCGCCCCCGACTGTCACCGCCGCTTCCTGGCCGAACATGTCCGGCCCCAGCCAGGCGAGCGAATCCTCGACATCGGCTGCGGGACCGGAGCCAGCCTGCGTTTCCTTCCTGCCGGCATCGACTATGTCGGCATCGATATCAGCGAAGCGTACATCGCCCATGCCAGGCGGCTGCATCCTGGCCGGGGAACCTTTCTGGTGGCCGACGCGACGCGCGTCGATTTTCGCCTGGAAGGCCGTTTCGACCGCGCCTTCGCCTTCGGAGTCCTGCATCATCTGGGCGACCGCGAGGCCGCCATGCTGCTCGGCAACGTCATGGCGGCACTGGCGCCCAAGGGCAGCATCACCACGATCGACCCCTGCTTCGTCGACGGCCAGCATCCGGTCGCCCATTTCCTGGCACGCCATGATCGGGGTGGCTCGGTTCGTCGTCCCGAGCAGTTGCCGTCACTCTTTTCCGCGATCGGGCAGCCGGACATCGCGGTGGTCCACGACATGCTGCGAGTGCCCTACTCCCAAGTTATCGCGCGGATCAGCCGGACGTGACGCTGCCTCCCCAGGACGAAGGCCGCAAGGTCTTTGCCTATGGCATCGTCCTCCTGGCCCTGCCCTTCCTGCTGGCATCTGCAAACCCGCTCTGGCTCAATAATTCGCCAGACGACTGGGATGTCTGGATGTATTACGGGTATTTCAATCACCTATTCCAGTTTTCTAACCATAACATATGGCCAGAGAACGCCTATATAGGAACAAGGATCCCGTATATACTCCCTGGATACATTGTCCACGCGCTATTTGGTGAGGAAAACTACAAATACATATTCGGGATATGTGTCATATATCCATCAATTGCATTCTCGTATTTCTATATTTTGAGAAAATACTTGCCGCTGGAGGCAGCGGCGGCAACCACTGTGTTGATCGCCTTGAATTTCTATCTCCTGCGCTCCATCGGATGGGATTATGTGGACCGCGGCGAGGCCGCCTATGAGGCCCTGACTTTCGCCCTGCTGACCCTGGCGGGGAGCGCCAGACGGCCTTGGATCGCCACCATCGGCGCAGGTTTCGCCGCCGCCAGCATGGTGTTCGTCCATCTCGCCACCGGCCTGTTATTCCCGGTGTTTCTTCTCTATTCGGGTTTCGTGGTGCGACGTGCCGGTTCGTTCAGGGCGTGGACGGCCCATACCGGCCACCTCCTGCTGTTCGGAAGCCTAGGCGCGGCACTGGCGCAATTGGTCTTCGGTTCGCTCTTGGTTCTGCTGCATGGCGGCGATTTCTTCTTCATCCTGCGGCAGGTCCAGGTGGTGCCGACCAATTTCGGTGCTTGGAATGAGCCTCTGCCGTTTCTGATGACGCAAGGCTATTGGATCACGCTGCATCTGGCGGCCTTCATCGGTGCCGGATTGGCGCTGATCGCCGGCCGCCTGCGTCCGGAACTGGCGTCGCGGACCCGGTTCGAGACGTTCTGGCTATGCGTCATCACCATTGGATTTGCGGTCCTGTTCTGCGGCGAAGTCAGCCATCGGCTGTTCTTTTTTTCACGAGTCGGACTGTACGCCACCATGTTCATCCCCTTCAGCATGATCGGCTTCGGCATCCTGCTGTTTCGGACTCCGTCACCGGGACTATTTGCAGTAACCGCGGCGGTCGCCACCGGTTCGGTGCTGCTGCGCCTCGGCATCCAGGACGGCGACGGTCTTTCGGCCTTTCTCAAGATTCCGGTCCCGGTTCTCGGCATCGCCATCGGCGGATTGCTGGCCCTCGCCTTCGTCCGCCGCCGCCCGGCTGTCACCCTGGCCGCACTGGTCATGCTGGGCCTGTTGGACGGCTTCAACAGTTGGCATTTCACCGAGGATCGCACCGTGAGGGTCGCCCATGCCCGAATCGCCAGCGAAATCGGTGGCAATCTTCCCACCGTTTTCTACAACCGCGATGACCCGCAATTGCCAACCATCCACGGCATCCTTGCGTCCTTCACCGATCGGGCGCTTTATCCCGCCCGCGATACCTATCCCGTCGGGCGCGCCGATCTGCGTCGAGGCGATTCGGTGGTCGTTCTCAGCAGCCGCGAGGACAGTATGGACGGGGCGCAATCGACTTTGCTTCGCCTCGTCGGCCAGGCAGCGCCCATCGATTCCTTTCGCGCCGGGGACATCTGGGTGCATGTCTTCACCGTCACCGCCGGACGCTGATCTCCTTGTGGCAACGGAATAGCCAGAGAGCCAATTGTCAGTGATTGAAAACCGCAAGATCGTTGCCTATGGCGTCGTTCTCTTGGCTCTGCCCTTCCTGCTGGTGGCAGCCAATCCGGTGTGGCTCACCAATACCGTGGGCGACCTCGATGTCTGGATGTATTACGGCTATCTCAATCACCTGTTCCAGTTCTCGAGCCTCGATATATGGCAGGAAAACGCCTATATAGGAACGAGAATTCCGTATATATTGCCAGCATACATTGTACACACATTATTTGGCGACGACAATTACAGATATATATTCGGGATATGCGTTATATATTCATCAATCGTATTCTCTTATTTCTATATTTTAGTGAAATATTTGCCCCTGTGGAAGGCGGCGGCGATGACCGTCATGATCGCCCTGAATTTCTATCTTCTGCGGTCCATCGGCTGGGACTATGTAGACCGGGGGGAGGCCGCCTATGAGGCCCTGACCTTCGCCCTGCTGACCCTGGCGGGAACCACGAAGCGTCCCTGGATTGCCACCATCGGAGCCGGCTTCGCCGCCGCCAGCATGGTTTTCGTCCATCTCGCCACCGGCCTGTTGTTCCCGGTGTTCTTCCTCTATTCGGGCTTCGTGGTGCGACGCGCCCGCTCGGTCCGGGATTGGGCGGCGCATGCCGGCCACCTCCTGCTGTTCGGAAGTCTGGGCGCGGCCCTGGCGCAACTGGTGTTCGGATCGCTCTTGGTGCTGCTGCATGGCGGCGACTTCTTCTTCATCCTGCGGCAGATCCTTGTGGTGCCCACCAACGCCGGCGGTTGGAACGAGCCGCTGCCGTTTCTGCTGACCCAAGGATTTTGGATCACCCCGCATCTGGCGGCCTTCATCGGTGCCGCATTGGCCCTGATCGCCGGGCGCCTGCGCCCGCATCTGGCCGCCCAGACGCGTTTTGAGTCCTTTTGGCTGTGGCTCATAACCATCGGATACGCAGTCCTTTTTTATGGCGAGCTGAGCCACAAGCTGTTCTTTTTCTCGCGGGAGGGACTGTACGCAACCATGTTCATTCCCTTCAGCATGATCGGCTTCGGGCTCTTGCTGTTTCGGACTCCGACGACCGGACTTTTTGCCGTAACCGCCGCGGTCGCCGCCGGGTCGGTGCTGCTGCGCCTGGGCATTCAGGACGGCGTCGGTCTTTCGGCTTACCTACGGATTCCGGTCCCGGTTCTTGGCGTTACCGCCGGCGCATTGCTGGTCCTCGCCTTCGTCTGTCGCCGGCGCGGTGTTACCCTGGCGGTGCTGGTCATGCTCGGCCTGCTGGACGGTTTCAACGGATGGCATTTCACCGCGGATGGCCCCATTCGTGCGGCCCATGCCCGCATCCTCCGCGATACCGGCAGTAGACTGCCGATCTTCCTGTTCGACGATGCGGATCCGGCGATCGGCACGGTCTGGAGTGTTGTCGGCACGTTCACCGACCGGGCGCTGTTTACCAGCAGAACCGTGTCCGCACTCTCCCCCGCCGCCCTCAACGGCAATGCCGTCCTGAAGCCCCTATGGGGCAAGGCTGCTCCTGTCATCACCCTGCAGGACGGCGACCCCGTGGTCATTCTGAGCAGCAGCGAAGACCGCGTGGACGCAACGACTCCATCCACCCTGTTCCATCTCGTGCGGGAGGCGAAGCTGGTTGATTCCTTTCGGGCCGGCGACCTCCAGGCGCATGTCTTCACCGTCACATCTAGCCACTGAGGATTGTGGCCCGAGTCACAAGCCTGCCGGTGGACGGGTCACTTGGCGGAGTCGTCGACTCCGGGCATGCGGTAACCCATGCGCAGGCCGCCGGCAAACCGACCGTCGGGAAACAACGGCGTCGAGATGTCCAGCATCGGCACATATTTGCCGCCGCCCATATTGCGGATATAGGCCTTGAACAGGAATTTCCGCGTCGCATTGCTCGCCGCGGCCAGGCCGGTCGGATCGTCGAACAGCGTCTGATGCCGGGACTGGGCGACGTTCAAGGCCTTGACCCGCAGCGCCGCCAGATCGGAGGTTTCGCCGGACTGACAGGTGACGTCGTCGATCAAGGGTCGCGAGAACTTGTCGTTGTGCCGCGGCAGATACCCTTTCGGGGTGACGAAGACGCAGAAGACGATATTCGGGTCGTGGCCGAGCATCGGCTCCTGGAATTCCGGGAAGATCCGGTCGGCGAAGGCGTCCAGAGGGCTGGTCCGCTTGCCCTCCGGATGGATCCGGGGATCGAGCCCGGGGTAGGGCGCCAGCGGCGGATCATAGAGCGCCGCGGGGCTGATCTCGCCCTTGCGCAAGGCCGCCTCGAGACATGCGGTCAGCGCCGCCGCCGTCCTCTCGAGGGCCGCCACCGGACCGGTCAGGCTGTTCTCGACGCCGCTTTCGAAATTCAGCTGCAGCAGGCTTTCGAAGCGCTGCAGGTATTTGCCGGCCTGGGCCGACAACCCGGCCATGCGCTGCACCAGATCCCCGACATAGGAATGCACCCCGTCCAGTTCGCGGCCGATGGCATCGAAGGTGGCGATGGCGGTGCCGGTGGTGCCGATGCTTTGCTCGAGGCGCTCGATGGCGGGTTCGAAGACATTGAGCGCGGCATGGGTGACATCGGTGATCGAGGTTGCCCGCGCCGCCGCCCCGTCGCCAAGCTCGCGGCCCTTCTGCGCATCCTCGGACAGCCGGGCCACCAGGTCGTCCAGACCCTGCATGCTGGCCTGGATGCCTTCGGCCAGGGCGGCGGTCTGCAGGGACAGGCCCTTCATTTCACCGGCGACCACGGCGAAACCGTGCCCCATATCGCCGGCCCGCGCCGCCTCGATGGTGGCGTTGAGGGCCAGCATGCGCGCTGAATGCGCCACCACCTGGATGCGTTCGGCATCGGACATGGCGGCGGAACTGGTCTGGTTGAGGATCTCCATCTGCCGCGCGGCGTCGGTCAGGTAGCGCATCATATGCGGCAGACTTTGCGCGATCTGTCCGGCATCGGCCGAGGATGCGCCGAATTCCCGATGGACGTCCTTGATCTGGGCGGTGGTCCGTTGGATCGGGTCGAGCGCCTCGCGCAGATTGGTGACGGATCCCCTCACCAATCGACCCATGTCATCGAGGCGCTTCGACTGTACCTCCATGATCTGCTCGATCGCATAGCTATGGGCGGTCTGAACGGCCAGCTCGCCGATCAGCGTGAAAAGCCCGTCGATCGTTCCGCGAACGACGGCCTGCTGATCGCCCGATCCTGTTAACCGATGCACAGCGCGGCAGCCAGACTCTGCCCTAAACCTCGCCGATCGAACCAGATCACGGAGGTTGTTCACCATGCGCCTATGCCACTTGATCGCATCAGCCGTCGCGCTATCGGCGCTGCTCTGCCTCGACAGCGCCGGCACGGCCGGCGCCGCAAGCCTCAGCTGCGTCACCATCAACGGCCGGACGCAATGCGCCCACGACGTACAGACCGATTGTCAGGTGATCGGCGACCGCATCAGCTGCGGCGACCGGCCGACGGCTCCCCCCGATGCCGATGATGCGGCCGATGATGACGACGACGCATCCGGCCAGGTCGTGGTCATCGCGCCGGATGGCTCCGGAACGTCCCTGCACGTCGAACAGCACAGCCGGCTCGGCAACCGGCAACCGGAACCATCCTGGGGATTGAGTCCATAGCCGAACGGCGACTCCTCTTGGCGACCCGGCGGCTTGGCGGTATCTATCGAGGATGAAGTTCGGCCTGATCGCCGCCTTGCTGCTCGGCCTGGCCGCGGCGCCGCCCGCCGCGGCGGCGCCGCCGGCCACCGCCTGCGCCACTTTGGCCGGGCGGTTTGACGTCATGCCGCCCGGCCCGCTGTTCCTGGCCAGCTATCCCACCGTCGCGGCGGGCCCGCTGCACGACGCCGCCTTCCTCTACGACAACGCCGCCGCCGCCATCGCCCTGGTCGGCTGCGGCGAGACCGCCAAAGCCCAGGCGATCGGCAATGCCATCCTGACCGCCCTCGACCATGATCGCTTCTGGCACGACGGGCGCCTGCGCAACGGCTATCGGGCGGGACCGGTCGGGCCCGGGCCGGTGAAGCTGGCCGGCTGGTGGGACGGCACCGAGAACCGCTGGCTGGAGGACCGCTACCAGGTGGGCAGCGACAGCGGCAACCTGGCCTGGGCGATGCTGGCCCTGCTGACCCTAGACCAGGTGCAAGCCGGACCGCAATACCGCGCGGCGGCGACCCGCATCGGCCGCTGGGTAGCGTCGCAGCAGGACCCGCGCGGTCCGGGCGGCTTCACCGGCGGCCGCTTCGGGCATGAACCTGCGCCCGAGCCGCTGACCTGGAAATCGACCGAGCACAACACCGACCTGGCCGCCGCCTTCGGGCGGCTCGCCACCGCCACCGGCGATGCCGAGTGGCGGCGCGACGCCACTCAGGCCGAGAACTTCGTCGCGGCGATGTGGGACCCGGCCAGCGGCCGCTTCCCCGCCGGCACCGGCGACGACGGCGTCACCCGCAACCCCTTCCTCGCCCTCGATGCCCAGATCTGGCCGCTGCTCGCCATCCCCGGCGCGGCCGGACGCTACGGCCGGGCGGCCGAGGTCGCCGAACAGCGGCTCGCCTTCGGCGACGGCTTCGCCTACAGCGAGGCGCTGGACGGCCTATGGACCGAAGGAACGGCGCAGATGGCGCTGCTCGCCCGCTTGCAGGGCCGCACCGCCCGGGCTGCGGCGCTGACCAAGGCGGTGGCGGCGCAATGGAGCGCCGACGGCGGCTATTTCGCCAGCAGCCAGAGCAGCCTGCCCACCGGCTTCATGCTGCCGACCGATCCCAGCAAACCACGCCTCTATTTCCGCCTGCCGCATCTCGGCGCGACAGCCTGGGCGGCCCTGGCCGAAACCGGCTTCAACCCGTTCACCGGCACTCACGCCCTGCCGTAGAACGTCGCGAAAAGTCATTCACCACCAAGAAGCCGCCCGCCCTTGGCGCGCTACACCAAGCCCACACCGAGCGTGGGAACCGCTTTCTTCCTTTGTCATGGCCGGGCTCGACCCGTGGCTGTCCCCATTAGTCGTCATCACCGGGCTTGACCCGGTGATCCACGTGTCCATATCAGCCGACATCGTTTGGTATCGGGGCGTGGATGGCCGGATCAAGTCCGGCCACGACGAAAAAGGTTAAGCTGTCACTTGGTGACGCCCGCCCTTGGCGGGCCTTGGTGCCCTTGGTGTTTAACGGCCTGCCGCATCTCGGCGCGACAGCCTGGGCGGCCCTGCCGGAGGCCGGCTTCAACCCGTTCACCGGCACCCACGCACTGCCGTAGGGCTACACCGCCGCCGCCAGATCGGTGCGCGAGGCGGGGATGAAGGCGGCGGGTTGGCCGAGGTCCTTCAACAGGCCGGGTCCATTGGCCATGTTGTAGCCGCACAGGATGGCGCCGACCAGCAGGCGGCGGCGGCGGACGCTCCACAGATAGGAGCCGAGGCCACGGCGCGCCGCCATTTGCCGGAAGCGATCGAGATTGGCCAGCATATCCTCGTCACCCATCTGCTCGTCCTGGCTCAATTCGCCCAGATCGAGCCCGATCATCTTTGCCTTGGCCGCCGCCATCATGCCGACCGGCGCCGCCGACGGACGCAGCCGGACCAGCGTCTCGCTACCGATGCCGCGCAGGAAGGCCAGCGCATCCTTGAGTTCGTCCGCAGCGACCGATCCGGGCAAATGAATCAGTTCGATCCTCAGGTTGTCGCGGCGAACCGCGGTGGGCAGATCGGCGATCGGACCGATCAGCGACCAGCGATCGAGCGACAGCGAATTCCAGCAGATCGGCAGCACCAGCCCGATCGGCCCCAGCTCGCGGCTGCGCAGGACGTTGACCGTTGCCGCCACCACCTGCCGGTCGATGGCCAGCAGGCTGCTGGATGAGTTGGTGGCATAGGCGGCGGCACCCTCGCGCGGCAGCATTCCCTCGGCATCGACCCGCAGGACGCGGGCCTGGTAGGCGGCCACCCCCTGCCGCGCATCGATCCAGGTGGGGCGCCACACCACCGAGACGCGGGCCCCGCCCGACAGGTCGGGTCCGGCCTCGGTGGCGAAGCCGGGGTCACGGGTTTCGCTGCCGGCCCGGAAACATTGCCACTCGCGGGCGGCTTTGCGCTGGCTGGCGGCCATCTGCACCCAGTGCCCTTTGGGCGGTGCGATCGCCGTATCGCCGTCGTCCCCGGCCACGCCCATGGCCGATGGCACGGCGCCGGGCGCAGCCATTCCGTCTCCATCCAGATGGAGCGGACGTATGGACAAATGCTGGACTCCCTCCATCAGGGCCGCCAAGGCCAGCTTGGGATCGTCCGGCACGCTGATCAACGAGCGGGCCTCGTCGATCACCCGGCGCAGCGCCGGCAGATCAAATTGCCCGTCCGGCCGCGCCAGCGCGTCGAAGGAAACATTCGCCGTCAAGGCGACCGGCCGCTGACCGAACACGAGCTGCTCACCAAGCAGGCTGGTAGTCAATTCGGCGGCGATCCGCGCCACCCGGCGATCAGGGCTCCGAATCCAGGTTAACGAGCCGGTAGCCCAAGGATCGCGGCGAGGTATCGCACATCCCAGCCGGCGGCCTTTCGCCTGAGCTTGATGGATTTTTTGTCGGCGACGGCGCGGACGAGGTTGATGGCGTAGTGCC
>CAIOJO010000209.1 GCA_903858635.1 uncultured Telmatospirillum sp. | reverse complement strand
TCCGCCGCCGGCTGCCGCCAAGCCGGCCTCGGCCGCCGCCCCGGCGCCGGCCGCTGCGGCCAAACCGATGGCCAGCGGCGCCTGGCTGGTGCAGCTGGGAGCATTGAAGACCGATGCCGAAGCGAAAAACGAGTGGGGCCGGGTGAAGGGTGCCCACAAGGATCTCCTGGGCGAGTTCTCCAGCGACATCATGCGGGTCGACCTGGGGGCCAAGGGCATCTTCTGGCGGCTGCGGGCCGGGCCGATGGACGAGGCGCAGGCCCGTACCCTCTGCGCCGCCTTGGCCAAGCAAAGCCAGGGGTGTCTCGTTGTCAAAAAGTAGAATTCCCGCCGCGGTGGTCTTGGGCTGCGGCGGGACCAGCCTGAGCGATGCCGAGCGGCGCTTTTTCGCGGCGACCGATCCCTATGGCTTCATCCTGTTTTCGCGCAACATCGACAACCCCGACCAGGTCCGGGCGCTGGTCGAGGCTCTGCGCGCCACGGTCGGCCGCCGGGCGCCGGTGCTGATCGACCAGGAAGGCGGCCGGGTGCAACGGTTGAAACCGCCCCATTGGCGGGTTTGGCCAGCGATGGCGGCGTTCGGCCGGCTGGCCGCCGCCGACCTGCCGTTGGCCCGCCGCGCCGCCCGCTTGAACGCCCGGCTGATCGCCGCCGAGCTGTCCGACCTCGGCATCGACGTCGATTGCAGCCCGCTGCTCGATGTGCCGGTGCCGGGGGCGCACGACATCATCGGCGACCGGGCCTTCGGCGACAATCCGCTGCTGGTCGCCGATCTCGGGCGGGCGGTGATGGACGGCTTGCTCGACGGCTCGGTGATGCCGGTGGTCAAGCATATCCCGGGTCACGGCCGAGCCAGCGTCGACAGTCACCTGGCCCTGCCGGTGGTGGATGCCGACCGGGCGACCCTCGCCGCCAACGACTTCGCCACTTTTCGCAGCCTGCGCGACGCCCCTTGGGCGATGACCGCCCATGTGGTCTACAAGGCATTCGACCCGGTGCGGCCGGCCACCACCTCGCCGATCGTGATCAACGAGGTCATTCGCGGCGCCATCGGTTGCGAGGCGGTGCTGCTGTCGGACGACCTGTCGATGCAGGCTTTGGCGGGCGGCTTCGCCGAGCGGACCGCCGACAGCCTTGCCGCCGGCTGCGACCTGGTGCTGCACTGCAATGGCGACATGGCCGAAATGCAGGCGATCGCCACCGCCATCAAGCCGCTGACCGAAGCCGCCCTGCAGCGTCTGGCGCGGGCCGACGCCATGCTGCGCCGCCTGCCGCTGGCGGGCGATGCCCAGACTCGCCTCGACGGCTGGCTGTCCACCGGCCCCACCATCAGCGGGGGGATGGCATGACGGTGCCCCCGGAAGTTGCCGCGGCCATTCGCGAGTTCTCGGTCTGGGTCATCCCGCTGATCCTGTCGATCACCCTGCACGAGGCGGCGCATGGCTTGGTCGCCTGGCGTCTGGGCGACGATACCGCCTGGCGCATGGGCCGGGTCTCGGCCAACCCGCTCAACCATATCGACCTGTTCGGCACGCTGATCCTGCCGGGCCTGCTTCTGCTGCTGCGGGCGGGCATCCTGTTCGGCTGGGCGAAGCCGGTACCGGTCAATTTCGGGCGCCTGAAGCCACGCCGCCTCGGCATGATCCTGGTGGCCCTGGCCGGTCCGGGGACCAATCTGGCCCTGGCCCTGGTCTCGGCGCTGTTGATGTATGCGGCGGTGTATCTGCCGGCCGTGGCCTTCGACTGGGCCCGGGCCAATCTGGTGAATTCGGTTGAGATCAACCTGGTGCTGGCCGTCTTCAACATGCTGCCATTGCCACCGTTGGACGGGGGCCGGGTTCTGGTCGGCCTGCTGCCGCGCCATCTCGCCTATCAATTGGGACGGGTCGAGCGCTACACCTTCATGATCCTGCTGCTTGCCCTGTTCGTCCTGCCGATGGTCCATATCAACCTGTTCTACTGGGTGGTCGGGCTGCCGGTCGAATTCCTGAAGGAAGCGCTGTTCCGGGTCACCGGGCTGATCTGAGCCGCAGTTTCTGCTGGTGATTTCACCACGGAGACACGGAGGACACAGAGAAGGTCGCTATACGAAGCGCCGGATGCCTTCCGAGATCGATCGTCTAAACTCATAGGCGCACAATCATTCGTCGTCATCACCGGGCTTGACCAGGCTTGACCCGGTGATCCACGTGTCCATATCAGGAGACATCGTTTGGCGTTGGCGCGTGGATGGCCGGATCAAGTCAGATCAAGTCCGGCCATGACGAAATACAACGTGATTCAATGCGAACCTATCCCACCAATTGCCCGCTCAAGGCACTGCCGTGAGAGAGAGCCAAACGCGGATCTCCGTGTTCCCCGTGTCTCCGTGGTGGAAATAATGGGAGACTCTCGCAGAAAGTCAATGTTCGTGCTGGCGCGAGAGCTCATCCCGTCGAGAGCTTGCCTAGACACCATATTTGGTGGTTTACTCTGACCTGGTCCCCCATATGGGCGTTCGGGGCAGAGGATGGAAGTGCTGAAGATCGGGCCTGATCTGGGACTCGCCGACTTCGATGCGCCGATGCCGGAACGGCGGCCGGCGGAGATGCTGGTGGTCGACCTCGACGGCTATGAGGGACCGATCGACCTGCTCCTGGCCTTGGCCCGCGACCAGAAGGTCGATCTCGCCCATATCTCGATCCTGCAACTGGCCGAGCAATATCTCGACTTCGTGGCGGCGCGCAGCCGGGCCAATCTTGAGCTGACCGCCGACTATCTGGTGATGGCCGCCTGGCTGGTCTACCTCAAGTCGCGGCTGCTGCTGCCCGAACCGCAGGAGGAAGACCAGCCGAGCGGCGAGGAACTGGCCGAAGCGCTGGCCTTCCAGCTGGAACGCCTCGATGCGATGCGCAAGTCGGGGGCCGCCCTGATGCGCCGGGCACGGCTCGGCCGCGACGTGTTTCGGCGCGGCGCGCCGGAAGGGATCGAAAGCCAGGCACGCCCGGTCTGGGAGGTCGGCCTCTACGAGATGCTGCGGGCCTATGCCGACGTCAAACGGCGCGGCGCGGTGACCACCCTGCATATCGAGGCGGCCGATCTCTATTCGCCCGACGACGCCCTGCACCGCTTGACCGGTATGGTGGGACGGTTGCCGTCGTGGTCGACCTTGGCCAGTTTCCTGCCCACCGGCTTGCGCGGTCTGTTGGGCCGTTCGGCGGTGTCGGCGCATTTTTGCGCCGCCCTGGAACTGGCCCGTCAGGGCAAGCTCGAGCTGCGCCAAGACGGCGGCGCTTTCGGCACCATCTGGCTGCGCACCGCCGGCGGAGCCGCCGGATGAGCGATTTCCAGCATCTACGCCTGATCGAGGCGCTGCTGTTCGCCTCGGCCGAGCCGGTGAGCGAGGAGGTCTTGGCGCAACGGCTGCCGCCCGGAACCGATCTCGCCCTGCTTCTCGGGCTGCTCGAGCAAACCTATGCCGAGCGGGGGGTCAACCTGGTCCAGCGCAACGGCCGCTGGGCCTTCCGTACGGCACCGGATCTGGCGCCGGCGCTTAGCGTCGAGACCGCGGTCGAGCGCAAGTTGTCGCGGGCCGCCGTCGAGACCCTTGCCATCATCGCCTATCACCAGCCGGTGACCCGGGCCGAAATCGAGGAGATCCGCGGCGTCGCCCTCAGCAAGGGGACGCTGGACGCATTGTTCGAGGCGGGCTGGGTGCGGCCGCGCGGGCGCAAACGGACGCCCGGCCGGCCGGTGCTGTGGGCGACGACCGAGACCTTTCTCGACCATTTTGGGCTGACCGCCCTCGACGATCTGCCTGGCCTCGAGGAACTCAAGGCGGCCGGCCTGCTCGACACCCGCCGGGTGCTGTCCAGCTACGCCAATCGGGCCGAAGAGGGGGGCGAGCCGGTCGACGTGGAGGGCGAACTGGACGAGGACGAGTTGGAGCAGCGGGCCATCGAGGCATTGCGATCGCGCTCGGGCGGGAGCGAGACTCACTAAATATGCCCCTCGCCGGGCGGGGCCATCCGGCCCCTTGGCCGCCGCCTCAATGGCGGCTGGTAAGGAAGAGCGCCCGGCGAGGGCTATGATAGACCCTAGTGCACGGACACATTTGAATGGGTCCGTGCACTAGGCATAAATTGCCCTAGTTGCCGTAAGGCCAATGGCAAGGACTCCTTCCTGGCAATCAACGTGATGGTGAGAGATCAGCCGACAATACGGCTTTAGGACTTTTCAGAACGCCTATATCTCGGCGTTGCTGCTGAGTTGACCTTTCCACCTGCGGCGTCCCGGCAGCTTTTACCAGGCGCTTTAACGGATTGGTAATGACCCCCGACCGATGATGACTCCCGGAGGTTGGGTATGAAGGCAGCAATCCGCATCCCCCTGATCTATTTGGCCGTTTCGGCCGCTTGGTTGACCTGTGCCGATTGGGCGGTGGCCGGCGTGCTGCCGGTGTCGGCTCAGGGTATCGACGTCTTCAAGGGCGGCGGTTTCGCCCTCTTGACCTCGGCACTGCTGTTTCTGCTGATGCGCCACGAGAAGAACAGGCGCGACGCCATCGAACATGGGCTGCGCCGGCTGGCCATTTCCGATCCGCTGACCGGCCTGTTGAAACGGGCCAGCTTCGTTGAGCTTCTCGAGGATGCCGTGAAGCGGGCCGGCCATGAGGGTCACAAGGTTGGCGTGGTGTTCGTCGACCTGGACGGCTTCAAGGCGGTCAACGATGTGCATGGACACCCGGTCGGCGACCGCTTGCTGATCGAGGTCGCCAACCGCATTCGCGGCGTGGTGCGCAGTCAGGACCATGCCGGTCGTTTCGGTGGTGATGAGTTCGTCGTCCTGGTCCACGGCGACCGGGAAGAGGGTTGCAAGAAGCTGGCCGAACGGTTGGTCGACCTGCTGAACGCGCCGATCTGGATCGAAGGCCGGCGCATCACCCTGTCGGCCAGCGTCGGCTTCGCCATGTATCCCGATCACGGACAGGTCGGCGATCACCTGTTGCGGGCCGCCGACCAGGCGATGTACCGGGTCAAGGGTCGCGGCAAGAACGCCGCCTTGGAAGCCTTCCCCAACGCCGCGTGATACGTTGCTCGATCCGGATCGGGCCTTGAATCGCCGGCAAATCTCCTTAACTCAGCGTCTTGCCAGGGTCGTGCGGGAGCGCGGCCGGGGCGTCGCGAACGCCCGGCAATCGCCGCAAGGTCGGCGCATTAGCGGCTAAATGGGCGCCAACGACGGCGGGGCATTGCCCCGGGCGGAGTCTTTTGCGATGATCCGCCCATTCTCTTGGGAGATACCAGGCATATGGGTTTCAATAGCATTTGGCATTGGCTGGTGGTGCTCGCCATCGTTCTGCTGTTGTTCGGAACGGGCAGGGTCTCCAACCTCATGGGCGACCTGGCCAAGGGCGTCAAGGCGTTCAAGAAGGGCATGCAGGACGAGGACGGGGATGCCGCCCATGCCGACCAGCCGAAGGTTCTCACCGCCGATGCCGCGAAGCCGGCCGCCTCCACCGAAAAGGACGAGGCGGCCAAGCACTGAGGCGGGTCACTCCTGTCCTCCCCTTGAAATGCGCTGCGGGCGGATTCAAGGATAAGCAGGTCACCGTCGTTTTGGATTGTGTGGTGATCGGATCCGCGGTTGTCGGGACTCCACACGGGGGACGCTTGTCATGTTCGACATCGCCTGGTCGGAACTGGGGCTGATCGGCGCCGTCGCGCTGATCGTCATCGGCCCGAAAGATCTGCCCAAGGTCATGCGCACGCTTGGCCAGTGGACGCGCAAGGCGCGCCTGTTGGCCGGCGAGTTCCATCACAACGTCGATGAAATGCTGCGTCAGGCCGAGTTGGACGAGGTGCGCCGCCAGGTCCAGTCGATCAATCCGGCTGCGGTCAAAGCCAAGATGGAATCGATCTTCGATCCCAAGGACATCGAGGCGGCCATTCTCGGCGAAACCCGTCCGAACCTCGTGCCGCGCCCACCGGTCGTGCCGTCGGAGGCGCAAGCGGCGGCCGAAGTGCCGCCGGTGCCGGCCGAAGCGCTACCGCCGATAGCCGCGGCCGAAGGTGCCGCCGCCGAAGTTCCGCCGTTGCCGCCCGAAGCATATCCGCCGTTACCCTCGGTGGCCGCCGCCGCCGCCGAGAAACCATCTGCAGAAGGCCCCCCGGCCATGCCCGAGCAGCCCGCGACGCCCAGTCCGCCGGCCGGACCGCATCCGTGACCGCCGAAAATCCCGACGATCACAAGATGCCGCTGCTCGAGCATCTGATCGAGCTGCGGAAACGCCTGATGGTGTCGTCGGTGGCGTTCTTCGTCGCCTTCGCCGCTTGCTATTACTTGTCCCGCGACATCTACGGTTTCCTGGTGCAGCCGCTCGCCCATGTGATGGAGCAGCATGGCGATGCCGGCCGCAAGATGATCTACACCAATCTCACCGAAGCGTTCTGGACCTATGTGCAGGTGGCCGCCTTTGCCGCCGCCTTCATCTGCTTCCCGGTGTGGGCCGGCCAGCTGTGGGCATTTGTCGCCCCAGGCCTCTATAAGCACGAGAAGAAGGCCTTCGCGCCGTTCCTGGTGGCCACTCCGGTGCTGTTCCTGGCTGGCGCCGCCACCGTCTATTTCCTGGTCCTGCCGGTGGCCTGGAACTTCTTTCTGTCCTTCGAGTCCCTCGGGGGCGACACCGGAGGCCTGCCCATCGAGTTGCAGGCCAAGGTGGGCGAATACCTGTCATTGGTGATGAAGCTGATCTTCGCCTTCGGGATCGCCTTCCAGATGCCGGTGCTGCTCACCCTGCTGGCCCGCGTCGGCATCCTGACCTCGGCCGATCTCAAGGCGAAGCGACGTTACGCCATCGTCATGGTGTTCATCGCGGCGGCGGTTCTGACCCCTCCCGACGTGATCAGCCAATTGAGTCTGGCCATTCCCATGCTGGTGCTCTACGAAATCTCGATCTTTTCCTGCCGTTGGGTGGAAAAGGACCGCAGCCAGATCGAGGATGCGCAGCCGGACGACCCGATCGACGAAACCGACTTCAACGATTGATACTGAAGCCCTCCCCCTTGATGGGGGAGGGTCCGGGTGGGGGTGATGCCGCCGCCACGACAGCCGCCTGTATTCGCGCGGCATGCATCCTCAGCAACACGGACGGACGCGGACATCCACGGACGGACACCGATTGTGGACCATAATTATTCTGCTTGTCCGTCTTCTTGTCTGTGCGCCGCGAAGCGGCATCTGGGTGCGTCTGCGCTGCTGCGCTATTATCCGCTGATTCGACCTCCAACGACGGGGAGGGCTCTTGGCCTCTTGTGGTTCCTCCTCCTTGTCCTAACGTCTGGCCCGCTTTATAACCGGCGGCGCTGAACCCTCGAGGCTGGGGACCCCATGCACGACATCAAGTTCATTCGCGAAAATCCCGCCGTCTTCGATGCCGGGCTGGCCCGCCGCGGGCTCGACCCTCTGTCGGCCCGCATTGTCGAGATCGACCAGCGCCGCCGGGCCGCCCAGACCGAGTTCCAGGCGCTGCAGGCTCGCCGCAACGAAGCGTCGCGGCAGATCGGCATGGTCAAGAAACAGGGCGGCGATGCCACCCCCCTGATGGACGAGGTGGCGCTGCTGAAGGACCGGATCGCTGCTGCCGAGGCGGAGGACAAGGGGGCCGGCGAGGAGATCGACCGCCTGCTGATGTCGCTTCCCAACCTGCCCGCCGCCGAGGTTCCGGATGGCCGGGACGAGACGGCCAATGTCGAGCTGCGGCGCGTCGGGCAGCCGCGCGCCTTCGATTTTGCCCCGCTCGAGCACGACGCCATCGGCGATAAGCTGGGGCTGATGGATTTCACCGCGGCGGCCAAGCTGTCGGGGGCCCGTTTCGTCGTCCTCAAGGGCCAGTTGGCCCGCCTCGAGCGCGCCCTGGCCGCCTTCATGCTCGATCTGCATACCGGCGACAACGGCTACACCGAGATCAATCCGCCCTTCATGGTGCGGGACGAGGCACTGTACGGCACCGGCCAATTGCCCAAATTCGGCGAGGACTTGTTCCGGGTCAATACCGGGCATTGGCTGATCCCCACCGCCGAGGTGCCGCTGACCAACCTGGTCAATGGCGACATCCTCGACCAGGCCGCCCTACCGCTGCGGATGACCGCGCTGACGCCCTGTTTCCGCTCCGAGGCCGGAGCGGCCGGCAAGGATACCCGGGGGATGATCCGCCAGCACCAGTTCAGCAAGGTGGAACTGGTCAGTATCGCCCATCCCGACGAGTCGGAGGCGGAGCACCAGCGGATGACCGCCTGTGCCGAAGGGGTGTTGCAGCGCCTCGGCCTGCCCTATCGGGTGATCGTGCTGTGCACCGGCGACATGGGCTTCTCGGCCCAGAAGACCTACGACATCGAGGTCTGGCTGCCCGGCCAGAATGCCTATCGCGAGATCTCCAGCTGCTCCAACTGCGGCGACTTTCAGGCGCGGCGCATGAACGCCAGGTTCCGCCCGGCCGGCGAGAAGGCGACCCGCTTCGTCCACACGCTGAACGGTTCGGGTCTGGCGGTGGGGCGCACCCTGGTCGCCGTTCTCGAAAACTATCAGCAGGCCGACGGCAGCGTGATCGTGCCGGACGCCCTGCGGCCCTATATGGGGGGCCACAGCCTGATCACTGCCCATGTTTGATCCGCTGCCCGATCTTGCCTCGGCGCGCATCCTGATCAGCAACGACGATGGCATCGAGGCGCCCGGCATCAAGATGCTGGAGCGGGTCGCCCGGAGCCTGTCCAACGATGTCTGGGTGGTCGCCCCGGAAACCGAGCAGAGTGCCGTCGCCCACTCGCTGACGGTGCGCCGGCCGTTACGCATTCGCCGGTTGTCGCGTCGCCGCTTCGCCGTCGACGGGACGCCGACCGACAGCGTGCTGTTGGGCGTCCGCCATGTGCTGAAGGATCGCCGCCCCGACCTGGTGCTGTCGGGGATCAACCGCGGGGCCAATCTCGGCGAGGACGTAACCTATTCGGGAACGGTCGCCGCCGCCATGGAAGGAACCTTGCTCGGCGTCCCGTCGATCGCCTTTTCGCAACTGGTCAATGGCGACGACCCGGTGTGCTGGGCGACCGCCGAGCATTGGGCCGGTGAAATCCTGCGCCGCGTCACCGCGGTCGGCTGGCCGTCCAACGTGCTGATCAACGTCAACTTTCCCGACCTGCCGAAGAACCAGGTCACCGGCATCGAGGTGGTCCGCCAGGGCAAGCGCAAGCTGGGCGACGACTTGGCCGAGCGGGTCGATCCGCGCGGTCAAACCTATTTCTGGGTGGGCGCCCAGCGCACCGAGGATCCGGGCGTTCCCGGCTCCGACCTTGAAGCGGTGCTGCGCGGCGCGGTGACGGTGACGCCGCTCTGCGTCGATTTCACCTCGGCCGAGACGATGAGCAGGTTGGCGGCGGTCTTTCGATGAGCGGCGAGGCCCGCAAGATCCGACTGATCATGGACCTGCGGCGGTCCGGCGTGACCGACACCCGGGTGCTGTCGGCCATCGAGCGGGTGCCGCGCGAGCTGTTCGTTCCGGAGCCCTTCGCCGATCAGGCCTACGAGAACACCGCGCTGCCCATCGGCCAGGGCCAGACCATCAGTCAGCCGCTGGTGGTGGCGCTGATGAGCCAGGCACTGGAAGTGGGCGATCGCATGAAGGTGCTGGAGATCGGCACCGGCTCCGGCTATCAGGCGGTGGTTCTGGCCAAGCTGTGCCGTCGCGTCTATACCGTCGAGCGCTACAAGCCGTTGCTGGCCGAGGCCGAGCGGCGCTTCCGCGCCCTGCATGTGCACAACATCACCTCGATCGCCGGTGACGGGGCCCGCGGCTGGCCGGAACAGGCGCCGTTCGACCGCATCCTGGTGACGGCGGCGGCCACCAGCTTGCCGCTTACCCTGCTCGACCAATTGGCCGAAGGCGGCGTCATGGTGCTGCCGGTCGGCGCCCAGGGCGGCGAGCAGGAGGTCTTGCGGATCCGCAAGAAGGATGGCCAACAGCAGACCGAGAGGCTGTTTCCCGTACGGTTCGTGCCGCTGGTCTCCGGGGAACTGCCGGAATAGGGCAGGCAGCGCCGCTCCGGGTTCCGGGCGTCAGATCCGTCGCCGGCGTCGACGGCGCGCTTCACAGGTCCGTGTCGATCGCCTTGATCTGGCGGGCCTCGGCGTCCTCCTTGAGCTCGACGCCGGTCAAGCGGCGCAGCCTCGCCTGGCCGGCCAGCCAGGCCAGCTTGGCCGCCGCCGCCGGATAGCCCAGCCCCGCCGCGTGGATGTTGGAGATGCAGTTGCGCTCGGCATCCTTGCGTCCGACCATTGGCGCATAGGTCAAGTAAATGCCCAGGGAATCGGCCACCGAGAGGCCCGGCCGCTCGCCGATCAGCACCACCACCAGGCGGGCGCCCATGCGTTCGCCGATTTCGTCGCCCAAGGCGACGCGGGCCTGCCCGGCCAGCACCACCGGGGCGACCGCCCAGCCCGGCAGCAGGGCGAGGCAGGCCTCGATGGTCGGGACGGCATGGCTGGTCACGGCCTGCGCCGACAGGCCGTCGGCGATGACGAACAGGAGATCCCAATCGCCGGCGGGCAACCGGGCAGCGCAGCTCTCGTCCAGGCGGCGACCGAGATCCGGGCGGCGCAGATAGGCCGGGCGGTCCCCCGCCCGGCTGTTCACGCACAGCACCGGCTTTGGCGCGAGCTGCCGCGCCAGGGCGGCGAAGTCGACCTTGCCGTGCACGGCGTCACGGGCGCGCGCATGATCGGCCTGGAATTGAAGCAGGGCTGCGGTGGGCAGGGCGTCGCCGCTGCGGCCTGGATTGATGCGCGCCGGAGTCGCCGCCCGGAAGCGGTCCCAGGGATCCGGACGCGGGCCGGCCGGATCGTCGCTCATGACGCCTCTCCGCGCGACAGAAGCCGTCGCCCGACGGCGCCGTGGGCCGACTGCGGCGGTAAGCGGCCGTGAAAGTCCAGCATGTCCATGCGGCGCAGCCAGCCCTCGAATTCAGGTGCCGGCTGGCGGTTGAACAGGTGGCGCAGGCCGAGAACGTCGTGGAATGAGGTGGACTGATAGTTGAGCATCACGTCGTCGCCGCCGGGCACCCCCATGATGAAATTGACCCCGGCGGCGGTGAGCAGGGTCATCAGGCTGTCCATGTCGTCCTGGTCGGCTTCCGCATGGTTGGTGTAGCAGACGTCGACCCCCATCGGCAGCCCGAGCAACTTGGCGCAGCAATGGTCTTCCAGCCCGGCACGGATGATCTGTTTGGAATCATAGAGATATTCCGGGCCGATGAAGCCGACGACGGAGTTGACCAGCAGTGGCCGGAAGCGGCGCGCCACCGCATAGGCCCGGGCCTCCAGGGTCTGTTGGTCGACGCCGTGATGGGCGTCGGCCGAGAGGGCGCTGCCCTGGCCGGTCTCGAAATACATCACGTTGTCGCCGGCCGTTCCTCGCCGCAGGGCGAGGGCAGCCCGATGGGCCTCGTCGAGCAGGGACAGGCTGATGCCGAATGCCGCGTTGGCGGCCTCGGTGCCGGCGACCGACTGGAAGACGAGATCGACCGGAGCGCTGCGCGCCATCGCCAGCAAGGCCGTCGTGACATGGGCCAGGACGCAGGACTGGGTCGGAATGTCCAGCTTGCGGCGAAGCTCGTCCACCAGCTCGACCAGGGTGATATAGGTCGAGAGATTGTCGGTGGCCGGATTGATCCCGATCACCGCGTCGCCCACCCCGCAGAGCAGGCCGTCCAGGATCGAGCCGGCGATGCCGGTGGCATCGTCCGTCGGATGGTTGGGCTGCAGGCGGCTGCCCAGCCGGCCGGCCAGCCCGATGGTGGTGCGGAAGCGGCTGACCGTCCGGCATTTGGCGGCGACCGTGATCAGATCCTGGTTGCGCATGATCTTCGAGACCGCAGCCGCCATCTCCGGGGTCAGGCCGGGGGCCAGGGCGCCCAGGGCGGCCTCGTCGGCTTCGTAGGACAGCAGCCAGTCGCGGAACCCGCCCACGGTGAGAGACGACACCGGGGCGAACGCGGTGGCGTCGTGGTCGTCAAGGATCAGCCGCGTGACCTCGTCCGTCTCATAGGGCACGACCGCTTCGCTGAGGAAGGCGGACAGCGGCAGGTCGGCCAGGACCAGCCGCGCCGCCACGCGTTGGGCGTCGGTTGCGGCGGCGATCCCCGCCAGTTCGTCGCCGGAGCGGCGCGGCGATGCGCAGGCAAGCAGGGTCCTGAGGTCGGGGAAGACGTAGCGGTGTCCGCCCAAATCGGTGCTACGCGCCGGCATGGCTGCGATCCATCGGTTGCCCGTGGCCCGATGCTACCGCAAGGCGGGGCGTCACTGCATCCCCTGATCGCGACCACCCCGGTGACCCCGAACCGTGGCATTGGGTGACCATTGAAGGGGGAGAGCGGCTCATATAGTGTCTGGCCCATGCGTAACCCCCGCGCCGTGCCTTTCCTCGCCATCTTGACGCTGGTGGCCCTGCTCTCCGGCTGCTCCACCGGCGGTGGACCGTCCTTTCCGGTCCCGTCCGGGGAGGCCTTGCGCGAGCGCGCCTTGACGCCCAGCAGCTATACGGTGCAGCGGGGCGACACGATCTATGGCGTCGCCCGTCAGTTTGACCTGTCGGTGCGCGCCCTGATCGACGCCAACGGCCTGCAGCCGCCGTTCCAATTGACCGCCGGCCAGGTCCTGGCGCTGCCCGCGGGGGGCGATTACCTGGTGGTTCGCGGCGACACCCTGAGCGGTATCGCCCATAAGACCGCCGTACCGTTTGCCACCCTGGCCCGCATCAACGAGCTGAGCCCTCCCTATGGGCTGAAGGTGGGGCAGCGGCTCAAGCTGCCCGGCGCCGGAAATCCCATGGCCACCGGTCCGCAGGTCATCCAATCGCCGATGCTGGCCGCGGCGGCCGCCCCCGCTGCCGCGTCCGCTCGGGCGCCGGCGCCGCCGCCGCCGGTCGCCGCCGCTTCACCCCAGAGGGCGGGCGGCTATACCACCCTGGCCGAGCGGGATGCCAAGGCGCAGAGCGCCGCCCCACCACCGGCCACCGCGCCGCCAGCCGCACCGATCCCGGCCGCCGCACCGCCGCCCAGCCCGCAATCGGCGCCCGCCGAGCCGCAGGTTGCCGGCGCGCTGGCCGCGGCGCCGGCGACCAAGCGGGGGCATGGCTTCATCTGGCCGGTCAAGGGCGAGGTCATCGCCGAGTTCGGCTCGCCCGGCAAGGGGCAGCACAATGACGGCATCAACATCGCGGTGGCGCGCGGCACCCCGGTGGTGGCCGCCGAGGACGGCGTCGTCGCCTATGCCGGGAACGAGCTCAGGGGTTTCGGCAATCTGCTGCTGATCAAGCATGCCGAGGGCTGGATGACCGCCTATGCCCATAACGATGCGCTGCTGGTGAAGCGGGGCGATGTGGTGAAGCGCGGCCAGCGCATCGCCAAGGTCGGCGATTCGGGAGGCGTCTCACCGCCCCAGCTGCATTTCGAACTGCGTCAAGGAACCCGCGCCGTCGATCCCATGACGGCGCTGGGCGGCAAGGCTATTCCAGTCTCTGCCCCAGTCGACCCGCCAGATCCTGGATGAACTGCCAGGCCACGCGGCCTGACCGCGAGCCGCGGGTCATCGACCATTCCAGCGCCTCGGCGTGCAGCCGCGTGGCGGGCATGCTCAAGCCGTAGGCAGCCGCATAACCATCGATGATGGCAAAGAAGGTTGCCTGGTCGAGATTGTGGAAGCCCAGCCAGAGGCCGAAGCGGTCGGACAGCGAGACCTTTTCCTCGGTGGCTTCGCCGGGATGGATGGCGGTGGAGCGCTCGTTCTCGATCATCTCGCGCGACATCAGATGGCGGCGGTTCGAGGTGGCGTAGAACACCACATTGTCGGGCCTGCCTTCGACCCCGCCTTCGAGCACCGCCTTCAGCGATTTGTAGCTTTCATCGGCCGCCTCGAACGACAGATCGTCGCAGAACAGGACGATGCGTCGCCGGCTGGGCCGCAACACGGCCAGCAGGCGGGGCAGCGAGGGGATGTCTTCCCGATGGATCTCGACCAGGGCCAGGCGTTCGGCCCCCTCGGCATTGATCGCCGCATGCACCGCCTTGACCAGCGACGACTTGCCGGTGCCGCGGGCCCCCCACAGCAAGGCGTTGTTGGCGGACAGCCCGCGGGCGAAGCGCCGGGTGTTGTCGAGCAGGGTGTCGCGCTGTCGTTCGATGCCCTTCAGCAGGGCCACGTCGACCCGGTTGACCTTGTGCACCGGCTCGAGCCCCTCGGGCTCGGAATGCCAAACGAAGGCATCGGCCTCGTCGAGGGCGGTGGGGCGCGGCGGTGGTGGGGCGAGGCGGTCGAGGGCATCGGCGATGCGCCCGAGCAGCCGCATGGTTTCTTGGTCGCTGGTCATGCGGCGAAACCTAGCATGGGCCTCGGCTCCGGCAAAAAACAATGTCGGGGGACAGGAGAGCCTGTGAATCAATTGCTTTTCAGTGGGGCCGGCGTCCCCGCCGGCCTGCGCCGCAGAGAGGCGGAAATTCTGGGCTTCCGGCTCCGCTGGCACACCGGCAGGGAGGCCGGTGCCACCATATATCAGCCGCGGTCGTCGTCGAGGTTCTTCAGGATCTGCTTCAGGGCGTCGGAGAGTACCTTGGCCTGCGCCCCGCTGACGCCCTTGAGGGCCAAGCCGTTGACCTCGGCCGCCATCGGCCACAGCTTGTGCTTCAGCTGCTGTCCCTGGTCGGTCAGGAAGACATTGATCTTGCGGCGGTCCTGCAGGTTGGGGACGCGCTTGACCAGGCCGGCCCGCTCCATCGCGTTGAGCTGGGTCACCATGGTCGGACCATTGATGCCGACCCGCTGGCCAAGCTCGCGCTGGGTCAAACCGTCGGCTTCCCACAGGGCGCGCAATACGAACCACATGCCGATGCTGACGCCCTCGCGCAGAATGCGGGCCTGCAGGGAACGCGACATCGAGCGGTAGACCTCGCGAATCAGTCCGCCGATGCTCTCACCGGGCCGGACGTAATTCTCCAGCGCCGTGTCGTCGACGCCGTCCGCTCTTTTCGCGTTTTTCCTCGGCATTGTTTCGGTCTTCAGTTCGAAAATCGCGCCACACATAAACCAGTTCCGGGCATCACGCCACCCCGGCGAGGTCGCTCATCCGAGGCCCAGAAAGGCACCGACGATATTCCGCTTGGCGGCGAAGGCCGCGGCATCGCCGGTCCAGCAGATCCGGCCCTTCTCCAGCACGTAATGGCGGTCGGCCAAACGGCCCAGGACCTCGAGGTTCTTGTCGACGATCAGGATGGCGTGGCCGCTTGCCTTCAGATGGGCGACGGCCCGCCAGATATCGTCGCATACCATCGGGGCGAGGCCCTCGGTGGCTTCGTCGAGCAGCAGCAGCCATGGGTTGGTCATCAGCGCGCGGCCGATCGCCAGCATCTGCTGTTCGCCGCCCGACAGATGGGCGCCATTGGTGTGCAGCCGCGACGCCAGCGGCGGGAACAGGTCGAGCACCCGGTCCAGGGTCCAGGCCGGCTGGTCCCAGCGGTTCGGCATGGCGGTGGCGATCAGGTTCTCGCGTACGCTCAAATCGGGGAAGACGCGCCGCCCTTCCGGCACCAGGCCCAGTCCGAGGCGGGCCCGCCGGTAATCGGGCAGGGCACCGCCGTCGGTGCCGTCGATGCTGAGACGCCCGCCGCTCAGACCGATCATGCCGATGATGGTGGCCATGGTGGTGGTCTTGCCCATGCCGTTGCGGCCGAGCAGGGTCACCACCTCGCCGCGGCCGACGGCCAGGTCGATGCCGAACAGAACCTGGGCGCTGCCGTAGCCTGACGAGACGTCTTCCAGCACTAGCACGGCGGAACCTCGCCGGAGGTGGCCAGATAGGCCCGCTGGACTTCCGGATTGCGGCGCACCGTCGGCGGGTCGCCGCTCGCCAGGACCTTGCCGAACACCAGCACCGACATGCGGTCGGCCAGGGCGAACACCGCCTGCACGTCGTGCTCGACCAGGAGAATGGCGGCGTCGCGGCGCAGCCGGTCGAGCAGCGCCACGGTGGCCTGCGATTCCTCCACCCCCATGCCGGCCAGGGGTTCGTCCAGCAGCAACAGGCGGGGGCGCGAGGCCAAGGCCATGGCCAGTTCGAGTTTGCGTCGTTCGCCATGCGCCAGGATGCCGGCCGGAATCCGGCTGCGGTGGGCCAGTTCGACCCGCTCGAGCAAGGCGGCCACCGGTTCGTTCAATTCGCCGATGCCCGCCGCCGCCCGGCCGACCGAGCGGGCCCACCGGCTGCAGGCCTGCACGGCCAGGGCCACATTGTCGTGCACCGTGCTGTCGGGAAACAGGCGGGCCACCTGGTAGGAGCGGGCGATGCCGAGATGGGCCCGGCGATGGGCCGGCAGGCCGGTGATGTCGGTGCCGTCGAAGAGGATGGTCCCGGCATCGGGACGGATATCGCCGGCCAATTGGGCCAGGAAGGTGGTCTTGCCGGCGCCGTTGGGGCCGATCAGGGCATGGATCTGGTTGGCCTCGACGGTCAGATCGACCGACTGGTTGACGGCCAGAGCGCCGAACGTCTTGCACAGGCCTCTGACCTCAAGAAGTGCGGCCATGCGGCCTCCGCAGCAGGAAGCCGGCCAGACCGTTGCCACCGAACAGGACGACGGCGATCAGCACCGGTCCGAGGATCATCATCCAATGGTCGGTCACCTCGGCCAGGACCTCTTCGAGGACGATCAGGACCGCCGCGCCGAGGACCGATCCGAACAGCGATCCCACCCCGCCCAGGATGACGATGACCAGAAGGGTGCCCGAGGTCATCCAGTGCAGATTGTCGGGAGCGGCGAATAGCGACAGATTGGCCACCAGGGCCCCGGCCAGCCCGGTCACCGCGGCGCCGAAGATGAAACAGGCCAGCTGATAGATTGTCGGGTTGTAGCCCAAGGCGCCCATGCGCGGCTCGTTCTGGCGTATCCCGTCGACGGCACGGCCAAACGGGGTGCGGGCCAGAAAATCGGTCAGGGCCAGCGCCCCGGCCAACAGCAACAGCACCACGTAATGGAAGTCGACGGCGCGGCCGAGGCTGTGACCGGCCAGGCTGTTGCGATGGGGCAGGCCGATGCCGTCGCTGGTGCCCAGCGCCGGCAGGCTGGCGGCGATGAAGAACAGCATCTGGGCGAAGGCCAGGGTGATCATGATGAAGGCGGCGCCCCGGGTGCGCAGCGACAGGCTGCCGATGACGGCGCCGAACAGTGCGGCCACGGCGATCGCCGTCGGCCAGACGATCAGCCCTTCGTCGATGCCGGACTTGCCGAACAACCCGGCGACATAGGCGCCGATGCCGAAGAAGGCGGCATGGCCGAAGCTGATCATCCCGCCGATGCCGACCAGGGCATCCAGTCCGAGCGCCGCCAGGCCGAAGATCATGATCTTGGTGGCCAGGCCGGTATAGTAGTCGGCGCCATAGAGGGGCACTGCCGCCAAGACGGCGAAGATCAGCCCGATCACCACCAGGCGCCGGGGGATCATCGGCGGTGCCCCAGGAGGCCCTGCGGCCGCCACAGCAGGGTGGCCGCCATCAGGAGGTAGATGACCGTCGAGGCGGCCGCCGGGGCCACCGCCGAGACCGTGGTCGGGGCCAGGAAGCCGCCCAGCAGCAGCGGCAGGAAAGCGCGGCCCAGGCTGTCGGCCAGTCCGACCGCCAGCGCGGCGACGAACGAGCCCTTGACCGAGCCGATCCCGCCCAGCACCACCACCACGAAGGTCTGGATCAGGATGGCTTCGCCCATGCCGACCTCGACCGCGATGATCGGCCCGGTCATCACCCCGGCCAGACCCGCCAGCATGGCGCCGAGGCCGAAGACCAGGGAATAGACCAGCTTGATGTTGACGCCCAGCGCCGAGACCATGGCATGGTCGCGGGCGCCGGCGCGGATCAGCATGCCGATCCGGGTGCGGCCGAGCAGCAGACTCAGCAGCACCACCACCAGACAGCCGACGCCGCTGATGGCCAAACGGTAGGACGGGTAGGGCAGGCCGGGCAGGAGCTGGATCTCGCTGGCCAGGACGGCCGGCGGTTGCATCGACAGGCCACCGCTGCCCCACAGCAGCCGGGTGGCCTCGTTGAAGAACAGGATCAGTCCGAAGGTGACCAGCACCTGATCGAGATGCCCACGCCGGTAGAGCGGTCGCAGCAGCGCCGATTCGACGGCGATGCCGAGGATGATGGCGGCGCCGACCCCGCCCGCCAGGGCCAGGGCGAAGTGGCCGGTCCAGGCCTGCAGGGTGGCGGCGACGAATGCCCCGATCATGTAGAACGAGCCATGGGCCAGGTTGACCAGCCCCATGATGCCGAAGATCAGGGTCAGCCCGGCCGCCAGCAGGAACAGCATCAGCCCCAGCTGCAGGCCGTTGAGCAGTTGCGCCAGGACGAACGCCGCCGACATGGCCGCGGCTACCAGGTCAGCGGGCAGTCCTTGGCGTGCGGATCCGACACCTCGCTGGCCACCGTGGCCGCCAGCTTGTTGCGCAACACGCCGTCCGGCCCCTTCTCGACGACGTTCAGATAGAAGTTCTGGATCGGCACGTTGTTGTTGTTGAAGCGGATCTTGCCGCGCACCGAGGCGAAGTCGGCGCGGCGGGCCGCCGCCACCAGCTTGGCCTTGTCCGAAAGATCGCCGCCCACCGCCCGCACCGCCGCGTCGATCAACAGGGCGTTGTCATAGGCCATGGCCCCCAGCGTGGTCGGCAGGCGGCCATATTTGGCCCGGTAGGCGGCGACGAAATGGCGGTTGCTGTCGTTGTCGAGCTCCGGGCTCCAATTGCCCACCGATTTGACCCCGATAGCCGCGTCACCCAAGGCCGGGAACTTGGATTCGTCGGTCTGGATGGTCATCCCGTAGAGCGGCACGCTGTTGATCAGCCCGGCCTGGACATATTGCTTGAGGAAGGCGATGCCGGTGCCGCCCGGGTTGAACCACACCACGGCGTCCGGTGCGACACGGCGGATATCGGTCAGTTCGCTGGCGAATTCGGATTGATCGACCCGGGTATAGGTCTCGCCGGCCATCTCGCCCCCCATGCCGAGCTTGAAGCCGTTCAACGCATCGCGCCCCGGCTGCACGTTCAAGCCGATCACGTAAGGCCGCTTGATGCCTTGGCGTTTCAGATAGAGGCCGATCTGCTCATAGGGTGTGTCGGTATTCCAGAAGGTGCTGATGAAGTTGCGGCTGCAGTCCTTGCCGGCATAGGGCGCCGGCACCCCGCCGGAGGCGATGACGGCAGCGCCTTCCGGCAGCACCGCATTGAGGATGGCCTCGGTGACATTGGACAACAGCATTCCGGCCAGCAGATCGGCCTTGTCGCGCTCCAGCAGACGGTGGGCGTTCTGCACGCCGACCTGTGGCTTGGCCTGATCGTCGGCGATCACCAGGGTGGCCGGCAAGCCGCCCAGCTTATTGTCGAGATGCTCGAGGGCCAGGGAAAATGCGTTGACCATCTGTTCGCCCTCGACCGCCAAGGGGCCGGTCAGGGTGGTCGAATAGCCGATGGTGATATGGTCGGCGGCCTGCGCTCCACCCGCCAAAAGCATAAGGGTGGCGTACGCAACCACGAGGCGTGTCGCGCGCATGATGCTCCTCCCTGATCGGCGCCTTGATTCCGGCGCTTTGCGCCCGTTCGGCAGCCTGCCTTCGAGCCCCTCTACTTCATTCGATAGCGAGCGAATTGTCAATTGAAACCCGCCTGAATCGGATTGACGCTTCGATAGCGAACGAATAACCTGGGAGCTCCAACACACACGTGGGGTCCGGCTGTCCACCGGGCCAAACACGTGGCGGAGAGCGGCCTAGAAGCCGATCCGGCCAGCCTGGGAGGAAATCCATGTCGCGAAAGAGCAAGCGCGTCTGCGTCGACGTCGGCGGAACGTTTACCGACTGCCTGGTGATGGATGAGACGGGCTTTCTGCAGAAATTCAAGGCGTCGACCACGCCCTCCGACCCTTCGCAAGGCTTCATGGACGCCATGCGCAAGGCGGCCCGCTTCTACAAGCTAAGCGAGAAAGAATTCATCGGTCAGATCGAAGTCCTGGTCCATGGCACGACGCTGGCGACCAATACCCTGCTGACCGGGCGCGGTGCCAAGACCGGCATGCTGACCACCAAGAACTTCCGCGACATCCTGGAGATTCGCCGCGCCATCAAGCCGGTCAATGTGTCGCTCTACAACATGTTCATCCCGCCCAATCGCCCGCTGATTCCGCGCTGCCGTCGCCTCGGCATCGACGAACGGACGCTGTATACCGGCGAGATCACGACGCCCCTCGACGAGCGCGAGACCGCCGGCGCCGTCGGCGCGCTGAAGGACCAGGGGGTCGAGTCGATCGCCGTCTGCTTCCTCCATTCCTACATCAACCCGGCCAACGAGCGCCGCGCCGCCGCCATCTGCAACGAGGTGGCGCCCGATATCTTCGTCACCACCTCGCATGAGACGCTGCCGGTGTGGCGCGAGTTCGAGCGTTTCAACACCACCGCGGTGGGTGCCTATGTCGGGCCGCGGGTGGCCCGCTATCTGACCTCGCTCGAGGGCGTGCTGAAGGATTCCGGCTTCACCGGGACCTTCCTGATGATGCTGGCCAACGGCCTGGTGCAGGACATCCGCGAATGCATCCACCGGCCGGTCTTCCTGCTGCATTCGGGGCCGGCGGCGGCGCCGTCGGGGGCCATCCATCTGGGCCGCAGCCTCGGCGAGGAGGCCTTGTTGTCGGTCGATATGGGCGGCACCAGCTTCGACGTCTGCATGGTCAACCGGGGCGAGGTGCCGACCACCACCGAGCATTGGGACTGCGACCAGCGGATCGCCATCAAGATGGTCGACATCGCCAGCATCGGCGCCGGGGGCGGCTCGATGGCCAAGATGGATACCCTGGGCCTGTTGCGGGTCGGGCCGGAGAGCGCCGGGGCCGATCCGGGGCCGGCCTGCTACGGCCGCGGCACCGACGCCACCGTCACCGACGCCAATCTGCTGCTGGGCTACGTGCCGGCCGACTATTTCCTCGGCGGCGAGATGAAGGTCGATATCGAAGCCTCGCGGCGGTCCATGCGGCCGCTGGCGGAGCGCCTGGAAATCGGCGAGTCGGATGTCGCCGAGGCGATCTTCCGCACGGTCAACGCCAACATGGCCGACAAGATCACCGAGGTCTCGACCAAACGCGGCCATGACGTGCGCGACTGCGTGATGATCGCCGGCGGCGGCGGCGGGCCGATCCATGCCGGCTTCATCGCCGAATCCCTTGGCATCCGCAAGGTGGTGGTGCCGCCGGTGGCGGCGCTGTACAGCGCCTTCGGCATGTTCGCCATGGATATCGGGCAGGATTACGCCCGCTCCTATGTCGGGCGTGCCGCCGATATCGATCTGGATTCCCTCAATGTCGTCTACGACCAGCTGGAGGCCGAGGCCCTGGCCTCGTTCAAGCGGCACGGGGTGTCGGCCAAGAAGGTGTCGCTGAAGCGCAGCATCGACATGCGTTATGTCGGCCAGTTCCACGAGGTCGAGATCGACATGGCCGGCGGCCGGCTGACCGCCAAGAAGGTCGAGGCGGCGGTCGCCGCCTTCGGCCGCAAGCACGAGGAGCTGTTCACCTTCAAGATGCCGTGGAAGCCGGTGGAGATCCTGACCCTGCGGCTGAAGGCGACCACCGCCAACGCGCCCTTCGCCCTGCCCAGTGTCGGCAAGGGCGGCAAGGACCCGAAAGCCGCCTTGAAGCGGCGCCGCACCTGCCGCTTCAAGGGCCGCGACGTCGATACGCCGGTTTATGACGGTGAGAAGGTGTTGGCCGGCAACGTGATTCACGGGCCCGCGGTGATCGAAGAGACCACCACCACCGTGGTGATCCCCGAGGCCTTCGTCTGCTCGGTCGACAAGTTCAAGAACTACATTCTGACGCGGCGCTGAGGCGCGGGGCAGAGTCGCTTTTTCTCGTCATTGCCGGGCTTGACCCGGCAATCCATGGCTCCCTCGTATCTGGGGGAGAGGATGACGGGAACGAAGTAAACGAAGGGATTGGCGGGAGAAAGCCGATGACCAAGATCAGCAAGATCAGCAAGCCGAAGATCGACGCCACCACCGTCGCCACCGTCTGGCACTCGATGCAGACCATCTGCTGGGAGATGCGGCATCTGGTGGACCGCACCGCGCAGAACTACCTGATCGGCCAATTGCACGACCTTTCGGTGGGCATCTGGGGGGCCGACGGCGCCACCATCGCGGTGCCGGTCGGGTTGCCGGTGCAGTTCCTGGGAACCACCTTCGCCGTGCAGGACCTGGTCAAGAAATTCGAGGGCAACATCCATCCCGGCGATGTCTTCCTGACCAATGATCCCTATCACGGCGGCCACAACTGCCATCTGCCCGATTGGGGCTTCTTCCGGCCGATCTTCTATAAGGGCGAGCTGCTGTTCTTCACTCTGTGCCGCGGCCACCAGATGGACACCGGCGGTTCGTTCCCCGGCGGCTATTTCCCCAACGGCTACGACATCCATGCCGAGGGCATCTGCATTCCGCCGACCAAGGTGTGGGACCGCGGCCGTGAGCGGACCGACGTGGTCGACCTGATTCTCAACAATGTGCGCTTCCCCGATGGCGTGCGGATCGACCTGCAGGCGATGATCGGCGCCACCGTGATGTGCGAGAAGCGCCTGACCGCCTTGCTCGACGCCTATGGCAAGGGCACCGTCCTGGCTTGTGTCGACGAGATGCTGAAACGCACCGAACGGGCGGTGCGGGAGGAAATCCGGAAGATCCCCGACGGCGTCTACAAGGCCGAGGCGGCTACCGACGACGACGGCACCGTTCTCGACGAGCAGGTCTGGGTGCGGGTCGAGATCACCGTCAAGGGCGACGAGATGACCCTCGATTTCTCCGAGAGCGACGGGCAGCGCAAGGGCTTCATCAACAGCGTCTATGCGGCCACCTACGGCAATGCCATCGCCGCCGCCATCCTCTACCTGGACCCGGCGCTGGCCGATTACCACAACCAGGGAACCATGTCGGCGATCAAGGTGGTGGCGCCCTCCGGATCGGTCACCAATTGCCAGTATCCGCACACGGTTGGCGCCTCGCCGGTCAATGTCGGCAATCAGATCATGGAATCGGTGGTCGAGGCTTTGTCCAAGGCGGTGCCGCACCGGGCCGTCGCCGCCTGGGGCAAGCATCGCGGCGACTACGTGTTCGCCGTCGATCCGCGCAACGGCGAGCGCTATGTGCGCACCTCCTTCGACTACGACGGCTCGGGCGGCGCCGCCTGGGGCTTCGACGGCTATCAGGGCAGCAGCTCGTTCACCGCCCTGGGCGCGGCGCATCGCGGCAATGTCGAGGAAATGGAAGTGCGCATTCCCTGGCGCATGCTGAAATACGAATTCGTCGCCGACTTCACCGGGGCCGGCCGGTGGCGCGGCGGGCCGGGCATCCATTGGGAAGCGGTGAACGAAGGCTCGGCCGGGCAGATGGCGACCGGCAGCTCGGACGGCGACGAGGTGATGGGCTGCGGCGTCGTCGGTGGCCTGCCGTCGCCGGTCTGTCGCACCTATCTGCGCCGCGACGGCGAGGATATCCGCGTCAAGCCGCACCGCTTGGTGCCGGTGCATGAGGGCGATATCCTGATCAAGCATTCCAGCGGCGGCGGCGGCGCCGGCAATCCGGCCGAACGGGATCCGGCGATGGTGCTCGAGGACGTCGAGAACGAACTGGTCTCGGTCCAGGCGGCGCGCGACGTGTACAAGGTGGTGATCGATGCCAGGACCCTGCAGATCGACCAGGCGGCGACCGCCGCCTTGCGATCCCGCAAGTAGGCGAATTTCGCCCGGCAACGGTCGCGTGAGGTGTCGGGCGAAGTGCAACACGGACAACCACGGATGGACACGGACCAAGAAACGCGCCGCAGGCAATCCCGCGTTCTCTCGCCGGTATTTCGTCAGACAAAGAGGGTGAAGCCTGCGGCGCTGCTGTCCGTGGTTGTCCGTGTCCGTCCGTGTTGCTTCTGTGAGCTTTGAATGAACGAGAAACAAACCGCCAAACCGGCCATCGTGGCCGAACCGCTGCTGCCCGCGGCCGAGGAGGCGGTGGCGCTGCTGAAGAGCATGCAGCTGATCCGCGCCTTCGAGGAGCAGGTGCGGCGGCTGTTCGCCGGCGGCCTGGTGCCCGGTCTGGTTCATCTCTGCGCCGGCCAGGAGGCGGTGGCGACCGGCGTCTGCGCGGTGCTGCGGCGCAGCGATTGGATCGCCAGCAATCACCGCGGCCATGGTCATTGCCTGGCCAAGGGCATGCCGGTCGACCGCATGATGGCCGAGATCATGGGCCGGCGCAGCGGCATCGGCATGGGGCGCAGCGGCTCGTTGCACCTGTTCGATGCGGCGAACGGCAATCTCGGCACCAACGGCATCGTCGGCGGCGGCATTCCCCTTGCCACCGGCGCCGCCCTGTCGGCCAAGCGGGCCGGCCGCGGCGATGTGGCGGTCTGCTTCTTCGGCGACGGGGCGCTCAATCAGGGGCTGCTGTTCGAGGTGATGAACATGGCCGCCGTGTGGCGGCTGCCGGTGCTGTTCGTGTGCGAGAACAACGGCTATGGCGAGTTCACGGCGATCGACGACGTGACGGCGGGCGGGCCTCCGACGGGCCGCGGCGCCGTCTTCGACATTCCCTCGGAGGCGGTGGACGGCATGGATGTCCTGGCGGTGCGCGAGGCGACGCTGCGGGCGGTGGCGCGCGGGCGCCGCGGCGACGGACCGAGCTTCCTGGTCTGTACCACCTACCGCTACGGCGGCCACCATGTCGGCGACCGCCAGGACTACAAGGATGCCGAGGAGGCACGCGCCTGGCGGGCCAAGGATCCGATCCTGCGCCTGGCGGCGCGTCTGCAAGGGGCAGGGGTGGCCGGCGCCGACCGCATCGCCGCCTGGCAGGCCGAGGCCGAGGCCATCGTCGCCGCTGCCGCCGAAGCGGCCAAGGCCGCCTCGGAACCCGCCGCCGAAGATTTGGCGAGGGCGGTCTATGCCTGAGCCGCCGATCCTCGATTACCGCGCGGCGGTGTTGGCGGCGCTGGCCGGCGAGATGCGCCGCGATCCGGCGGTCATCCTGCTGGGCGAGGATGTCGGCGCGGCCGGCGGCGTATTCCTGCAGACCGCGGGGCTGCTGGGCGAATTCGGAGCCGAGCGGGTGATCGACACGCCGATCTCGGAATCTGGCGCCTTCGGCATCGCCGTCGGCGCCGCGATGACCGGACAGCGTCCGGTATTCGAGGTGATGTTCGGCGACTTCATGACCCTGGTGATGGACCAGCTGGTCAACCAGGCGGCCAAGGTTCATTACATGTCGGCCGGCCAATTCTCGGTGCCCCTGGTTCTGCGCACGGCGGTCGGCATCGGGGCCAGCCTGGGGCCGCAGCATTCGCAGAGCCTGCACGCCTGGGCGGCGCATATCCCGGGGCTGAAGGTGGTCATGCCGTCGACGCCGTGGGACGCCAAGGGGCTGATGGCGGCGGCGATTCGCGACGACAACCCGGTGGTGTTCTTCGAAGACCGCATGCTCTACACCCGGAAGGGCCCGGTTCCCGAGGGCGAGCTGGTCATCCCGATCGGCTTGGCCGAGGTCAAACGTCCCGGCACCGACGTGACCATCATCGCCCTGTCGCGCATGGTGCAGGTGGCGTTGGATGCGGCCGAGGCGCTGGCGGCCGAGGGCATCGCCGCCGAAGTGGTGGATCCTCGCAGCCTGCTGCCGCTCGACCTGCCGACGCTGGTCGCATCGGTGAAGAAGACCTCGCGGGCGGTGGTGGTCGATGGCGGCTACCGCCAGTACGGGGTAACCGGCGAAATTGCCGCGGCGCTGACCGAGGAAGCCTTCGATTGGCTCGACGCGCCGGTCCTGCGGGTCGGCGCCGCCGATGTTCCGATCCCTTTCAACCGATCCCTCGAGGCCCTGGTGCTGCCGGATGCGCGGCAACTGGCCGGCATCGTGGCGAAGCTGGTGCGAGGGTTACCGTGACGAGGAGTGTGCCATGACCGAGCCACTGGGGCGTCTAACCAGCCTTTCGATCTTCCGCCGCATGCTGCTGATGCGGCATTTCGAGGAAGCGGTGATTCGCCTCTACAACGAGGGCCGGTTCGTCAGCCACTACCACATCTATATCGGCCAGGAGGCCACCGGCGCCGCCGTCCTCGAGGCGCTCGGCCAGGACGATCTGATTTCGACCACCCATCGCAACCACGGGCATATCGTCGGGCGCGGCGCTGATGCCGGCCGGGCCATGGCGGAAATCCTCGGCCGGGCCACCGGCTTCAACGGCGGGCGCGGCGGCACCTTGCATATCTGCGATGCCAGCCGCGGCTTCCTGTCCACTTCGGCGGTGGTCGGCGGCTGCGCCTCGCTGGCCACCGGCGCCGCCTTCGGTATCAAGGTCAACCACCAGGCCCGGGTGGCAACCGCCTTCTTCGGCGACGGAGCGCTCGAGGAAGGGGTCGTCATCGAGGCCTTCAACATGGCAGCGCTGTGGAAGCTGCCGGTGGTCTATATCTGCGAGAACAACTCGGCCGGGGCGGTCGGCATGCAAGGCGGCGGCTACCCGACGGCGATCACCGCCACCGACAGCTTCTGCCGGCTGCCCGCCGCCTATGGCATCCCGACCAAGGTGGTCGACGGCACCGACATGGCCGCCGTCTATCGCGCCACGGTGGAGGCGCGGCAACACTGCCTGGCCGGCGACGGACCGGTCTTCATCGAGGCCTTCACCGACCGCTGGCCGGGCAGCAACCCGCTATGGCCGGAATTGGCCACCGTCACCGAACTGGCCCAGGCCTGGGAGCCCGACAGTATCGGCGGCGCCCATGCCGAGTGGATTCGCCACCATGATCCCCTGCTGCGGGCGGTGCGGGACCTGTTGGCCGAGGGCCATCTGACCCGGTCCGAGATCGTGGCCGAGGATCAAGCGGCACGGTGGCGGATCGAGCAGGCCATCACCTTTGCCGTCGACAGCCCGTTGCCGCTGCCGGAGACGGCCGAGCAGGGCGTTTTCGCCTGATGACGAGGAGCAGCAGATGACCGTGACGACTTACGCAGCCGCCCTCATCGACGCCTTGCGCCTCAGCATGGAGGAAGACCCGCGGGTGGCCATCGTCGGCAGCGCCGTGCTGGGGCTGGGCCCGCAGCGCGGCTTGATGGACCCGATCCGGGAGGCCTTTGCCGATCGCATCTTCGATCCGCCGACCGCCGAGGCGGCCCTGGTCAGCCTGGGGGTCGGCGCCGCCATGGCCGGGGCGCGTCCCTTCATCGACGTCGGCACCGCCAGTTTCGTCTATGTCGGCTGGTCGCCCCTGATCAACGAGGCGGCGGTGGCCCATTACATGTCGGGCGGCCAGCTGCGGGTGCCGGTGGTCTATCACATGCTGCACGGATTGCGCGGCGGCGGTGCCGCCCAGCACAGCGGCAGCCCGCAGGGGATGCTGTGGAACGCCCCCGGCCTCGAGATCGTCATGCCATCCTGCCCGGCCGATGCCAAGGGCCTGTTGCGCACCGCGATCCGCAGCGACAACCCGACCATCTTCATCGATCACGCCAAGCTGCTGGGTGCCGAAGGCCCGGTGCCGGACGGCGACTACGCCATCGCCTTCGGCCAGGCCGACATCAAGCGGCCGGGCCGCGACGTCACTATCGTCGCCACCTCGTTCTCGGTCACCACGGCCCTGGCCGCGGCCGAGCTGCTGGCCGCCGACGGCATCGAAGCCGAGGTGGTCGATCCGCGTACGCTGGTGCCCTTGGACCACGCCACCATTCTCGATTCGGTGGGGCGCACCGGCCGCCTGGTGGTGGTCGACGAGGGCCATTTGAGCTGCGGCGTCGCCTCGGAAATCGCCGCCATCGTCGCCGAGGAGGGGTTCGACCGGCTGCGGGCGCCGATCGTCCGGGTGACGCGCTCGGATGTGCCGACCCCCTTCAGCAAACCCCTCGAAGACGCCATCACGCCCTCCGCCGACAAGATCTGCGCCGCCGTGCGCCGGGTGCTCGGCCGCTGAACTGGCCCTCGCCCCCGTCAGGGAGAGTGGGTTGGGATGGGAAACGCCCTAAGCGGATCGCCGCTTCCTGGCCAAACCCGGGGGCGCCGGGACCCTACGGCAGCCTCGCGCCCATCATCGCCGTTCCGTTGGCTGGCCCGGTTTTCGATAGCGGACGTAGCGCTGGGTGTCTGCGCCGGCCGGATCGGGCCATTTCCAGTCATTCCGGCAAAATTGGGGTCGCACCAGTATTGTTGTCGGCTCCTCAGCCGGATGCGCCGGCCTCGTCGATCGAGCCCCCGACGGTGACCGCGAACACCGATCCCCGTCCCGGCCATGACCGCACCGTGATTTGGTGGCCGAGCAAGTCGGCAGTGCGGCGAACCACCGTTAGGCCGATGCCGAGGCCATTGCTCCGATCG